>NZ_JBRJGW010000003.1:0-365086 GCF_053628695.1 Amorphus sp. MBR-141
CTGCTCTTCCGTAAATCGCTTCCGCTTCATCTGTCCGTCCTTCGATCGAGGCCGGACTCTAACTCCAGGTGGAGGAAAAACTCAGGGGCAGGTCAGCGTAAGCAGCGGAATTTGTGAGCGCTCGGCCAGTCGCCTTCCGGCCTCAAACCCCATCACAAACGCACCGTGCAAGCGCGCAATCTCGCCAAGGAGCGCTTGCTGCTCCGGTTCCAACGGCTCCGTCACCTGGCGGGTCTCATCGAGCGCGGCAAACGCACGCGCTTGAGAGATCAACCCGACACCGCTGAGCCAAAGCTCGTCGATTTCCAGTTCAGCGAGTTCGTTAACCGCAAGCGCTCTGGCGTAGTCTTCAAGGACGTCTCCAAGCACAGGATAACGCCCAAGGCTGTTTTGCATCGATTGCCGAAAACGCTCGAGACGGCTCTTGAGCCGGACGAATAGCTTTTCCTGCGTTCTATCGGCGACCTCATCGAAATCTGGCAGGCTAGGAACATGGGAGAGTTCGCCATCACGTGCGGTGAAGACGAACCCGCCCTCCTGTGCGCCGATCTCGTGGGCATCTACCGGATTTAGATTGGCTACTATCGCAGCGATCTGCGCGACGGCATCATCAGGATCCCTATTCCAGAAGACCGCAGGCTGACCCGCTATTTCTAAATCTGCTTCTTCACCGAACGCGCTTGCTTTCCCCTGGTTCTGGTCACCCCTCAAAACGCCCCTATACCAATTTAGCCAAATACCCCATGAACCATTCTGAACGAGATCGCTTTCTTCAAACGCTGCGAGTCGCGCCAATGCCCACTCGGGCGGCCCCATCCAAATGCCAGCCCCCTCGGCATTACTCCTCGGCCAGAGCGGAGAACAAACGACCCTTTTGTGCCCGTCAAGCTGGGATAGACGCCGAGCATCTTCCGTTACTGCTTTCCAAGCTGGCGCAGCACGGACCGCATCGTAGATCGACAACGCATCTGTCGACTTTACTCGAGCAAGGGTATCGATTTCTGCAGCATTTTCTATCGCGCGAGAGGCGACATTCGGATCGAACAAATCCGGAAAAGTTCTTGAAAATCCTTGGATAGTTTCAGATCTACCCCTAGCCGCCACGAATAGATCGAAACTGGCGCGGTCTGGAAAATCCCTATCTGGATAATAAACCGAAACCCACGCTAAAAATGCGGACTTCACGCAGCCAAAGAGCAAGTCTTGGGTACCGACAAACGAAAGCTGCTTCTCAAGTCCACTCGACATCGGCAAAACCGCGGGAAACGCACGCAGCATTGCTCGGGCGACTAATATTTTTGTGAGGCTAGGAGACTTGCCACTAAGCCATCTTTTTAGCCCCTCACGGTCAAAGAGTTCAGGCGGATTTTCCTCCAAAGACGCCCCCTTTCACCCCAACGCCGGGGACAAAAAGCACGGAAAGGCCACACGCGGGAAGTCCCGCATCAGATTAGGCGTGTGCTGGCCACCTTTCGCAGTGCGGCCCGCTGTGATCCGATGTGGTTTAGAGGAAACGGTTATAACTAGACGGTTCGCCGCATCACACCCACCAGCGCGCGACCGCGCGCCGGCCGGTCAGGCCGCCCACCCTGGAGCCGGTTCGCGGAGCGAACTCGGCCTGAGGGGCAAACCTAACTGTCCAGGAACGAACGCAGCTTCCGCGAGCGGCTCGGGTGCTTGAGCTTGCGCAGCGCCTTCGCCTCGATCTGGCGGATGCGCTCGCGGGTGACCGAGAACTGCTGGCCGACCTCTTCCAGCGTGTGGTCGGTGTTCATGCCGATGCCGAAGCGCATGCGCAGCACGCGCTCCTCGCGCGGGGTGAGCGAGGCCAGAACCCGCGTCGTAGTCTCGCGCAGGTTCGACTGGATCGCCGCGTCGATGGGCAGGACCGCGTTCTTGTCCTCGATGAAGTCGCCGAGGTGGCTGTCCTCCTCGTCGCCGATCGGGGTTTCCAGGCTGATCGGCTCCTTGGCGATCTTCAGGACCTTGCGGACCTTCTCCAGCGGCATCTGCAGCTTTTCCGCCAGCTCCTCCGGGGTCGGCTCGCGGCCGATCTCGTGCAGCATCTGGCGCGAGGTCCGCACGATCTTGTTGATCGTCTCGATCATGTGGACCGGGATGCGGATGGTGCGGGCCTGGTCGGCGATCGAGCGGGTGATCGCCTGCCGGATCCACCACGTCGCGTAGGTGGAGAACTTGTAGCCGCGGCGGTACTCGAACTTGTCGACCGCCTTCATCAGGCCGATGTTGCCCTCCTGGATCAGGTCCAGGAACTGCAGGCCGCGGTTGGTGTATTTCTTGGCGATCGAGATCACCAGGCGCAGGTTGGCCTCGATCATTTCCTTCTTGGCGATGCGCGCCTCGCGCTCGCCCTTCTGGACCTTCGAGACGATCTTGCGGAACTCGGTGATCTCCAGGCCGGTCTCGGTGGCCAGCGTGTGGATGTCCTGGCGCAGCTGGCGGATGCCGTCCTTCTCGGCCTGAACGAACGGACGCCAGCCCTTGCTGGCGAGGCTCGCCACCCGGCGGATCCAGTTCGGGTCGAGCTCGGAGCCCTGATACTGCTGGAGGAAGTCCTCGCGCTTCACGCCGTAGCTGTCGGCGAGCCGCATCAGCCGGCCCTCGTGGCCCATCAGCCGCTTGTTGATCTCGTAGAGCTGCTCGACCAGCGAATCGATGCGGTTCTGGTTGAGCGACAGGCTCTTCACGTCGACGATGATGTCTTCGCGGAACTTCTTGAAACGCTTTTCCTGGCTCGGCGTCAGCGACTTGTTCTGCTGCAGCCGGTTCTCGACCTTCTGGTCCTGCAGGCGGCGCAGCTTCTTGTAGTTGTCGGCGATGGCGTCGAAGGTCTCCAGGACCTTCGGCTTCAGCTCGGCCTCCATGGCCGACAGCGACACGTTGGATTCGAACTCGTCGTCGTCTCCGTCGTCGCTGTCGCTGTCGCCGCTCTCGGTCTTGTCGTCGCTGTCGCCGCTGGCAGAGCTGCCGTCGGCCTCGCCATCGGACGCGCCGGCCTCCTGGGCGCCCTTGCCTTCGGGATCGGCGTAGGTCGCCTCCAGGTCGATGATGTCGCGGAGGAGGATCTTCCCCTCGTTGAGCTCGTCGCGCCAGATGATGATCGCCTGGAAGGTGAGCGGGCTCTCGCAGAGGCCCTCGATCATCGCCTCGCGACCGGCTTCGATGCGCTTGGCGATGGCGATTTCGCCCTCGCGCGAGAGCAGCTCCACCGAGCCCATCTCGCGCAGGTACATCCGCACAGGATCGTCGGTGCGCTCGGCCGGCTCACGCGTCGTGGTCGTCTTGGCGACCGCCTGGGAGCCCACCTCGACGAGGTCGCTGGACTCCTCCTCGTCGGCGGCCTCGTCGCTGTCGGCCTCTTCCTGTTCCACCACGTTGATGCCCATGTCGCTCAACATGGCCATCGTGTCCTCGATCTGCTCCGAGGTCACCTCGTTGGAGGGCAGGACTTCGTTGAGCTCGTCATAGGTGACGTAACCGCGCTTTTTGGCGGTCTTGATCATCTTCTTGACGGCGGCGTCGGACAGATCCAGAAGCGGGCCATCGCTCGTCTCCGGCGGGGCGTCCGGGGTCGCTTCGGATTCCGTCGTCTTGGTCGCCATGCCGAGTTCTCCTTGCCTTGCCGGCCGCAGGCAGTGCCCGCCGCCCCCTGCAAAGGGTGCCATTTGTTACATCGACCGAGGGGTCCGTCCGCGGGGGAGCGGCCGGTCCATCGCCTCGTCGATCCGTGATTGCGTCGCCGTCCGGAACGGTCGGCGGCAGCAGACTGCCGCGATTCGGTTTCCGGACTGACAATATCCGTCGATCCTCGAGATCCGACCCTGATCGGAACCGTTTACATAGCGTCGCCCAGCAATTTCGCAAGCAGACTGAATCGGTTGTTGCGAATCGCCGGGCCAATTTCAAAGCCCCGCGGCCGGCATGACGGGGCCGCCGTCAGCCTCCGCCGCCACGTGGGCACCGCGAATTTCCTTGGCCTGATCGGCGAGGTCGCGGTCCTCGTCCTGGAAGGCCTGGCGTCGCCGCACCAGCTCGCGCGACAGCGCCAGGATCCGGGCCTCGCCCTCCGCCGTGAGGTGCTCGTCGGCCTGGGCGATGTCGACATCGAGGTCGCCCTCCAGCACCCTGAGCTCCAACCGGTCGAGGAAGTGCAGCAGGCAACGTTCCACGAAGCCGTCGGGCGGCCCGAACGCCAGAATCGGAAAGCGATGCGACAGTCGCTCTCCGCGTCCGCCCGATCGCCCGTACAGTTCGCCCAGCAGCGTGTCGAGCCCCGGCTCGAGCGCCACGCGCAGCCGCGCCGGGGTGATCTCGCCCTCGTCGATGGCGAGCGACAGCAGCGTGCGCTTGAAGCGCTCGTGCGGATCGAAGGAGAAGCGGACCCGGTCGATCCACTCCCAATGGGCATCGACGAAGCGCGGATAGGCAACGCACAGCCCGAGCACGATCCGCTCCAGCTCGGCGAGATCCGTGTCGGTCGGCCCGGCGCCGGCCAGCATGACCGAGCCGGGGGCCGCGGGATCGCGCGGCGCCCCCCTGCCGCCGGCGCGTCGGTCGTTGCCGCGGCGATCGTTGCCGCGGAACAGCTCAGCCAGGCGCCCGCGCATGTCGAAGTGGTAGCGGCGGCGGACGCGGGTGTCCTTCACCGCCTCGATCAGGCCCTCCAGACGCGCCTCCAGCGCCGCCTTGCGCTCCGGCGTATCGACGCGGGCACCGACCAGTTCGCGCTCCCAGAGCACGTCCACCAGCGGCCTGGCGCGGCGGACCTCGGCCAGGAAGCCGTCGCGGCCGGACATCGCGATCAGGTCGTCGGGATCCTTGCCGTCGGGCAGAAAGCAGAAATTGAAGGAGCGGCCGCTTTCGATCAGCGGCAGGATGCGGTCGACGGCGCGCCGGGCGGCGGCGGTGCCGGCCTTGTCGCCGTCGAAGCAGATCACCGGCTCCGGCGCGAGACGCCACATGGCCGCGATCTGCTCTTCGGTGAACGCCGTGCCGAGGCTCGCCACCACATGCGGGATGCCGGCCTTGTAGACGGCGATCGCGTCCAGATAGCCCTCCACGATGATCGCCGCCTCCGCCTGGTGGGCGGCGGCGCGGGCCCGGTGGGCATTGAACAGCACCGCGCTCTTGTGAAACAGCGGCGTTTCCGGCGAATTCAGGTACTTCGGCTCCTGGTCGGCGCCCAGCGCCCGCCCGCCGAAGGCGACGATGCGGCCGCGATGGTCGTGGATCGGGATCATCAGCCTGTTGCGGAAGCGGTCGTAGGTGGCGCGCCCGTCGTCGGGGCGGATCACCAGGCCCGCCTCCAGCATCTGCGCTTCCTCGACCTTGTGGCCGATCAGGTAGCGCTTGAGGGCATCGCGCCCACCCGGCGCATAGCCGATGCCGAAGGTGGCGATCGTCTCGCGGTCGAGGCCGCGCCGTTCCGCATAGGCGCGCGCCTCGCGCCCGGCGTCGGAGGCGAAACTCTCGGAATAGAAGCGGGCGGCAAGCGCCACCACGTCGGTCAGGCTGGCGCGCACCTGGTCGCGGCGCGCCTGGGCCGGATCCGGCGTCGGCAGCGGAACGCCGGCCTGCTCGGCCAGCCGTTCGACCGCCTCGGGGAAGCTCAGACCTTCGGCGTCGGTGAGAAAGCGGATGTGGTCGCCCGAAGCGCCGCAGCCGAAGCAGTGGTAGAAGCCCTTGCGGTCATCGACGTGGAAGGAGGGCGACTTCTCTTCGTGGAAGGGGCAGCACGCCCAGTAGTCGCCCTTGCCGTACTGCGACTTGCGCCGGTCCCAGGTCACACGCTTCCCGACCACCTCCGACAGCGGCAGCCGGTTGCGCAGTTCGTCCAGGAACTCAGGCGGAAATCTCATCGAAACCCGGTCCGCTGGATCACGATGGCCTCGGGATGACAGGACCCCGCGCCATTCATCGTGACCGATTCTCACATTCTAGCGGGATGCGGGCGAAAAGCCGGTCCCCGCTTGAGGGATAGGGCCTGAAGCAGGCCACCCTCCGCTCGCCGCAAGCGCGACGAGGCAACGGCCCGGACCCAATGTCCGCCCTCGCCCCGCGATATGGTCCCAAGGCCCGTACGCCTGGCCGTCATGCCGCTAGTGCGGAGCCGAACCCGAGGCACGGCTGCGCCGCACCGGGGCATCCCCGCTCGGCTTGTGTCGATCACAGTGCGTCAACTGTTCCCCGGGGTCCACTGCCGAGCGCCATCGAGCGCGCCGATCCCATCGACGGTGGCTGGCGACACGATTTCGGTGGAAAACTATGGGGATATCGTGATCGCCGAGGCGCCGGTCAGCGCAGCAGGTCCTTCACGACGCAGCTGGCCCGGCCGAAATCCATCTTGCCGGGATAGCGCTGCTTGAGCGCCGCCATGGCGCGGCCGACGTCGCGCAGGCCGTGGGCGCCGATGTCCTCGACGACCTCCACGCAGACCGTGCGCATCTCGGTGTCGTCCAGCTGCGCCGGCAGCAGGGACTTGATGATCCCGATTTCCTGGCGCTCCTGCTCGGCCAGATCGATCCGGCCGGCAGATTCGAAATTCGCGGCCGATTCCCGGCGCTGTTCGATCATTTTTACGAGAAGATCGAGGACCTCGCGGTCTCCGATCCCTTCAAGCCCGCGGTCCCGAGCCGCCTGGTCGCGGTCCTTTATCGCGGTCTGGATCAAACGCAGCGTACAGGCGCGGCGCTTGTCGTGATCCACGACAGCCGATTTCAGAGCTCGGTTGATTTCGTCCCGCATGGCCGGTCTCGTCAGAGAGAATGACGGATGGTGCACGATAGCTGCTGCTCCCATCGGCGACAATACGTCCCGACTGGCATAAGTTGTTGATAACAAACGTGTTTGGAACGCAGATCACACGTTGACGCACGCCTCTTCATGGCCTAGCGTCCGGACCTTGATCGCCTCGACATCGTCGGTGTTCGCGATCCGACAACGACCGCCTGGTCGCTGTCGTCGAACGCGGCGCGTGTATCGCGCCCGTTCCAACGATGCAAGAGGTAGTTGGTTCATGACAGGTCTACAAGAGCTTGCCGGAGCGGATGCTTGGGCAGCCCCCGTCGCCACGGCACGTCTTATCTTCGCCGATGGCACCGAGATCGCCGGATACGGCGTCGGCGCCACCGGCCACGCGGTCGGTGAGGTGTGCTTCAACACCGCGATGACGGGCTATCAGGAGATCCTCACCGATCCGTCCTACGCGGGCCAGATCGTCACCTTCACGTTTCCGCACATCGGCAACGTCGGCACGAACGACGACGACATCGAGACGGTCAACATGGCCGCGCGCTCGGGCGTCCTCGGCTGCGTGCTCCGGGCACCGATCACCGATCCGTCGAACTACCGCTCCACCCGCGATCTCGATCGCTGGCTCACCGCCCGCGGCATCATCGGCATCACCGGCATCGATACCCGCGCCCTCACCGCGCGCATCCGCGACCAGGGCTACGTCAACGCCGTGATCGCCCATGACCGCGGCGGTCGTTTCGACACCGCGGCGCTGGCGGCCGAGGCGCGCGACTGGCCGGGCCTGGAAGGCATGGACCTGACCCGCGAGGTCACCGGCGGTCAGACGTTCGTCTGGGACGAGACGATCTGGGACTTCACCACCAACGCCTACGGCCGCCAGACCGAGCCGCGCTATCACGTCGTCGCCATCGACTACGGCATCAAGCGCACCATCCTCCGACTGCTGGCCAACGAAGGCTGCAAGGTGACGGTGGTGCCGGCCACGGCAACCGCCGAGGACATCCTCGCTTTCGAGCCGGACGGCGTGTTCCTGTCGAACGGTCCCGGCGATCCCGCCGCGACGGGCGAGTTCACCCTGCCGACCCTCAAGACGCTCATCGACAAGGACGTGCCGGTGTTCGGCATCTGTCTCGGCCACCAGCTTCTCGGCCTCGCGCTGGGCGGCAAGACGTCGAAGATGCACCAGGGGCATCACGGCGCTAACCACCCGGTGAAGGACCACACCACCGGCAAGGTCGAGATCACCTCGATGAACCACGGGTTCGCCGTCGATGCGGAAAGCCTGCCGGACACCGTCGAGCAGACCCACATCTCGCTGTTCGACGGATCCAACTGCGGCATCCGCCTCAAGGACCGTCCGGTCTTCTCCGTGCAGTATCATCCGGAGGCGTCCCCCGGCCCCCAGGACAGCCACTATCTCTTCAAGCGCTTCGTCAATCACATCCGCGCCCGCAAGGGCGATCCGCTCGTCGACGAGCGCGGCTGACCGGTCATCGAAGCGTTATAGTGGTCTGCTAAGCGGCCGCTTTGGAGTGTCGGGCCGGGCGCATGCGCGCCCGGCGACGGATCTTCATCGCGTCGCCGCCCCGCCGACGGGCGCTCTGCGTAAGTCGGGTTCGGCAACGGATTGAGGGCGCAATGGCCACTTTCACCGCCAACATGATCGATGCGGAGACCGGGAGCGACAACCGGTACGATTTCGAGGGTCCCGACGATCTTCTCGACCGGACCCCGGTCCGTATCGTCCGTCACTTCATGGAGATCGTCGACCGCGAACTGCTGCCCAAGGAACACATCGACTACGAACTCAACGCCGCGATGAAGAATCGCAGCATCGGCGTCATCACGGCGATGGGTTCGATGATTCTCGAAAAGGGCGGCGAGATCCCCTTCATGCTGATGATTTCAAAGCAGCACTGACCTTCGCGACGGCGCGCCGGCGCTGCGCCACTGTCCGCGCTTGCTCGACGCCGCTGGGCCAGTGCCCCGCCATTCAGGGCTCCTGGGGCGAGAAGGTATCGCAGGCACTGACCTCGCCGCTGTCGAGGCCGGTCTGGAACCACTTCTGACGTTGCTCCGACGTGCCATGATTGAAGCTGTCGGGCACGACCTGGCCCTGGGTCGCCCGCTGGATCGCGTCGTCACCGACGGCTGCCGCCGCGGTCAGCGCCTCCTCGGTGTCGCCCGCCTCCAGCAGGCCCTTTTCCCGTTCGTAGTGCGCCCAGACGCCGGCGAAACAGTCGGCCTGCAGTTCCACCCGCACCGACATGGCGTTGGCCTCGCGCTTGCTCATGTTCTGCTGGAGTTCGTGGAATTTCGGCAGAATGCCGAGCAGGTTCTGCACGTGATGGCCGACCTCGTGGGCGATCACGTAGGCTTCGGCGAAATCGCCCGGCGCCCCGAAACGATCGGCGAGCTGCTTGTAGAAACCGAGGTCGATGTAGAGCTTCTGGTCACCGGGGCAGTAGAACGGTCCGCTCGCCGCCCCCGCCAGCCCGCAGGCCGACTGGACCCGGTCGGTGAACAACACCAGCGTCGGCTCCACATAGCGCTCGCCGTTCTCTTCGAACTTGGTCGACCACACGTCCTCCGTGTCGGCCAGCACCACCGACACGAACCGCTTCATCTCGTCCGAGGTGCCGCTATCGGCGGTCTGCGTGGTGGCGGACGGGCTGGGCAACTGCCGCGCCCCGTCCTGGCCCATCGATCCCTGCAACAGCTCCAGCGGATTGACGCCGAGGGCCCACATGACCAGCACGAACACCACGAGGAGCCCGATGCTGCCGCCGCTCAGGCGACCGCCGCCGCCGCGCCTGCCACCCATCGGGGGGATCCGGAAACCGCCACGTCCGTACGAGGCTCCGCTGCCCCGACGGTCTTCGACATTCGTGCTTTCCCGCCTGCCCCGCCACCGCATCCCGCTCTCCCTGTTCCCTCACCGAACGCGCGGCTTCAACCGGGGTTCCGCCGCCGGCCTCCGGCGAAGAGGACCTCTTGCGGCGAAAGGATTGAAAATGGGTCCGTCCGCGTGCGCGTGGTCGACACCATAGTTTCTTCACGGACTTGCGACAGAAGGAATCGTGGCGAGACGGCCTTCCGTGGTCGCTTCGAGCTTGCGTAATTGCGGTCGGAGAGCTATCCGGATTTCTGCACTAAGTGCGCCCGCCCGGATGGAGACAGACCGTCTGCGCTGGGCGTTTTGGCCGCAGACCAACCTCAAGGCGTTGTCCCAAGGAGCGATTCCGGTGACCGACCTGAAGACGAAAAGCATTGACGAGGCCTTCGACATGGGCCCGGAGCAATTCCGTACATGGCGAAAATCCCTGGGCCTCAAGCAGAAGGAAGCCGCCGATCAGCTTGGCCTCAAGAAGCGGATGATCCAGTACTACGAGAAGGGCAACCGCGACGGGAAGGCCGTCCGCATCCCGAAGACGGTCCGCCTCGCCTGCTATGCGCTGTCGCATGGCGTCCTCGACTTCGACGGCGAGAAGACCGCAGCCGGACCCGCCCTGTCGGCCGAAACCGCACCGATCGAGGCGGCGGATACCCCCGCCAACGTCGCCGCCGGCGAGTAACCACGCCTCAAGCGCGTCTCAGGCCTTCCCTGCCCACGCGAAGTCTTCTATAAGCCCGCGAGCTTTTGGGTCGGATCCGGAACCCGCCGGAACGCTCGACAGACCGGCGCGGTGCGTTAGCGGGGGCGGATCGATCCTCGTCGGGGCATTTCACCCGCCCCTCACACAATTCCCGCGATCGATCGACCCCCGGACCGCCCGTCGGCCTCCGGCGGTCGGCCTGCGAGCCCGGATGCCGAAAAGAACAGACATCAAGACCATCCTGATCATCGGAGCCGGGCCGATCATTATCGGCCAGGCATGCGAATTCGACTATTCCGGCGCACAGGCGGTCAAGGCGCTGAAGGAGGAGGGGTACCGGATCGTTCTGGTCAACTCCAATCCGGCGACCATCATGACCGATCCCGAGCTGGCCGATGCGACCTACATCGAGCCGATCACGCCGGAGCTGGTGGCCAAGGTGATCGAGAAGGAGCGCCCGGACGCGCTCCTGCCGACCATGGGCGGTCAGACGGCCCTCAACTGCGCCCTGTCGCTGCGCAAGCTGGGGGTCCTCGAAAAGTACGGCGTCGAGATGATCGGGGCCACGGCCGAGGCCATCGACAAGGCCGAGGACCGCGAGCTCTTCCGCGAGGCGATGACCGAGATCGGTCTCGAGAGCCCCCGCTCCAAGCTCGCCCATTCGCTGTCGGAAGCGCTGGCTGCGCTGGACGACATCGGCCTGCCTGCGATCATCCGGCCCTCGTTCACCATGGGCGGGACCGGCGGCGGCATCGCCTACAACCGCGAGGAATTCCTCGAGATCGTCGAGCGCGGTGTCGACGCCTCGCCCACCAACGAGGTGCTGATCGAGGAATCCGTTCTCGGCTGGAAAGAGTACGAGATGGAAGTCGTCCGCGACCGGGACGACAACTGCATCATCATCTGCTCGATCGAGAACATCGATCCGATGGGCGTCCACACGGGCGATTCGATCACGGTTGCCCCTGCGCTGACGCTGACGGACAAGGAATACCAGCGCATGCGCGACGCCTCGATCGCGGTCTTGCGCGAGATCGGCGTCGAGACCGGCGGCTCCAACGTCCAGTTCGCCATCAACCCGGAAGACGGGCGCATGGTGGTCATCGAGATGAACCCGCGGGTGTCGCGCTCGTCCGCGCTCGCCTCCAAGGCGACCGGCTTCCCGATCGCCAAGGTCGCCGCCAAACTCGCCGTCGGCTACACCCTCGACGAGCTGGAGAACGACATCACCGGTGGCGCCACGCCGGCCTCCTTCGAGCCGACGATCGATTACGTCGTCACCAAGATCCCCCGCTTCGCCTTCGAGAAGTTCCCGGGCGCCAGCCCGATCCTGACCACCTCGATGAAGTCGGTCGGAGAGGTCATGGCGATCGGCCGCACCTTTGCCGAATCGCTGCAGAAGGCGCTCCGCGGCCTGGAGACCGATCTCACCGGTCTCGACGAGGTCGAGATCGAGGGCCTCGGTGTCGGCGACGACAAGAACGCCATCCGCGCCGCCCTCGGCACGCCCACACCGGACCGGCTCCTGAAGGTCGCCCAGGCCCTGCGTCTCGGCTTCGAGCCCGACCAGGTCCACGAATCCTGCAAGATCGACCCCTGGTTCATCGAACAGATCGCCGAGATCATCGAGGTCGAGGAAAAGGTGCGCCGGCACGGCCTGCCGAAGACTGCCGCCGTGCTGCGCGACCTCAAGGCGATGGGGTTTTCCGACGCCCGGCTCGCCACTCTCGCCGGCCTCACCGAGGATGCGGTGCGGGCGCTTCGGGTCTCCCTCGACGTTCGGCCGATGTTCAAGCGCATCGACACCTGCGCGGCGGAGTTCGCTGCCCCGACGGCCTACATGTACTCCACCTACGAGCCGGCGACCCCCGGCATGGAGAGCGACGAGGCGCGTCCGACGGACCGTGACAAGGTCGTGATCCTGGGCGGCGGGCCCAACCGGATCGGCCAGGGCATCGAGTTCGACTACTGCTGCTGCCACGCCGCGTTCGCGTTGCGCGAGGCGGGCTACGAAGCCATCATGGTCAACTGCAACCCGGAAACGGTGTCGACCGACTACGACACCTCCGATCGGCTCTACTTCGAGCCGCTCACGGTCGAGGACGTCCTCGCCGTCCTGGAGACCGAGATGGCCAAAGGGCGCCTGCACGGCGTGATCGTGCAGTATGGCGGCCAGACGCCGCTCAAGCTCGCCCAGGGCCTCAAGGACGCCGGCATCCCGATTCTCGGCACCGACCCGGACAAGATCGACCTGGCCGAAGACCGCGACCGCTTCCAGCGGCTGCTGGTCGACCTCGATCTCAAGCAGCCGAAGAACGGCATCGCCCGCTCGCTGGAGCAGGCCCGCGCCATCGTCGCCGAGATCGGCTTCCCCGTCGTCGTCCGGCCGTCCTACGTGCTCGGCGGACGGGCCATGGAGATCGTGCGCGACGAGAGCCAGTTCGAGCGTTACGTCACCCAGGCCGTCGTCGTCTCCGGCACCAGCCCGGTGCTGATCGACGGCTACCTCGCCGACGCCATCGAGGTCGACGTGGACGCCATCTCCGACGGCACCGACGTCTTCGTGTGCGGCATCATGGAGCACATCGAGGAAGCCGGCATCCACTCCGGCGACTCCGCCTGTTCGCTGCCGGCCCACTCGCTCTCCGACGCCGCCATCGAGGCGCTCGAGGAGCAGACCCGCAAGCTCGCCCGCGGGCTCCACGTCGTCGGCCTGATGAACGTCCAGTTCGCCATCCGCGAGGGGGAGATCTACGTTCTCGAGGTGAACCCCCGGGCCTCGCGCACGGTGCCGTTCGTCGCCAAGACCATCGGCATCCAGATCGCCAAGATCGCCGCCCGCGTGATGGCCGGCGAGAAGCTCGCCACGTTCGGGCTGAAGCGCCGCCAGCTCGATCACGTCGCCGTCAAGGAAGCCGTGTTCCCGTTCGCCCGCTTCCCGGGCGTCGACACCGTGCTCGGCCCGGAGATGCGCTCGACCGGTGAGGTCATGGGCCTCGACCGTGCGTTCGCCACCGCCTTCGCCAAGTCGCAGCTCGGCGGCGGCACCCGCGTGCCCACCAGCGGGACCGTGTTCATCTCGGTCCGCGACGCCGACAAGCCGAAGATCCTTGAAACCGTTCGGACCCTTGTGCGTTTGGGCTTCGAGGTGATCGCAACTTCCGGCACCCAGCGCTATCTCGCCGAGGAGGGAATTCCCGCCCGCAAGATCAACAAGGTGCTTGAAGGTCGACCGCACATCGTCGATGCTATCAAGAATGGAGAGGTGCAGCTGGTCTTCAACACGACGGAAGGCGCCCAGGCGCTCGCCGACAGCAGGTCGTTGAGGCGCGCCGCGTTGATACAGAAGGTGCCCTACTACACGACCGTCGCAGGCGCCATAGCTGCGGCCAAGGGGATCGAGGCCTACAGCACCGGCGTTCTTGAGGTGCGGCCGCTGCAATCCTATTTCGCTCCGGCTGAGTAAAAGCCAGCACCGGCGCGGCCGGCGGGAGATCCGCCGCCACGCGCGGCATTGGTGTGTGCATGTGTGGTCTCGTCCGGACACTGGCCCGGACTAACGGAAAGGGATTTCGTCCCGATGGAAAAGGTACCGATGACCCCGGAAGGCTACGCTGCGCTCGAAGTCGAGCTGAAGCGTCGGACCTCCGTGGAGCGCCCGCGAATCATTCAGGCAATATCCGAGGCGCGCGCCCATGGTGACCTTTCGGAGAATGCCGAGTACCACGCGGCCAAAGAGGCGCAGAGCCACAACGAGGGCCGGGTTCTCGAGATCGAGGACCAGATGTCGCGCGCCGAGGTGATCGACGTTGCCAAGCTGTCCGGCGATTCCGTCAAGTTCGGCGCGACGGTGACGCTCGTCGACGAGGACACCGACGAAGAGAAGACCTACAAGATCGTCGGCGACGTCGAGGCCGACGCCAAGGCGGGCAAGGTGTCGATCTCGTCGCCGATCGCCCGCGCGCTGATCGGCAAGACCGTGGGTGATACCGTCGAAGTCGCCGCTCCCGGCGGTGCGCGCTCCTACGAGATCATCAAGGTGATCTTCCTCGCCTGATGTGATCCTCACGTCGCATGTTTCCAAACGGCGGGCCTTGGCCCGCCGTTTTTCGTTTGTGCCAGACCTGGTGCCGCTCAAAGTGCTGGAACTGCCGGGATTCCGTCTTTTCGACCGGGCGATCGAACAAAACGCCGCGTTCTCAGTTCAGGGATCGTGGGAATGGGGCGCTGAAGGTCCTTCGCCGAAGCCACGGCCGCGCAGGCCGTGGGGATGGGTCGACGGATGGAAACAAGAACCCAAGGGAGTTGTTCGATGATCCGAGTTATCGCCACCGCCGGCCTCGCGGCCGCCCTCTTCGCCGGACCCGCCCTGGCCCAGTCCGGCCCGCAGATGCAGCAGATCCGGTCGGCCTGCAACAGCGACATCGCCACCCTGTGTGGTGACGCGAAGTCAAACGACGACAGCGTGTCCGCCTGCCTGCGGGAGCGCGTCGGCCAGGTGTCTGCGGCGTGCAAGGAAGCGGTCCAGTCGGTGAGCGATCAGAGCAAAGGCCACGACTGACCGCCTGCACCCTACGGGTTGCGCGACCACACATTGGTGTTCGTGCTGCCCAACATTGGGTTTGCATCGCGCGCGGAGCGCGCTCAGGGTAGACGACGGCGCCGGAACCACCGGCGCCGTTTTTCTGTTCCGTGCCGGCTCGGAAGGCCGGCCGATGTGTGGGAGGTCTCAGATGATCAGAACCGTTTTGGCCGCAGGCCTTGTCACCTGCTTCACTGCCGGTGCCGTCTTCGCCCAGTCAGGTCCGGAATTCGAGGACATGCGCGCCGCGTGCCGCGAGGACATCCAGCGCCTGTGCAGCAATGTCGAGCCGATCGAGGCGGCCGAGTGCCTTCAGCAGAACATCGATCAGGTCTCGGAAGGCTGCAAGACGACCGTGAAGGACGTCCGCGAGGAAGACCAGAACCACGACTGAGCGGCGGGCCTCGGCTGGGGCGGGCGACCCCGGGGCGGGAGGCTTGCGCGCAACCCCACATAGGGTTTGCATTCGGGCAGGCTCGCCCTCAGTGTAGAAAATGGCGCCGGGCCAGCCGGCGCCGTTTTCACGTCTGGCCGGGCCCCGGGGGGCAGGTCGCAGTCTCGGGAGGCTTCGGATGATCAGAACCGTTTTGGCCGCAGGCCTCGTCACCTGCTTCATGGCTGGCGCCGCCTTCGCGCAATCCGGTCCGGAAGTGCAGGAAGCGCGCGCCGCCTGCCGCGAAGACGCCGAGCGCCTGTGCAGCAATGTGCCGCCGATCGAGGTCCAGCTGTGCCTGGAGCAGAACGTCGACCAGGTGTCGGAGCGCTGCAAGGCCACCATCGGCGACATCGCCACGGAAAACGAAAACCACGACTGACCACTGCGCGCGCGGCAGCCATCCGCCCGTGCGCGGATGGCCGAACGTCCTGGGGCCGGCGCCGTGCGCCCGGCCCCTGTTCCTCAGGCCGTTCTTCAGGCAATGAGCTCGTAGGCGGGCAGCGTCAGGAACGGCACCAGGTCGTCGGCAGTGGACAGCGTCCGGAACAGCTCGATCGCCTCGGGGAAGCGGCCCGCATCGTAGGCCTCTGCGCCGATCTCGGCCCGCACCCCTGCCATCTCCTCGTCGAGCAGCTTGGCGAACAGCGGTGCGGTGACCGTCTGGCCGTCGTCGAGCTGGGCACCAAACGTCAGCCACTGCCAGATCTGCGATCGTGAGATCTCCGCCGTCGCAGCGTCCTCCATCAGATTGTAGAGCGGCACGGCCCCTTTGCCGCGAAGCCACGCCTCGATGTACTGGACGCCGACGCGGATGTTGTCGCGCAGGCCAGCCTCGGTCTTGTTGCCGGGATGGACCTCCAGCAGTTCGCGCTGTCCGACCATGACGTCGTCGCGCTGGCGTCCGATCTGGTTCGGCTCGGGCATCAGGCGGTCGAACACCTCCATCGCCACCGGCACGAGATCCGGGTGCGCGACCCAGGTGCCGTCATGGCCGTCGCCGGCCTCGCGCTCCTTGTCCGCACGCACCTTGGCCAGCGCCGCCTCGTTCGCCTCCGGATCGCGGCGGTTCGGGATCTGCGCGGCCATGCCGCCCATCGCGAACGCGCCGCGCTTGTGGCAGGTCTTGATCAGCAGCAGCGAATAGGCGCGCAGGAAAGCCTTGCCCATCACCACCTGGCTGCGATCCGGCAGGACGTAGCCCTGGTTCCGGCGGAGCGTCTTGATGAACGAGAAGATGTAGTCCCAGCGGCCGGCGTTGCAGCCGACGATGTGATCGCGCAGCTCGTACAGGATCTCGTCCATCTCGAACGCCGCCGGCAGCGTCTCGATCAGCACCGTCACCTTGATGGTGCCGACCGGGATGTCGAGGGCGTTCTGGGCGTGCACGAAGACGTCGTTCCAGAGCCGGGCTTCCTTGTGGCTCTCCAGCTTCGGCAGATAGAAATACGGCCCCGTTCCCCGGGCGATCATCGTCTTGGCATTGTGGAAGACGTAGAGGCCGAAATCGACCAGCGCGCCGGACATCGGGCGGCCGTCGACCTCGATGTGGACCTCCGGCAGGTGCCAGCCGCGCGGCCGCACCAACAGCACCGCCGGGTTGGGGCCGATGGCGTAGCGCTTGCCGCTGGTCTCGTCGGTGAAGTCGATCCGGTCGGCCCAGCGGTCGATCATGTTGATCTGGCCCTCGATCGCGTTCGCCCAGGTCGGCGACGTCGCGTCCTCGAAGTCGGCCATGAACACCTTTGCGCCGGAGTTCAGCGCATTGATGACCATCTTGCGGTCGACCGGCCCGGTGATCTCCACCCGCCGATCCCTGAGATCGTCCGGAATGCTGGTGATCCGCCAGGCGCCGTCTCGGATCTCCCTGGTCTCGGGCAGGAAGTCCGGCAGCGTGCCCGCATCGAATTCGCGCTGGCGCACGGCCCGCGCCTCCAGAAGATCGCGGCGGGTGTGGTCGAAGCTGCGGTGAAGGTCGGCCAGGAAGGCCAGCGCTTCCGGCGTCAGCACTTCCTCGAAGCGCGGGCCGAGCGACCCGGTCACCACGACATTGTCCGGCGCGTCGACTGCGGCGGTGTTGCTCTCGGCCATGTCCTCTCCTCCGTCGGGCGTCTTCCTTTGCGACCCGTGCTACCACGCCTGAATGGCAGGAGGCAGAGAAGATTATTGCCGGAGAGGAGAAGCTGTTTGCTTGTTGGCGAACGAGCCGGTGTTCGCACTGGCGCCGCTCCGCACCAGCGCAACCGAGCGCGCCAGGGGAAGGGCGGTCGGCG
Organism: Amorphus sp. MBR-141; assembly: GCF_053628695.1. NCBI lineage: Bacteria > Pseudomonadati > Pseudomonadota > Alphaproteobacteria > Hyphomicrobiales > Amorphaceae > Amorphus > Amorphus sp. MBR-141. The sequence goes on from NZ_JBRJGW010000003.1 coordinate 17,659, forward strand.
GCGGCTCGGAAAAGCGGATATCGGCGCGGGGGATGAGAACGTCCGCCGACGGCCGGGCAAACAGGAATCCCTGGAACAGGTTGACGCCGAGCGCACGCAGCGCTCCCACCTCGCGCTGGGATTCCACTCCTTCCGCGATGACGTCGATCGACAGGTCCCGTGCTGCCTGCAGGATCGCCCGGGTGATCGCGGCCCGCGCCGGGCTTTCGTCTACGTCGCGCACCAACGGCATGGCGATCTTGATGAAGTCCGGCTGGAAATCGGCAAGCAGGCCCAGCCCCGCATAGCCGACCCCGAAATCGTCGATCGCCGTCTTCAGGCCACGCCGGCGGTAGTCCGCGAACAGCCGGGAAATCTTGATCGGATCCTCCACCGGCTCGGCTTCGGTGACCTCAACGATGAGCTGCTGCGCGCCGATGTTGGCGATGGCTGCGGCACTGAGGGTGTGGCCAACCGTGTTGTCGACGCTGCTCAGCGCGCTCGGGAGGAAATTGATCGAGAGATAGTGGTTGGGATTGATGTGAAGACGCCGCGCCGTTTCGATCGCCGCCATATGGCAGGCCATCTCGAACGCGACGCGGTTGGCCGGCGTTACATGGGAGAGCACCTCTCCCGCCCCTTCGCCGCCGGCACCGCGCACCAGCGCCTCGTAGCCAAACACTTCCCTTGTCGAGAAGTCGATGATCGGCTGGAATGCCATGATCAAATTGGGGCCCGACCAGCAGTCGCTGTCGATTTCTTTTGATAGCATGTGCCGTACTCGCCTGGTTGGATCCTCTCCTCAGACCGGAGCAAACGCCATAACTGGAGATTGTTCCACAATCAGACTGCACGCAAAAGCAATTATATTTTATCGCGCGCCGCAAGCGGCAACGACACTTCGCCGAGCATGCAACCCTCGCATCCACCGGCTCGAGATTGCTTCCGCGGCTGGCGAGCGCAGGCGAGAGTAGTGGAGGATTGCATGGCTTGGGACATGCATCTGCGGCCGCAGGCCGAGGGCCTTGCGGTTGCGGCCGCAGGCCTTTTCATCGACCCCGTCCGTCCGGTCGAAACCGCCATCATCACCCATGGCCACGCAGACCACGCCCGCGCCGGCCACGGCACCGTTTACGCCACGCCGGAGACGCTCGCGGTGATGGCGGCCCGCTACGGCGAGGCGTTCGCCGAGGATCCCCGCCCGCTGCCCTATGGCGACACCGTCGCGCTCGGCCCGTACCGCTTCAGCCTGCATCCCGCCGGCCACGTCATCGGCTCCGCCCAGGTGCTGATCGAGACGGTCGACGGACGTGCCGTCGTCTCCGGCGACTACAAGCGCCAGGACGACCCCACCTGCGCGCCCTTCGTACCCGTCGGGTGCGACCTGTTCGTCACCGAGGCGACCTTCGCGCTGCCGGTGTTCCGTCATCCCGACGCCGGCGGCGAGATCGCCAGGCTGCTCGCCTCCCTGAACCTGTTCCCCGAGCGCGCCCACCTCGTCGGCGCCTATTCCCTCGGCAAGGCCCAGCGGGTGATCGCGCTGCTGCGCGCGGCCGGCCATCACCGAACCATCTATCTGCACGGCGCAATGGAAAAGCTCTGCGCCCTCTACGAGTCCCTTGGCGTTCCGCTCGGGGATCTCGCGCCGGTGAAGGACGTGGACCGCGCAGCACTCGGCGGCGAGATCGTGCTGTGTCCGCCGGGGGCGCTTGCCGACCTGTGGTCGCGCCGCTTCGGCGACCCGGTGACCGCCTTCGCCTCGGGCTGGATGCGGGTTCGGGCCCGGGCCCGCCAGCGCGGCGTCGAGCTGCCGCTGGTCATCTCCGACCATGGCGATTGGGAGGATCTCTGCACCACCATCGTGGAGACGGGCGCCAGCGAGGTGTGGGTCACCCACGGCCAGGAGGACGCGCTCGTCCACTGGTGCGAGACCCGCCAGATCCGGGCCAGGCCGCTCCGCCTCGTCGGCTACGGCGAGGAGGACGAGGCGGCCGCCTGAGCTGGAGGGAAACGAGGAAGGCAGGGACCAGTCCCGCAGCGGCATCGCGCTTCGGGATGCGCCGATCGGTCACGTCCAGTCGCGATCCCGGGGCCCGCCGGGGCGCAGGCCGAGGGCCGCCAGCGCCACCATCAGCCAGCCGAGCAGGAAGGCGAGGCCGCCCACCGGCGTCACCATCACCAGCGCACGGCTGCCGGTGATGCCGAGATAATACAGGCTGCCGGAAAACAGGATCGAGCCGGCGAAGAACAGCCCGCCCGCGGCCGTGATCCGCCACGACGCCCGGTGGGCGGCGAGCAGCCCGACCGCGACCAGCGCGAGGGAATGGACGATATGGTAGTGCGCGCCGGTCTGGAAGATCGCCAGGTCCGCCTCGGGAACGCTTCCCCTCAGCCCGTGCGCGGCGAACGCGCCGAGCGCCACGGCGACGAAGGCGTTGAGGGCGCCGATGACGATCCAGGTGCGCATGGGGCAATCCTCGCTGTCTGCGGCCGCCGGCCATGTGCGGCACCGGCGCCCACCCTTGCCCAATGGGCAGGCCCCTGCCAAGGCGGCGCGCCGTCGCGGTGTCACTTGTCGCCGACGCCCCGATCTGAAAAGACAGGTCGCTCTGCCAGACTGGCCTCGCGCACGACCGCGGACCGCACCGGCCCCACTCGATGAAAGCCTGCCATGACCGCCGACAGCGCCGCCAAGTTCGATCCGACCCGCACCGCGGAATACGAACGCCAGAGCCGCATCGGGCTGGCGGGATACGACGCCTGCCACGAGCTGTCGTCCTGCATGCTGGCGGCCACGCTGGGAGCCGGCTCTCGCGCCCGGATCCTGGTCGCCGGCGGCGGCGGAACCGGCAGCGAAGTGCTGGCGGCCGGCCGCCTCGAACCGGACTGGACGTTCGTGGTCGTCGATCCGTCGGCGCCGATGCTCGACCTGGCCGAGGGGCGCATCGCCGGGGCCGGCCTGTCCGACCGGACCGAAGCGGTGCTCGGGGCCGTTGCGGACCTGCCAGCCGGCCGCACGTTCGACGCCGCCACCCTGATCGGCGTGCTGCATCACCTGCCCGGCGACGCCGCCAAGGCGGCGATCCTGCGGGACATTGCCGATCGCCTCACGCCCGGCGCGCCGCTGATCCTCGCCGGTAACTGCCGGGCGTACGCCGCCGAACCGCTGCTGATGGCCGCGTGGGGCAACCGCTGGCGCCTGACCGGCGCGTCCGAGGACGAGATCGCGGTCAAGCTCGGCAAGATCCTGCAGGGAGCGGATCCACCGGCCTCGGACGAGGCCGTGGAAGCACTGCTGGCGGATGCCGGATTCGGCACCCCGAAGCGGTTCTTCGCCAGCCTGTTCTGGGGCGCCTGGATCTGCACGCGTCTCTGAGACAGGCCGGACGAGAAGAGGGCCATGTCACCCTGCCCGCTTCCCGCCCATGTCGGCGCGTCATCCCGGTCATCCCCGCTGTCGCCTCCGCCTCGAAGGCCGCCGGGTGATCCGAAGATCGATCCCATGCGTTAGGATCAGGTCATGCAGGCCTTCGCCCACCTCCTCGACCGCCTCTCCTACGAGCCGCGCCGCCTCGGCAAGCTGCGGCTGATGGAGGCCTATTTCCGGGCCGCGCCGGATCCCGAGCGCGGCTTCGCGCTGGCGGCCCTCACCGGTGCCCTCAGCTTTCGCCACGCCAAGGCCGGCCTCATCCGCGCGCTCCTTGCCGAACGGACCGACCCGGTGCTGTTCGCGCTCTCCTACGACTATGTCGGCGACCTGTCGGAGACGGCGGCACTGATGTGGCCGGCCCGCCCCGCCCCCGACGGCGGCCACCCCGCCCCGCCGGCACTGTCGGACGTCGTCGCCGCGCTCACGACGCTGTCGAAGGCCGACCTCCCCGGCCAGCTTGCCCGCTGGCTCGACGGCCTCGACGAGATCGGTCGCTGGGCGCTCCTGAAGCTGATCACCGGCGGCCTGCGCGTCGGCGTCTCCGCCCGCCTTGCCAAGACCGCCGTGGCCGGGCTCGGCGGCGTCGAACCCAACCAGGTCGAGGAGGTCTGGCATGGCCTCGCCGCCCCCTACGAACCGCTCTTCGCCTGGCTGGAAGGCCGTGCCCCACCGCCAGAATTCGACGATCCCGCCCCCTTCCGGCCCGCCATGCTCTCCCACCCGATCGAACAGGCCGATTTCGCCGGCCTCGACCCGGCAGCCTTCATGGTCGAGTGGAAGTGGGACGGCATCCGCGTCCAGGCGGCATCCGGGCTCGACGCCGACGGACGGCGGGTCGCCCGGCTGTTTTCGCGGACCGGCGAGGACATTTCCCCCGCCTTCCCGGATCTCCTCGAGGCGCTCGACTTCGACGGCGCGGTGGACGGCGAACTGCTGATCGTGCGCGAAGGTGCGGTCGAGCCGTTCAACGTGCTCCAGCAGCGCCTCAACCGGAAGGCCGTGACGCCGAAGATGCAGGCGCAGTTCCCGCCCCGCATCCGCCTCTACGATCTGCTGACGCTGGACGGCGAGGACCTGCGGCCGCTCCCCTTCGCCGAGCGCCGCAGGCGTCTGGAGGCGTTCGTGGCCGCCCGGCCCGATCCGCGCATCGACCTGTCGCCGCTGGTTCCCTTCCGCCTCTGGGAGGACGTCGCCGCCGCCCGCGCCGATCCGGCCGGAGCGGGGGCGGGCGCCGATGCGGATGCGGTGGAGGGCGTGATGATCAAGCGCGCCGACAGTCCCTACGTGCCCGGCCGACCGAAGGGCCTGTGGTTCAAGTGGAAGCGCGATCCGTTCACCGTGGACGCGGTGCTGATGTACGCCCAGCGCGGACACGGCAAGCGCTCGTCGTTCTATTCCGACTACACGTTCGGGGTCTGGCGCCAGAGCGAAGAGGGCGGCGAGGAGCTGGTGCCGGTCGGCAAGGCCTATTTCGGTTTCACCGACGCGGAGCTGAAGAAGATCGACGCCTTCGTGCGCAAGAACACGCTAAACCGCTTCGGTCCGGTGCGCGAGGTCGTCCACGACGCCACCGACGGGCTGGTGCTGGAAATCGCCTTCGAGGGCCTCAACCGGTCGCCCCGCCACAAGTCCGGCGTCGCCATGCGCTTTCCCCGCGTCGCCCGCCTGCGCTGGGACAAGCCGCCGGGCGAGGCCGACCGCATCGAGACGCTGGAGGCCCTGCTGCCGAAGGGTTGAGGAGAATTTGGCCGGTGCTTCGCACCCGACCCGGTACAGCCTCCCCGGATCGATCCCCCCAGCGCGCGACCGTGCGTCGCCCGGTCAGGGCGCGCCCGCGCAGCCGGTGAGCGAAGCGAACTCGGCGCGAGGGACCCTACAAAGTCGCCGCCGCCTCCAGCGTGCCCTTGTCCTCGATGCAGTAATAGCCGGAGATGCGGCTGATGGTGCCGACGCGCTTCCAGTCGTTGAGGACGCGGCTGACGTTCTCGCGCGCGCCGCCGGCCATCGAGGCGATGTCGGACTGGCTGATCTTGTAGTGGATGAGCAGGCGGTCGCTGTCCACCGGCCGGCCGAAGCTCGCCGCCAACTGCAGCAGCGTCTGGGCGACGCGCCCCGGCAGCGGCAGGAACGAGCGCGCCGCCAGTGCGTCGTTGGACTGGCGCAGCCGCTGGCCGACGATCTGCAGCATGTGGCGATAGACGGCGGGATTGTCGTCGGCAAAGCGCTCGAAGGCGGAGCGCTCGACGAAGGCGAGCCGGGCCTGCTTGACGGCGATCACCGTCGCCGAGCGCGGCCGGCCGTCGAAGATCGACAGCTCTCCGACCATCGCGCCCACGCCCAGCATGGCGAGCAGCTGTTCCGACCCGGAGCACGAGGTCACGCACACCTTCAGCGATCCGTCGAGGACCGCGTAGAAGCCGTTGCCCGGGTCGCCGGCGCGAAACAGCGTCCGGCCCGGGTCGAGCTTCACCGTGCGCGCCACCGCGGCCAGGCCGGAGGCGAGGCCGGGATCGAGCCCCTCGAGCGAAAAGGAATGATCCAGGATCGTCTTGGCGATCGCCGCCTTCGCTTCGGTCATCTTGCGTCTCCACCCGGGTCGACCCGATGGCCACAGGCCGGAGGCAAGATTAGCACAGCTCGCCGCCATGTCGCATGACAGGGTGCGCTGCCGGTCAGGCGGCCGTCGCACCGCCCCCCGGCTGGCGCGGTGTCTTCACCAGCGCCACGCAGGCGAGCGCCGCCAGCGTCAGCAGGGCGATGAGGCCCCAGGCCTCGTCGATGGCCCAGGTGAGGGCGGCCTTTTCCACCAGCGGAGCCAGCATCGCCGCCGTCTCCGAGTCCGGCACAGCGCCGGCCTGCGCCTGGAAGAGATTCAGCGGAATGCCGACGAACGTCGCCATCTGCGCGTCGCCGGCGGCAAGCGCGTCCTGGATCGCCTCGGCGTGCACCGGCGCCCGCTCGTAGATGACCGTGTCGATCAGCGCCAGGCCGATGGCGCCGCCGAGGTTGCGCATCAGATTGAACAGCCCGCTCGCGTCGGGCACGCGCGCCGCATCGAGATGCCCCAGCGCCAGCCGGGTCGGCGGCAGCAGGCAGAACATGATGGCCAGCCCCCGCACCGCCTGCGGCCAGAACATGCCGTCGAAATCGGTGGCCGGGGTGTCGAACGCGCTCATGCCCAGGCCGGCCGCGAAGGCGGCGAAGCCGAGCGCCGTCAGCAGACGCGGATCGAAGCGCGGCTCCAGCGCGACCGCGATCGGCGCCATGATCAGCTGCGCGACGCCGGTGACCAGCATGATCCGCCCGATCTCCAGCGCATCGTGCTCGCGCACGAAGGCCAGGAACACCGGCATCAGATAGACCGAGCCGAACAGGCCGATGCCCAGGACGAAGGAGAGCACGCAGCCGATCGCAAAGTTCCTGTCGGAGAAATTGCGCAGCTCGACCACCGGATGGCGCGCGCCGAGGGTCCGGCGCACGAACCCGGCGGCGCATGCCAGCGACAGCGCCAGCAGGGCGATCACCAGCCCGGACATCCAGCCGCGCTGCGGCGCCTCCTTCAGGCCGATCTCCAACGCGGCGAGGGCTACGGCCATCATAACCAGCGACGCCACGTCGAGCCGCCGCACCTCGGAGAGACGGGCCTCGTCGCGCGGCAGCAGCCACACCGCCGTCGCCGCACAGACGATGCCGGGGACGACGTTGATTAGAAACAGCCAGTGCCAGGAGTACGTCGAGGTGATCCAGCCGCCGACCACCGGGCCGACGGTGGGGGCGAGCACGGCCAGCACGCCGGCAATCGTCGTCGCCAGCCCCTGGCGGCGTTCGGGAAACAGCAGGAAGACGGCGGAGAAGACGGCCGGGATCAGCGTGCCCCCGGAAAAGCCCTGAAGGATCCGCCAGCCGATCAGCTCGGGGAAGCTGCCGCTGGCGGCGCAGCCGGCCGAGGCGAGCGTGAACACGCTGACCGCCGCGACGAACAGCCAGCGCATGGTCAGCACTCGGGTGAGCAGGCCGGTGAGGGGGATCGCGATGATCTCGGCGATCAGGTAGGCGGTCTGCACCCAGCTCATCTGGTCGGGCGCGATCTGAAGCGCTGCCTGGATGGTGGGCAGCGACGTGGCGACGACCTGGATGTCCAGGATCGCCATGAACATGCCCACGCACATGGCGCAGAAGCCGATCCAGACCGTCATCCCCGCCCGCGCCTGCATCGCCGCCTTCAGCCTTTCGGCGCCGCGCCGATGCCGGCCAGCGCCCGGTTCTCCGCGCGGATCCGGACCGCCAGGACGGCGGCATTGGCGAGCGAGAAACCCAGTGCATACCACGGCAATCCCAGACAGAGCGGCAGCACCGCGATCTCGCCGACCACCACCGCATAGTTCGGGTGCGCCATCAGCCGGTACGGCCCGCGCCGCACCAGCGTCTCGCCGGGCACCACGATGATGCGGGTTGTCCAGCGGGCGCCCAGCGTCGCCAGCACCCAGACGCGCAGCCCCTGCAGCACCAGGAAAACCGCCAGCCAGCCGAGCGCCACGGGCGCCGCCCACCCCAGCGCCCACAGGCCGGCGAGCCATGCGGCGTGGAGCAGCACGATCAGCCTGTAGTGGGCGGCGGCATGCTCGACGCCGCCGGACGCCAGAAGCGCCGCCGTGTTGCGGCGAGCGAGCCACAGCTCCGCCAGCCGTTCCGCCGTCACCAGCGCCAGGAGGAGAACCGCCCAGGTCACGCGGCGCGCTTCAGCGACAGGCAGCTCGCCGTGAAGCCGGGGCCGAGCGCCGTCAGCACGGTGCGGTCCGGGAGGCCCGCCCGGATGACGCGGTCGAGCACGAACAGCACGGTCGGCGCGGACATGTTGCCATGGTCGGCGAGCACCGCCCGCTCGTGATCCAGCGCGCCCTCGCCCGTCTGCAGTGCGTGCTCCAGCGCCGCGATCACCTTGGTGCCGCCGGGATGACAGACGAAGCGGTCGACGTCGCCGAGGGTCAGCTCGGCCCGGCCGAGGATTTCGGCCACCGCGCGGCCCAGATGCTCCTCGGCGAAGGGCGGAATGGCGCGGTCGAAGATCACCCCAAAGCCTTGCGGATCGATGCTCCAACCCATGATGTCCAGGGTGTCGGGCCAGGTCTTCTGGCCGGACGCCTCCACCTCGGCGATGCCCGCCCCGCCGGCGCGCAGCACGCACGCCGCCGCCCCGTCGCCGAACAGCGCGGTGGCGACGATGTTGGCCTTGGTCAGCTGGTCGAGGCGGAACGCCAGCGAACACAGCTCGATGGTGATCATCAGCACGACGCTGCCCGGCCGGGACTCCGCCAGGCGCGCCGCGATCGACAGGCCCGACACGCCGCCGGCGCAGCCGAGCCCGAACACCGGCACGCGTTCCACGTCGTCGCGGAAGCCCAGCCGTCCGGCAACCCGCGCCTCCAGGCTCGGGGTCGCGATGCCGGTCGAGCAGACGGTGACGATGGTGTCGACGTCGCCGGCGGCAAGACCCGCCTGGTCGAGCGCTCCGGTGGCCGCTTCGACGAACAGATCGCCTGCCACCTCCAGGAACGCCTCGGTCCGTTCCGGCCAGCCCAGCGCCCCGAAATACCAGTCGAGAGGGCGGGCGACGTGACGCTGCCTGATGCCGGAATTGGCGAACACCTTCGCCAGCCGCTCGAAGGCATCGAAACGCGGGCCGAACGCGGCGCGCGCGGCGGCCTCGGCCTCTCCCTGGTCCAGGATGTTGGCGGGCATCGCCGTCGACAGGGCAACCAGCTGGGCGGACATCGGCGGCGGAACTCGCTCACGGTAGAAGGGCGCACGCGGTGCCCGGAACGGGGTGGCAAGGCTGGTGTATCCGTTCAGATCGAACCGATCTGATCGATCAGGTGTGACCACCCGATCGGAAAAGGCGCTAGATCACGTCTTATGGTAGCGCAGCGCGCGATGCGGGGGGAAATGCGCGTCCGCTCGGCCCGGTTCCGCCGCGGAACACGCATCGAGCCGACCGCCGTCCCCAAACGCTGAACAATCCGTCACCCCATCGGGCGGGTCTCAGACCGGTTTCGCCCGTTCTATACAGGCCATCGGACCCCACCTTGGGGAAGAACGACAACAGCCGCCATCATCCGGCGGGATGGCCGGCAGGAACCGCGGCCGCAGTTGCAGCATAGGAGCAGGACATGTCTCCCGTTATCGGCCTCCATCACATCACGGCCATTTCCGCGTCGGCCCAGGGGAACGTCGACTTTTTCGGCAAGCTCCTGGGACTGCGCCTCGTCAAAAAGACGGTGAACTTCGACGATCCGGGAACCTATCATCTTTATTTCGCCGACCGCGTCGGAACGCCCGGCTCGGTGCTGACCTTCTTCCCGTGGGCCGGCGTGCCGAAGGGCATCGCCGGCACCGGCGAGACCGGGCTCACCCACTTCGCCGTCGCCCCCGGCACCCTCGGCTTCTGGCGCGAGCGCCTGCAGGCCGCCGGCGTCGCGCCAGTGGTCGACGAAACGGTCTTCGGGGCGCCGCGCATCGTCTCCGCCGATCCGGACGGCTTCGCCTTCGCGCTGGTCGAGGCGGCGGGCGACGACCGGCCGGGATACGCGACCAACGGCATCGACCAGGCGTCCTCCATCAAGGGCTTCCGTGGCGTCACGCTGACGCTTGCCGACGGCGCCGCGACGCGTGACCTGTTGACCGGGCTGATGGGCTACCGGGAAGAGGGTCGCGAGGGCGCGCTCACCCGGCTGGTCAGCCCGGCGGCGGCCGGCGTGGTCGACATCCTGGAGGCACCGGAACGCCGTCACGCGACCCAGGGCGCGGGCCGCATTCATCACATCGCCTTCCGCGTACCCGACCGCGCCGCCCAGGCGGCGATCCGCGAGACCCTCACCAAGGAGGGTTTCCAGGTGACCCCGCAGATCGACCGGTCCTATTTCTACGCGATCTACTTCCGCTCCCCCGGCGGGGTGCTCTTCGAGATCGCCACCGACGAGCCGGGCTTTGCCACCGACGAGGACGTCGAGCACCTGGGCGAGGCCCTGCGCCTGCCCCGGCAGCACGAGCACCTGCGCTCGGTGCTTGAACAGAAGCTGCCGCCGCTGGCGGTCTGACGCCGCCATACCCGTTCCGGCCGGCGCTACTTGCCCGGCCGGAACCTCATCCCGCTCCGCTCGGGCAGGCCCGATCCGACCGGCACATGTGCGAGGCAAGACATGGCAGACATCTACGACACGGTGCAGATCGCAGGGAATCCGGACGATCCGCGCACCCTCGTCCTCCTGCACGGCACCGGCGGCGACGCGCGCAGCTTCGCCGGCATCGCCCGGGCGGTGGCCCCCGGCGCCCACGCGGTCTCCTTGCAGGGCGACGTGCTGGAACACGGCATGCCGCGTTTCTTCCGCCGGTTGCGCGAAGGCGTCTACGACATGGACGACCTCGCCCGGGCGGTGACGAAGCTTGCCGCCGCCGGACCCGAAGCGATCGAGGCGGCCGGCCGCGACCCGGCACAGGCCGTCTATCTCGGCTTTTCCAACGGCGCCAACCTGATCGCCGCGACGTTGCTCGCCCATCCCGAGGCGGTCGGCCGCGCGGTGCTCATGCACCCGCTCATCCCGTTCGAGATCTCCGAAGAGGTCGACCTAGCGGGCGTCGAGATCCTCGTCACGGCGGGCCGGCAGGATCCGATCGCGCCCTGGGCCCTGACCGAGCGGCTGGTCGAAGGCCTCCGCCGCGCCGGCGCCGACGTGCAGCTTGCGGCCACCCCCGGCGGCCACGATGTCGACGACGCCGAGATCACCGCGATCCGCGGCTGGCTCGATCGCCTGCGCGACTGAGAACCGGCGGGCGGGCGGGTCAGGCCGTCCTTGCGCCGGCCGGCGCATGCCGCGCGACGGGGACGGCAGCAACGGCAAGGCCGGCGAAGACGCCAACCGCCGGTGCCGCCCCCGCCGCGTCGAGGAGCGCACCGAAGAGCGGGGCTCCGGCCGTCTGGCCGACCGCGATGGCAAGGAACGCCACCGTTACCCCGGTCGCCGGCCGATCCGGCACCGCACGCGTCCCCCAGACCAGAAAGAGGCCGGTCAGCATCACGTAGGCGACGCCCGCGAGCAGCCCTCCGGCCAGCACGAGGGACGCCGTCGTGGTCGGCCATCCGACCAGGACTGTCCCCAAAGCGAGAACCGCGAGAGCCATGCAGGTGGCGGCGGCGAGCCCGATCTGCCGCGCCAGCGCTCCCGCCGACGCACCGGCAATGCCGGCAATGCCGATGGCGACCCAGAGGCTCCCGACCTGCTGGCTCGACCAGCCGAGATTGCGCGATGCCAGGTCGCCGCCGAAGGTCCACACCGCCGTGCTGGCCGCTCCCGTCAGCAGACAGGCTGCAACGAGCCGGCCAAGGTCCGCGCTCCAGGCCGGGACATGCGGCCGCGCGAAGCTCTGCCCGCCGGCCCGCGCCGGAACGCTCATCCAGATGGAGAACGTGACCAGCGCCGCGGCCAGCGCGAAGAGCGCATAGCAGCCGCGCCAGCTGCCGCCCAGAAAGAGCGCTGCCGGTCCGGACAGCGCGAGCCCCGCACTGGTTCCCGCATTGATGATGGTGTTGACGGAGTCCCGCAGCCCGGACGGGAGCGCCGTGGCGACGGCGGCGGCCAGCGGCGGCGACGCGAGGCCGGTGCTCGAGCCGGCGAGCAGCACGGCGGCCGCGAGGACCGCCGCGTTCGGTGCCGCCGCGATGAGAGCAAGGCCGACGGTCGCGACTGCCCCGGCGGCGGTGGCGACGGGTCGGGGTCCCCACCGCTCGGTCAGCCAGGCGGAAAGGACGATGGCGAGGCAGTAGCCGAGGAACGATCCGCCGGCGATGACGCCACCGACCGTCGCGGACATGCTCAGGTCGTCGCGGATGGCGGGGAGGAAGAGGCCGAAGGCGAAGCGCGCCAGCCCGTAGGTGACGGCGATCAGCGCAAACCCCGCAGCGCCCAAGCGGGCGGAAGCGCTCATGCGGAGCGCGCCTGCGCCATCAGCGTGGCAGCTGCCTCCCGTGCCGCCTCGACCGCCCGTCGCCCGCGGTAGACGGCCGCCGCCGTCGCCCCTTCGTAGAGCACGGCGATCTGCTCGGCGAGGAGCGCGTTCTCGCCCGCTTCCGCCGCAACCAGCCGGTCGACGAGGGCGTGCAATGCCTGCTTGTGGCCGTCCACGGCCGCCAGCACCGCCGTGTCGGCGATGCCGCCCTCGCCCCGGGCGCGCAGGAACAGGCAGCCTCTCGGCCCTTCCGTGTCGACCCAGACCGCCAGGGCGGCGAACAGCCCGTCGACGCTCTCCGCCACCAGATCGCTCTCGAAGCGGGCGTGGCGGCGCGCCAGAACGGCGGCCACGAGCCCCTGTTTGCTGCCGAAGTGCTTGTAGAGCGTGCGCGTCGACACGCCGGCGGCGGACGTCAGGAGGTCCATGCCGGACGCGGCAAAGCCCGTCTCGTCGAAGACCCGCTCGCTGGCGGCCGTGATCTTGGTGCGCATATCCATGGGCGGAATGTAAAACGATCGTTTTACACAACGCAACCCCGGCGGTGCGGGCGCGGCAGCGTCCACCCGCGCTCACGGATTTGTCAGTGACGCCGCGCCGGTGCGTTCCCATATCGACTGACGGCCCGCCATCATGCGGCGGGAATCGAGAGGGACATCCGATGACACCGACCGAACGCGACCTTCTGGACCGGCTTTTCGACCGCATCGACGCCGCGTCCGACGGCCCCCGCGACGGCGAGGCCGAGGCGCTGATCCGCCAGCGGGTGACCGCCAATCCGGGCGCCCCCTATCGCATGGCCCAGACCATCGCGGTCCAGGACGAGGCGTTGAAGCGCGCCGAGGAACGGATCCGGCTGCTTGAAGGAACGGAGACGGCGCAGGGGCCCTCCGCGCGGTCCGGTTTCCAGCCGGGCGGACTGGCGGGCGAGGCCGCAGCCGCCTCCGGCCGCCGCTCGAGCGTGCCGTCTGCCGGTGCACGGCCGGCCGGCTTCGGCGGCGGCGGCTTTCTGGCCGGCGCCGGCCAGGTGGCGCTCGGCATCGTCGGCGGCAGCCTGTTGATGGAGGGCATCCGCGGCCTGATGGGCGACGACGGCGCCGCCCAGGCGGCCACGACGGACCCCACCGCCACCGACCCGGCCGCCGATCCGGCCTCGGATGCCGGCGCGGATCAGGCCGACGCTTCCGGCGGCGCAGCTTCGGACTCCGGAGATTCGGGCGGCTGGGACAGCGCCGGCATGGACGGCGGCGACGGCGGCGGCTCGTTCCTGGACGGCCTGTTCGACGAGTGGTGAGCTCCCCTCGGTTCCCGAGCGCACGACCGTGCGCCGAAAGCTGCCTGCCGGAGGCCGAGGGCGAAGCGCGCGCGGCGTGGCCGGCAAGGACAGGGTGAGCGCACGCGAAAAAGGGCCGGCGTAGCCGACCCTTCCTCAATCTCGCCGTTCCGTGCGGTCGGTCGCGTCAGCCCGAGCAGGTCCCGGTCAGATCGCGTTGGTCTGACCGGAAAGGGCTCTAGCGGCTGACGATCACCTTGGTGCCGACCGGCACGCGCTCGTAGAGCTCGATCACGTCTTCGTTGCGCATGCGGATGCAGCCCGACGACACCGCCTGGCCGATGGTCCAGGGGGCGTTGGAACCGTGGATCCGGTAGAGGGTGGAGCCCAGATACATGGCGCGGGCGCCGAGCGGATTGTTCGGCCCGCCTTCCATGTGCGCCGGCAGGTCAGGCTGGCGCTTGCGCATCTGCGGCGGCGGGGTCCAGCCCGGCCATTCCGCCTTGCGGGTCACCTTGTGGGCGCCGGCCCACTCGAAGCCGGGCCGACCGACGCCGACGCCGTAGCGGCGGGCCTTGTTGCCGGGCTCGACCAGGTAGAGGAAGCGATCTTCGGTGTCGATCACGATCGTGCCCGGGCCGTAGGGGCCGGTGTAGTCGATGGTGGTCGGCATGAATTTCGGATCGAGCTTGTAGGAGGCCCCGGCGGTACCGGCCGCAAGGGCCGCCACTTCCGTCTGCCGCGCCTGGCGCCGTTCTTCCGGCGTCAGCCCGCGCTCGGCTTCGGCGCGCTCGTTCAGATACTTGAGCCAGTCGGAGCGGTCATTGCCCTGAAACGTCAGGGCGGAGGCCTGACCCGTCAGGGCGAGCCCGATGGCCATCGGAAGTGCAAATTTCACGAAGGTTTTGCAAAGGTTCATGTGTCGACGCCCACTCGCATCCGGTCGAAGTCTTGCTTGGGGCAGGCAACGCGCCGAATCTGCGTAGGTTCCCCGCATCCGGCGCTTTTATGGCTGAAAAGTGACCACCACTAAAGCCCGCATGGCCCGGTTTTTCGCGATTCGGGTAAACATGAGGTGATCATGCAACAACTTCGCTGCCGCATATGTGGCGGCGACGATCAGCGTGCCGCCGCATTCGGCGAAATCAGCTTGCGGCTGCGCAGGACGCCGCCGAGCCGGCCGCGCGCCGTCTGGATCACCGCCGGCAGGACGGGCAGCACCTCGTCCACCGTCATGCCGTTCTTCACCCGCCGGTCGTAGAGCATCGACAGGATGAACCAGTCGAACACGCTGAACCCCTGGACGTCGGAGTTGTCGTTGTAGATCGAGTGCGACAGCTTCACGTCGTCGTTCACCGGCCCCAGGCTCTGGGTGATCTCCTCGATCATGCAGTGGCGGAAGCGCCGCCGGCCCTCGTTGGCGACGATGTAGACGAACGCCCGCTCCAGCCCCCTGCCCTGGCGCCCCCCGGTCACCGCCGAACAGTCGTTGGAGCGCAGGAAGCTGCTGTCGAAGTTGTCCGGCAGGGTGTCGCGGATGGTCTTGCGATAATAGGCCCGGTCGACCAGGAACACCGTCATGTTCGCCTGGTCTTCCTGCGAGACCGCCCGGATCGACAGGCCGCTGACGGTCTGGTTCAGGATCCTGAGGAACTCGACGACCTGGCGCGATTCGTTGCGCTCGGCCTTGTTGTCGATGAACACCTTCACCGGTCCGGCGTATTTCTTGACGGTGGTGTAGGAGGACGGATCCTGGTTGCCGCGCATCACCTCCGCCCCGAACACCGTGCCCAGGAAGCCGCGGATCAGCTCCGCGTCGGAAAACGCGTTGACGACGCGCTTGATGGTCAGCGGTTCGCCCGCGTCCTGGGCCCGCGCCGGCACGGCCGGCAGGAGGGCAAGGAGCGCGACGACGACATACACACAGGCCCGCATGGCGCCCCTCTGAAACTGCTCGTCCCGGCGAAACGAGGAAGGGCGTGCCGGCCTGCCGCCCGCCCCCGCTTTCAACCGGGAGCGATCGCGCTCCATGGCGTCGGGCCGATCTCGCCCGAAGCCATCGCGATCTGGCCGGTCTGCCCACGATGGCAAGCAACCTAGAGCGTTTTCCGGTCATGGGAAATCACCTGATCGAGGCGAATTGGTCCGCACTCCGAGGGGCGCCGGTTCGCTGAGGCGGATTTCCGCCAGGGCCGGGGCCCTGCGAAGCTCCGGGGATCGCCGTGCCGCGCGGCGCTTTGCCGCCGTGCCCATCTTCCCGCGACCCAAGGTGAGTGCTATCTGAACGCTCATGAGCGAATCCACATTAGCGACCCAGGCCAGCCAGGCCTCCGTGGGTGCCGAGCCGATCTCGGACATCCGCAATTTCTCGATCGTGGCCCATATCGACCACGGCAAGTCGACGCTTGCCGACCGCCTGATCCAGGCGACCGGCACGGTGACCGAACGGGATATGAAGGAGCAGATGCTCGACTCGATGGACATCGAGCGCGAGCGCGGCATCACGATCAAGGCGCAGACGGTCCGGCTGATCTACACGGCCAAGGACGGCAAGACCTACAAGCTGAACCTGATCGACACGCCCGGCCACGTCGACTTCGCCTACGAGGTGAACCGGTCGCTGGCGGCGTGCGAGGGCTCGCTGCTGGTGGTCGACGCGAGCCAGGGCGTCGAGGCCCAGACGCTCGCAAACGTCTATCAGGCGATCGAGAACAACCACGAGATCGTCCCGGTCCTCAACAAGATCGACCTGCCGGCCGCCGAGCCGGAGCGCATCAAGGCGCAGATCGAGGACGTGATCGGCCTTGACGCCTCCAACGCCGTGGAGATTTCCGCCAAGACCGGCTTCGGCATCGAGAACGTGCTGGAGGCGATCGTCACCCGGCTGCCGCCGCCGATCGGCGAGGAGAAGGCCCGGCTGAAGGCGCTGCTCGTCGATTCGTGGTACGACACCTATCTCGGCGTCATCGTCCTCGTGCGCGTCATCGACGGCCGGCTGAAGAAGGGCCAGCGCATCCGCATGATGCGCACCGGCGCCCAGTACGACATCGACAAGGTCGGCGTGTTCACACCGAAGCTCCTGGAGACCGAGTCCCTCGGCCCCGGCGAGATCGGCTTCGTGATGGGCGCCATCAAGGAAGTCGCGGACACCCAGGTCGGCGATACCATCACCGACGCCGCCAAGCCCGCGTCCGAACCGCTGGCCGGTTTCCGCCCGTCGATCCCGGTCGTCTTCTGCGGGCTGTTCCCCGTCGACGCCGCCGACTTCGAGGACCTGCGCACCGCCATGGGCAAGCTGCGTCTCAACGACGCCAGCTTCTCCTACGAGATGGAAACGTCCGCGGCACTCGGCTTCGGCTTCCGCTGCGGCTTCCTCGGGTTGCTGCACCTGGAGATCATCCAGGAGCGGCTGTCGCGCGAGTTCAATCTGGAGCTGATCGCGACCGCGCCCTCGGTGGTCTACAAGCTCGGTCTCACCGACGGATCGGAGCTCGAGCTTCACAATCCGGCCGACATGCCCGATCCGGTGAAGATCACCGAGATCCAGGAGCCGTGGATCCGCGCCACCATCATGACCCCCGACGACTATCTGGGGAACATCCTGAAGCTCTGCCAGGAGCGGCGCGGCGTTCAGGTCGATCTCAACTATGTCGGCAGCCGTGCCATGGCGACCTACGACCTGCCGCTCAACGAGGTGGTGTTCGACTTCTACGACCGGCTGAAGTCGGTCTCGAAGGGCTACGCCTCCTTCGACTATTCCATCACCGGCTACCAGCCGGGCGACCTGGTGAAGATGCAGGTGCTGGTCAATGCAGAGCCCGTCGACGCGCTGTCGATGCTGGTCCACCGCTCGCAAGCCGAACGCCGGGGCCGGGCCATGTGCGAGAAGCTCAAGGAGCTAATCCCCCAGCACATGTTCCAGATCCCGATCCAGGCGGCGATCGGCGGGCGCGTCATCGCCCGCGAGACGATCCGCGCGCTCCGCAAGGACGTGACGGCCAAGTGCTACGGCGGCGACGCCTCACGCAAGCGCAAGCTGCTGGACAAGCAGAAGGAAGGCAAGAAGCGCATGCGCCAGTTCGGCAAGGTCGAGATCCCCCAGGACGCCTTCATCGCCGCGCTGAAGGTGGACACCTAGGCCCTCCGCCGCGGCCTCTGACTGATCCGTCGTTCATTCTCGTGGTCGCGCGCAATCGCGCGATCGCATCGTTGCGCGGCGCCTGGCGCCGCAAGGGCGGCACGGCGCCCCTGACGGGCCGCGTTCGCGCCTCGACGGGCGCATCAGCCGTTCGCTCGCATGGCCTGGACAGGCTTGAGGGCGGGCCCTCTCCCAGCGACGTCCCCTCCGACGCACACCCTTTCCTGCAGTCTCCGAGTGCGTATTTGGGGCGATGCAAATCCTGGTCGCGCCGGAGCTTTCACGAGGCTTTCAAGTCGTGGATTGCCATCGAAAACCGGATTGAAAACAGGCGAGCAACGCAGTTCAATCCACGTCGACGGCAATGGGGGAATCCGACTTCGATGCATCGACGTGAGTTTGCGCGCAGCGGTAAGCGGGCGGCGCTGGCGCTGCTTGCCTGCGTCTGGGGAACAGGCACGGCTCAGGCGCAATCGGTCTGGGATCCGGTGATCAGCAACACCTACTGGTACGTCACCGTGCCACTGATGCTGGCCTATGCCGCACCGAGCACCAGCTTCGCCAATCCGATCCCGATCGGCGACCAGACACTGTGGGCGCTCGGCGCCTCGGTCGGCGGCAGCTTCACCGGCCTGAGCACCGGCACACTGAAGATCGGCCCGGTCATCTCCGTGTCCGAGCTGAACATCCAGGGAACCGTGACCCCCGATGGGCAGGTGACCATGGTGTTCACCCCGACCACCGGCGGCCCGCCCACCATCGGCATCGGCGTGATGCAGCCGGTGGGCGGCGTCACCACCATGGAAATGCAGATGATCACCGGCACTGACCTGCTGGTGAGTCATTGGGCCTACATGGTGCCCTACGATCCGGCGACCTTCACGCCGCCGGCGCCGCGCGCGGTGCCCAGCAACCTCTCCCCGCAGTGGGCCTGGTCGGAGGGGACGCCCTGGCGGATCACCAGCCCCGCCGCCTTCGGCACCACCAAGCCCGGCACCTTCATCATCACCGGCTACAAGAGCGGCTATTTCTGGGGCGAGGGCCTGCGCCCGGACGGAACGCGGTTCACCCTTCTGGGCTCCATCACGCCGGAGGGCCGCGTGCTCTTCAACACCATCACCGACGGCACGCTCGCCAGCCTCTACGGCGGCATCGAGGGCGACGCCTCCACGGCGCAAATGCTGCTCGGCGCCTACACGCAATCGGCGCTGTTCACCGGCGACCTCACCTACGTCAACGTCGTGCGGCCCTATCAGGAGACGGCACAGGACACCGGCACCGTTTCCGCCGTTGGCGCGGCCGAGGTGCTCTACGAGGTCGCGGGAACGACCAACGGCCTGTTCGGGGCGATGGCGCCGGTCACCAGCGTGCTGAACGATCTCTCCGGCACCGACCTGTCCGCCGCCCTGAGCCAGACCGTGCCGGTGCTCTCCGGCGCTGCCGCCCAGGCCACCGCGAACACCCAGCGCATGCTGGGGCAGGTCATCGCCAACCGGCTGGCGGATGCCGACGCCGCGCTCGGACGGAACGTCTGGATGCAGCCGCTGGGCGGTGCCGGCCAGCAGACCGCCGTCGACGGCGTGCCCGGCTACACGATGAGCGGCGGCGGGTTCGCCATGGGCGCCGACGGGGCGCTCGGCTCCGGAACCCGGCTGGGCGGGCTGTTCGCCATCACCGCCACCTCGATCGACTCCAGCATCGATGCGGACACGGCGAGCGTCGCCAACGGGTCTGCCGATCTCCAGTCCTACGTGCTGGGCCTCTACGGCGCGCAGGAGCTGGCGCCGGGCCTCGATCTCAGCTTCTCCGTCAGCGGCGGGCTCGTCGACACCTCCACCACGCGCTGGATCTCCTTCATGGGCAGCGTGGCCGAGGCCAGCTACCAGAGCGTCGTCCTCGACGCCAGCGCGGGGCTGCACAAGACCATTCCGGTGAACGAGGCGCTGACCCTCACGCCGGGCGTCCGGCTGGATTACCTGGCCGTGAGTTCGGGCGACTACGACGAGCACGGCGCCGGGCCCCTCGACCTCGGAGTCGATTCCCACAGCTACCAGGAACTGTTCGTCAGCGCCGAGCTGGCGCTGCGCCATCGCCTGACCGGAAACCTCGACCTGACGGCGCGCGGCACGGCCGGATACAACACGCTGGACACGGCAAGCGAGGTGACGGCGCGCTTTGCCGGCGGCGGCGATCCCTTCGTCACCAGCGGACCGGACGTCTCGCGCTGGCTGTTCACCGGCGGCATCGGGCTCGCGTCGCAGGCGACGGCGTCCTTCACCCTCGGGGTGAACTATGACGTCCAGGCGAGCCCCTCCGGCTACCTCAACCAGATCGGGTCGCTGCGGCTGACGTTTGAGCTTTAGGGCGGGAGCGGATCGGGTGGTGCGCGAACCGGCTTGCCCGCACCGCACGGTCGAGAATGTCCCGTTCGGATCGGAGCGCTCGGAACGGAGGTTCGGGGGCGGTCAGGGTTCGGGAGACGCCGGACCGGAGCCGTTTCCCAAACCGCCTTTTGCCAGAGCATGTCCCGTTCAGATCGAAGCGATCCGAACGAAGAGGACGTGGGCAAGGGGTTGAATCTGCAGCCATTTCTTGTCGATCAGATGGTTCGACCGGATCGACAAGGCTCCAGCTGGCCAGGATACGTCGGCTTGCCTGCAGAGCGGCGATACGCCCGTTCGTGCGCGCCACCTCTCCCTGCATGGCGGCGAGAAGGTCGGGGCACCGATCGACCGGCTTCTCGGCGGCGCCACAAAGGGCCGAGACAGGGAGTGAGAGACAGAGAGGGACAGACGAGCCGTCTCCAGGCATCCCGCGAACGCGCAAATGCGCGGCTGAGCCTGTGCGCGGCTGGGTCTGCCGGGGCCGGATGGAACCTTCGCGGACCGCTCCGACCGGCTTTCGGTCCGCACGTGCGGAATCGGGACGGCTGCATGCCAGCCGCCGCCGCCCAAACCGGAACGCGCACACTCCAGAACGCGCGCACTCCGGACCCTGCGCACTCCCTGCGGACCGCACGGTGGCCTGAAAGCTCGATCTGCCGAAGCCGCCGCTGCCGGCAGCCTGACGACATGGCCAGCCGGAAGCCGTCGCCCGGATGAGCCTCGGCTCAGGCGGGCGACGCAAGGCGCCCCCTTGCGGGACGCGGGCAGTGCTGAAAACGCTGTTCTGGGAGCGCCGGTCTCGCAAGGCCCGGGCACCCGGCCATCGGCCGCGGTCATGACCGCGCGGTCACGATGCCATTACGGACCCGGCACTGCGGGCCCAAGGCACTGCGGTCACAAAGCACTGCAGTCACAAAGCACTGCAGTCACAAAGCACGACGGCCCGAAGACACCGCGGTCAGAAACCCCTCAGTGTCACACTATCGCACGGTCGCAGGTGCTACGATCTAGGTACTACGGTCATCGGCACCGCGGCCATCGGTCGCCGCGGTGGAAACACTTGCCGGGATCAGACGATCCCCGTCATGTCGAGATCAGCACGATCCCATGACGCAGGGATCAAACGATCCCCATGACGATTGCGGCGATGAAGACGAAAGCCGCTCCGAAGAAGACCACGTTCATACGTCGGGCATAGGCCATGACGCACCTCCCTGTGGCACGATTACCGAACCTTAACTATACCGCCGCTGAAGGCCACCGCCTAGCAAATTCGTTGCTGCGGCGCGCAGGCAGGATGGTGCGCCGCGAACCGATTTTGCCGCCGAAAGGGAACCCTTTGCTCCGGCTGGGTTTTCCGGCCGCGGCGCGCAAGCGGCCGGAAAAGCCCGCTTGACTCCCCGGGCCCGCTCCGGAATCTATGAGAACATATCAGGAACATAGATCACCCCAATCCGCCGTGGAGCCCGCGTCTCATGGCCGCCGTCCCGCTTTCCGACCTGCGCGCCCGGATCGCCGCCCTGGAAGGGCGCGCGCCGGCGCCGCTTGCCGGTCCGCCGTCCCCCGCGCCGCCCGGGGACGCCGCCGGCGGGCCGGGCCGGGCCGGATCCGGCGCCGCGGATCCCCTCCGCCGCTTCGGCGTGGCGCTGCTGGAGCGGCTCTATCCGCTGGGGGCGTGGCCCGAGGGTACCGTGCACGACGTCACCTGCGCGGGCCACCGTGACGCCGGGGCGCTCACCGGCTTCGCCGCCGCCCTCGTCGCCCGAATGGGGGCT
Source organism: Amorphus sp. MBR-141 (assembly GCF_053628695.1). Lineage (NCBI taxonomy): Bacteria > Pseudomonadati > Pseudomonadota > Alphaproteobacteria > Hyphomicrobiales > Amorphaceae > Amorphus > Amorphus sp. MBR-141. The sequence continues at coordinate 39,638 of NZ_JBRJGW010000003.1, forward strand.
GCGGCGGGCCCGGTGGTCTGGGTCGCCGACGCCGTCACCGCGGGCGAGACCGGCAGCCTCTACGGCCCAGGACTCGCCGCCTTCGGCATCGATCCGTCCCGGCTGCTGCTGGTCACTCCGCGAAGCGCCGCCGAGGCCCTGTGGGCGATCGAGGAGGCGCTGTCGGTGGGCGGGCTGGCGGCGATCGTCGGCGAGATCGGCGGCGCGCCGCGTGCCCTCGACCTCACCGCCACCCGGCGGCTGGCCCTCCGCGCGGAACGGGGCGGCACGCCGGTGCTGCTGCTGCGCCCCGCCGGTCCCGCCATCGCCTCGGCGGCGCGCCTGCGCTTTGCGGTGGCGCCGCGCCCGTCCGGCCCCGATCCGCATGGCCTCGCCGTGCTCGGCCGGCCCGGCTTCGCCGTCCACCTCACCCGCAACCGCGGCGGCCCGACCGGCGCCGTCGACGTGGAGTACTGCCCGCATGACCACCGCTTCCGGCCCCGATCGCCGACGGATTCTCAGCCTCTGGCTGCCGAGGCTCCCGACCGACCGGCGCGCCCGGGACCGGCGGAGATCGTCGCCCTTCGCCGCGTCTCCTGAGCCGCAGGCCGCCGCCGCCCCGCCGCGCGCCACCGTCGCCAAGGTCGGCGCGGCGCAGATCCTCGCCGCTGTCGACGGGCGCGCCGAGGCCTGCGGCCTGGAGCCCGGGCTCGGCCTGGCGGAGGCGCGCGCGCTGGTGCCGGAACTCGCCGTCGATCCGCACGACCCGGAGGCCGACGCCGCCCTGCTGGCCGGCCTCGCCACCGCCTGCGACCGCTACACGCCACTGGTCGGGCTGGATCCGCCCGACGGGCTGTTTCTCGACGTCACCGGCTGCGCCCATCTGTTCGGCGGCGAGGCCGGCCTGCGCGACGATCTGCTTGCCCGCCTCGGCCGGGCCGGTCTGGAGGCCCGGGCCGCCATCGCCGGAACCGCCGGCGCCGCCTGGGCCATGGCGCGCTACGGAAGCGAACCGATCCTCGCCCACGGCCGGATGACCGATGCGCTGGCCCCGCTGCCCGTGGCGGCGCTGCGGCTTGCCCCGGAGACGGCGCGGGCGCTCGCCAGCCTCGGCCTCCGGACCGTCGCCCAGCTCGCCGCCCAGCCGCGCGCGCCGATCGCCGCCCGCTTCGGGCCGCATCTCCTGCGCCGGCTCGACCAGGCGACCGGCGCCGAGGACGAACCGATCACGCCGCTGCGGGCGATGCCGCTCCTGCTGGTGGAACGCCGGCTCGCCGAGCCGGTGTTCCAGTGGGACGTGGTCGCCGCCTATCTCGCCCGCCTCGCCGCCGTGCTGGAGGGCCGGCTGGAGGCGCGCGGCGAGGGCGCCCGGCGGCTGGTGCTCGCCCTCTTCCACGCCGACGGCGCCGTCTCCGGCACCGAGATCGCCACCACCGGTCCGGTGCGCGATCCCGCCCGCATCGCGGCCGTCTTCGCGCCAAAGCTCGACGCGCTCGCCGCCGCCCGGCGGATCGACAGCGGCATCGACCTGATCCGTCTGATGGCGTTCGAGACCGCGCCGCTCACCGCCCGCCAGGGCGACCTCGACGGCCACGGGACGGCCGAGGCCGATCTCGCCCGGCTGATCGACGTGCTCAGCGCCCGGCTGGGGGCCGCCGCCGTGACCCGGCTCGTCGCCGGCGACAGCCACATCCCCGAATTCGCCGGGGCCGCCCTGCCGGCCCAGCGGGTTCCCACGCAAAGACAGCCTCCCCTCACGCCGCGTTCGCTCCGCTCCCCGGCTCCGGGTGGGCGCGCCGGCGCCACCGCACTCGGTCTGGCGGAAGAGGCCGCTCCTTATCCGACCGAACCCGAGCCCCCCGAGCGGCCGCTGCGGCTGTTTTCCCGCCCCGAACCCATCGATACGGTGGCCGCCGTGCCCGATGGTCCGCCGGTGCGCTTCCGCTGGCGCAAGCTTTCCTATGTCGTCGCCCGCGCCGAGGGGCCGGAGCGCATCGCCGCGGAGTGGTGGCACGGCGGCGCCATCGGCCCGACCCGCGACTACTTCCGCGTCGAGGACGTGGACGGCCGCCGCTTCTGGCTGTTCCGCGAGGGCCTGTACGTGCGCGAGACCCCCGCGCCGCGCTGGTACCTGCACGGATTGTTTGGGTAAGCCCCGCAATGCCCGCCCCCCTGTCCCCCCGCTTCGTCGAGCTGGCCGCCGCCACCAACTTCTCCTTCCTGGCCGGTGCGTCGCACCCGGAGGAGATGGCGGTGCGCGCCGCCGAGCTCGGGCTTGCCGGCCTCGCCGTCGCCGACCGCAACACGCTGGCCGGCGTGGTGCGGGCCCACGCGGCGGCGAAACAGGCGGGCCTCGCCTTCGCGGTGGGCTGCCGGCTGTCCTTCACCGACGACACGCCGGACCTTCTCGCCTGGCCCACCGACCGCGCCGCCTACGGCCGGCTCTGCCGGCTGCTCACCGCCGGCAACATGCGCGGCGCCAAGGCCGACTGCCGGCTCCTGCGCACCGACTTACCCGCTTACGCCGAGGGAATGGTCTTCGCGGTCCTGCCCGGCACCGCGCCCGACGCCACCGTGGCGGCCACCGCGGCGCTGCTGGCAGGAGCCACCGCCGAGCCGGTGCGCATGGTCGTCACCGCCGCCTACGGCCCCGCCGACCGGCGCCGCCAGGCCGAGGCCGCCCGCCTCGCCGAACGGCTCGAGCTGCCGCTGCTGGCGAGCCTCCTGCCGCTCTACCACGCGCCGGAGCGGCGCATCCTGCAGGACGTGCTCACCGCGATTTCCGCCCACGTGACCGTGGATGCCGCCGGCACCCGGCTTGCGGCCAACGCCGAGCGCCACCTGAAAGCCCCGGAGGAGGTCGTCCGCCTGTTCCGCGATCACCCGGCCGCCGTTTCCGAGACGGGGCGCCTCTTCTCCCGCCTCGCCTTCTCCCTCGACGAGCTGCGCTACGACTATCCGGAGGAGGTCACCGACCCCGGCTCGACGCCCCAGGAAACGCTGAGCCGCCTGACGCGCGAAGGAGCTGCCGCCCGCTATCCGGCCGGCGTGCCGGCCAAGGTCGAGGCGGCGATCGCCCACGAACTCGCCCTCATCGGCGAGCTCGACTACGCCCCCTATTTCCTCACCGTCCACGACATCGTCCGCTTCGCCCGCTCCCGCGCCATCCTCGCCCAGGGCCGCGGCTCGGCCGCCAACTCCGCCGTCTGCTTCTGCCTGGGGATCACCGAGGTCGACCCGGAGCGCACCGACCTCTTGTTTGAGCGCTTCATCTCGGCGGAGCGCCGCGAGCCGCCCGACATCGACGTCGACTTCGAGCACGAGCGCCGCGAGGAGGTGATCCAGTACGTCTATGCGAAGTACGGCCGCGATCGCGCCGGCCTCGCCGCGACGGTGATTTCCTACCGCAGCCGCTCCGCCGCCCGCGAGATCGGCAAGGCGCTCGGCCTGTCGGAGGACGCCGTCTCGGCGCTGTCCGGAACCATCTGGGGCCACACCTCGGCCGGCGTCAGCCCGGAGGACGCGAAGCGCGCCGGCCTCGATCCCGGCGACGCCCGGATCGCTCATCTGGTCCGGCTGTCCCGGGAGATCATGGGCTTTCCCCGCCACCTCTCCCAGCACGTCGGCGGCTTCGTCATCACCCGCGGCCGGCTCGACGAGGTGGTGCCCGTCACCAAGGCGGCGATGGACGACCGCACCATGGTGGAGTGGGACAAGGACGATCTGGACGCCCTCGGCATCCTGAAGATCGACATCCTGGCGCTCGGCATGCTGACCTGCATCCGCAAGGCGTTCGCGCTGCTCGGCCGCCACTACGCCGATGAGCTCGCCCAGAGCGACGCCGCCCCGCCCTCCGCCTATCCGCGCTTCCACCCGATGCGGGATGGGGAGTGGACCGGCGCCGGCCCCGCCGCCCCCTCCGTCGCCGTCGACCCGCGCAACCTGCCGACGTGCGCGCCCGGGCCGTTGTCCCAACCTCCGCTCATTCCCGCGAAAGCGGGAATCCAGGGCGGCAGGTCCGAAAGCCAGCCGCAAGGCGCGGGATCCCAGCCATCGCCGGACGAGATGGAGGACGGACCGGATCCCGAAACCCTGGCCGCCGCCACCGCCCTCACCGAACCGTGGCCGGTGACGCTCGCGTCCATCCCGGAGGGCGACGCGGCCGTCTACGACATGATCTGCCGGGCCGACACGCTGGGCGTCTTCCAGATCGAGAGCCGCGCCCAGATGACCATGCTGCCTCGGCTCCGCCCCCGCGAATTCTATGACCTCGTCATCGAGGTCGCGATCGTCCGGCCGGGCCCGATCCAGGGCGACATGGTCCATCCCTATCTGCGCCGCCGTCAGGGCAAGGAGAGGGTCGTCTACCCCTCGCCCTCGCCGGCTCACGGTCCCTCCGACGAGCTGGAGCAGGTGCTGGGCAAGACCCTCGGCGTGCCGCTGTTCCAGGAGCAGGCCATGCGCATCGCCATCGTTGCCGCCGGCTTCACCCCGTCGGAAGCCGACCGCCTGCGCCGGGCGATGGCGACCTTCCGCAAGGTCGGCACCATCCACACCTTCCAGGAGAAGATGGTGGAGGGCATGGCCAGGCGCGGCTACGACCGCGCCTTCGCCGAGCGCTGCTTCCAGCAGATCGAGGGCTTCGGCGAATACGGCTTCCCGGAAAGCCACGCGGCCAGCTTCGCGCTCCTCGTCTACGCCTCCTGCTGGCTCAAGTGCCACTACCCGGACGTCTTCTGCGCGGCGCTGCTCAACAGCCAGCCGATGGGCTTCTACGCCCCCTCCCAGATCGTCCGCGATGCCCAGCGCCACGGCGTCGCCGCCCGCCCCGCCTGCGTCAACCGCTCCGACTGGGACACCATCCTGGAGCCCGGCCCGGCGGCCCGCGACCGGCTCCACCGCGACCACGCCTCGATGCGCGACGCGATCCGCTCAACCCGCGCCGTGCGCCTCGGCCTGCGCCAGATCCGCGGCCTGTCGGAGGATGCCGTCGCCACCCTGGTGCGCCACCGGGGTGCCGGCTACGATTCCGTGCGCGACCTCTGGCTCAGGACCGGCCTCTCCCGCGCCGTGGTCGAGCGGCTGGCCGAGGCCGACGCCTTCGCCGGTCTCGGGCTCACCCGCCGCGATGCCCTGTGGGCGGCGCGCGGCCTCGATGCGGGGGCGGCGGTGGAGAGCCTGCCGCTGTTCGCCGCCGCCGACACGCGCGCGCTCCGGGAGGAGCCCGACGCCCACCTGCCGCCGATGCCGCCCGGCGAGGAGGTGATCCACGACTACCGCACGCTGGCGCTGTCGCTGAAGGCGCATCCGGCCGCCTTCGTGCGCGGCCAGCTCAATGCCGAACGGGTGCTGCCGGCCGAGCGGCTGTCGGAAATGCCCAACAACCGGCGCGTCTCGGTGGCCGGGCTGGTGCTGGTGCGGCAGCGTCCGGGATCGGCCAAGGGGGTGATCTTCATGACGCTGGAGGACGAGACCGGCGTCGCCAACATCATCGTCTGGCCGAAGACCTTCGAGCAGTTCCGCGCCGTCGTGCTCGGCAGCCGCTTCACCCTGGTGACCGGCCGTCTGCAGGTGCAGGACGGCGTAATCCACATCGTCGCCGACCGGCTGGTCGACCGCACCGCCGACCTCGCCGCCCTGCGGAACGACCCGTTCGCCGCCCGCAGTGCCCGGGATGCGACACGCCGCAAGGGGCCCGTCCTGCCGGAGGTGGAAGCCGCGATGGCCCATGCCGACGAGGTGAAGACCCAGAGCGAGGACGCCCGCGACAAGCCGAAGCCGTCGGCGCGGATTGCCAGCCTGCTGAACGACATGCCGGAGCTCGCCGCCGACGCGGCGCGCATCAAGGCCGCTTCCGACAGTCGGCGGCCGCCTCCCGCTGCCAAACGTCCGAAGGCCCCGCAGGAGACCGACAAGACGGCCGGTCCCGCCGCCGGCGATCCGCCCCCAGCCCCCCGCTCCACCTGGTTCACCCCGCGCCGTGCGGCCTCCGACACCGCCGGCATCGGCCGCCACGCCGACGAACGCGCCAAGGCGACCGAGACCCGCAGGGCACTGCCCAAGGGCAGGAATTTTCACTGACAGGCAAAGCCAGGAAAAGCCAGGAAAAGTGGGAGCCGGTTTTCCGTCCGGCTTTGCGATGAAAAAAGCCCGCGCCCACGCCGGTGCGCTTGGCGCACGGCTCAGCGGGGCGCCCTGACCGGCCGGCGCGCGGTCGCGCGCGGGTAGGTGCCGTGCGGACAGGCCGTTGCGCCTTGCCCCCGGCACCTGCCCCATACCCCGCTCATCCCGGCGCAAGCGGGGATCCAGGACCACAGGCCGCAGCCCCGGCCCCATCAGCCTCTGACGGTTTGCCCCGTGCTTCCGCAGGACGAAAAGTCCCCGCGGGGGTGCAATCCGTGTGCAGTCGGATAGGCTGGCGCAGACGACGGAGGCAGACCCGATGCGCAGACTCCGCACGCACGCCGCCGCGCTCCTCAGCGTCGCGCTCCTGGCCCTGGCGGGCCCTGCACCCCATGCCGAGGCGCAAGCCGACCGCGTCGACATCGCTTTGGTGCTCGCCTTCGACTGCTCCTACTCCGTCGACGCCCGCGAATACGACCTGCAGCGCCGCGGCATCGCCAAGGCCTTCCTCGATGCCGAGATCGTCACCGCCCTGCAGGCCGGGCCCAACGGCCGCATCGCCGTCACCGTGGTGCAGTGGTCGGCCGACGACATCCAGACCGTCGCCGTCCCCTGGCGCATCGTCGACGGACCGGTGGCCGCCGCCGAGCTGGCCGACCGCATCGGCCGGATGCCGCGCCTGGCGCCGCCCGGCTCCACCTCGATCTCGGCGGCGATCCTCTACAGCGCCGGCCTGCTGGCACGCACCCCGTTCGCCGCCGACAGGCGCGTCATCGACGTCGCCACCGACGGCATCAACAACCTCGGCCCCTGGCTGAAGGACGCCCGCGACGCCGCCCTCGCCCGCGGCATCACCATCAACGGCCTCGCCATCGAGGACGAGGTCGACTACCTGCGCCACTACCTCCGGAACCGGATGATCGGCGGACCGGGCGCCTTCGTTGAGATCGCCGACGACTACGACGACTTCGAGCGCGCCATCCGCATCAAGCTGCTGCGCGAGATCCTGCCGGCGGTGGGCTGAGCAAAAGGTCCCCTCACGCCGAGTTCGCTTCGCTCACCGGCTCCGGGTGGGCGGCCTCCGGCCGGCGCGCGGTCGCGCGCTGGTGGTGTTCTCCGGATAAGTGAGTGCGGGTGAGTTTCCGAACCTGTCCAAATCTCCGCTCATTCCCGCGAAAGCGGGAATCCAGGGCGACGAACTGCAGCCCTCCGAACAGCCTTGATTTCCCTCCCTCAGGTGCCCTGGCCGCCGTCCTCGCCGCCTTCGCCGCCATCGGGCGGGCCGGACTCGGTGGCGCCCGCCTGGCCGGAGCGGGTGCGGTAGACGGCGCCGCCGGCGCCGCGGTCGTTGGTGGCATTGTCCGTGTCGGCGGATGCCGCGCCGCCCGTGCCGCCGGCGCCCTCGGGATCCGCCGCCGCCGATTGAAACCGCGGCTTGCCGTCCGCGTCCGGCGGCAGGAACAGCTCCGGCACCCCCTCCGGCAGCTTCTCCACGTAGAGCGAGGTCGACGGGAAGGCGAAGCTCGAGCCGGCCCCGTAGACGATGTCGACCATCTTGTAGGCGAGCCGCTCCTTGGCCTGCAGCCACTCGCCCCAGACGGTCGTCTTGGTGAAGCAGTAGACCATGATGTTGATGGACGAGGAGCCGAAGGAATCGATGCGCACGAAGGTCGAGGCCTGCTGCGGCGGCGCGAAATCGCCGCACTCCAGGATGTAACGCTCGATGCCGTCGCGGATCTCCTTCAGCTGGTCGACGCTCTTGGTGTAGCCGACGCCGACGGTCCAGTAGATCCGGCGCCGGCGCATCGCCGTGTAGTTGGTGACGGCGTTTTCCGACAGCGCCGCGTTCGGCACCTGCGCTAGGGTGTCGTCGAAGTTGCGGATCCGGGTGGAGCGGAAGCCGATATATTCCACCGTCCCGTCGACGACGCCGTCGACCTTGATCCAGTCGCCGTACTGGAAGCGCTTCTCGATCAGGATGAGAAAGCCGGCGATCAGGTTCTTAAACAGGTCCTGCGCGCCCAGCGCCACCGCCGCGCCGACGATGCCCATGCCGGCCAGCAGCGGGCCCACCTGCACGCCCCATTCCTGCAGGACCGCTGCGCCGGCCAGGAAGATGATGAGGCCCTTCACCACCCGCTTCACCCAGTCGATCATGGTGCGGCTGAGGGTGCGCTTGACCGGCTGCACGGCATCGATCATCGGCCCCACCAGGCCGATCAGCGCCCAGAACACCGCGATCAGGATCAGGCTGCCGACGACATGGTCGGCCAGCGCCGCGACGCGGCCGTTGGCGTCCACCTGCAGGATCTCGAAGGCGAGGAACGCACCGAGCGCGATCGGCAGGAGACCGGCCGGCCCCTTCAGCGCCTCGCGCACGTCCGCGCGCATGCCGTCGCCCTTGAACCCGGCAAGCCGCCCGAACAGCGTCACGATCAGGTAGCGCAGCGGCCGGCGCAGGGCGAGAAACAGCACGAACACCGCAAGCCCCACCAGGATCCGGTCGAGCGGAAAGCCCAGCGTCTCCCGGTCGAGCGCCGTCTGGGCGTCGGTCCAGGCACCCATCGCCTGAGGAAAGGCCTCCTGCAGCCGGGCTGCGACCTCGTCGGGCGTCATCGCGCGCCCCCGCTCTCGATCGTCGCTCTCATGCCCCCGTCGCCTCCCCGCAGCGGTCCCCCGGGCGCCGCCTCCGACCGGATGAGCCCAACCGGTCGATGAAAAACGGCTCCCGAATCAATGCCTTGAGAACCCCATTCCGGTTCGGGTCGCGTCGATCCGAACCGGCGATGCTCCAGCCTCCGAGTGGTAGCCGCTCCGCCCGCCCGCGCCAAGCCGGCCGCCGAAAATGCATCGCGGCGGGTGGTCAGATCGCCCGCGCCGCGCGACACTCCGCGGCGAACGCACCCTCCCCGCCCACGCGCTCCAGGAGCCAGCGATGTCGGTACGCCCCCTTCTCCGCCTTACGGCCGTCGCGGTCGCCACCCTGTGGATCGGCCAGGCCTCCGCCCAGGACACCGCGATCCTGTCGGCCACGCCGCGCTTCCATCCGGTCGTCGCCGAACACGGGATGGTGGCCAGCCAGGAGGCGCTGGCGACGCTGGTCGGCGTCGACATCCTGCGGGCCGGCGGCAACGCGGTCGACGCGGCTGTGGCGGTCGCCTTCGCGCTTTCCGTCACCCTGCCGCGCGCCGGCAACATCGGGGGCGGCGGCTTCATGATGGTCCACCAGGCGGAAACCGGCGAGACCTCGGCGATCGACTACCGCGAGGAGGCGCCAGAGGCCGCCACCGAGGACATGTTCCTCAACGAGGCCGGCGAGGCCGATCCGGTGAAGTCGCGGTTTTCCGGCCTCGGCGTCGGCGTGCCGGGCACCGTGCGCGGCATGGCGCTGGCCCATGCCCGCTTCGGCTCCGGCCAACTCTCCTGGGCCGATCTCATCGCCCCCGCCATCCGGCTCGCCCGCGACGGCTTCCCGGTCAGCGACGACCTCGCCTCCTCGCTCGCCTCCAACTGGACGAAGGTGCATCTCGGCCGCGATGCGGAGGCGAGCCGGGTCTTCTACGGCGCCACTAGCGGCCCGCCGGCGGCCGGCTCCATCATGACCCGCCCCGACCTTGCCGCCACCCTGCAGACCATCGCCGAGAAAGGCCCGGACGCCTTCTACGAAGGCCCGATCGCCGAGGCGATCGTCGCCAAGGTCAACGGTGCCGGCGGACGCATGACCGCCAAGGACTTCGCCGACTACGAGGCGAAGGTCCGCAAGCCGGTGACCGGCAGCTACAACGGCTACGAGATCGCCTCGATGCCGCCGCCGAGCTCCGGCGGCATCCACCTGATCCAGATCCTGGAAATCCTGGAAGGCCTGCCCATCGCCGAGAGCGGCCTCAACTCGGCGAAGACCATCCACCTGATGAGCGAGGCGATGAGCTACGCCTACGCCGACCGCTCGAAATATCTGGGCGACCCGGATTTCGTGACGGTCCCCGTCGACTGGCTCACCTCGCCGGAGTATGCGGCCGAGGTGCGCGCGAAGATCGATCCGGACCATGCGACGCCGGCCTCCGAGATCAAGCCCGGCGAGGCACCGGCCGGCCACGAGAGCAACGAGACGACCCACTTCTCCATCGTCGATGCCGCCGGCAACGCGGTCTCCAACACCTACACGCTGAACTTTTCCTACGGCGTCGGCCTGGTCGCCGACGGCACCGGCATCCTGCTCAACAACGAGCTCGACGACTTTTCGGCGAAGAAGGGCGTGCCGAACGCCTACGGGCTGATCGGCGGCGACGCCAACGCTGTGGAGGCCAACAAGCGGCCGCTGTCGTCGATGACGCCGACCATCGTCTTCAAGGACGGCGAGGTGTTCCTGGTTACCGGCTCGCCGGGCGGCAGCCGCATCATCACCACCGTGCTGGAGGTCATCCTCAACACCGTCACCCACGGCCTCGACATCGCCAGTGCCACCGCCGCGCCGCGCATCCACGACCAGTGGCTGCCGGACGAGATCCGCATCGAGCAGGGCATCAGCCCCGACACCGTGCGGATCCTCGAGGAGATGGGCCACAAGGTGGTGATGAAGGACGCCATGGGCTCGACCCAGTCGATCGAGGTCGGCCCCGACGGCATCCTCTACGGCGCCTCCGATCCGCGCAGCGCCGGCTCGCTGGCGGCGGGCTACTAGGTCCGATCCCCGCCCCGAAAGAGAAACGCCCGGCAGCGGAGGCTGCCGGGCGCGTGATGGAAAGTCGCACTCTGAACCGGAGCCGGCATGCGCCGGCCCCTGGGGATCCGGGGTTGCCTACACCGCCTCGATGGCCAGCGCGATGCCCTGGCCGACGCCGATGCACATGGTGGCGAGCGCCTTCTTGCCACCGCGCCGCTGCATCTCGCGCATGGCGGTGCCGACGATGCGGGCGCCGGACATGCCGAGCGGATGGCCGAGCGCGATGGCGCCGCCGTTCGGGTTGACGTGCTCGGCGTCGTCGGGGAGGCCGAGCTGGCGCAGCACCGCCAGCGACTGGCTGGCGAACGCCTCGTTCAGCTCGATGACGTCGAAGTCGCCGATCTTCAGGCCGTAGCGCTCCATCAGCTTCTGCGTAGCCGGCGCCGGGCCGATGCCCATGATGCGCGGCGGCACGCCGGCGGTCGCCCCGCCGATCACCTTGGCGATCGGCGTCAGGCCGTACTTCTCCACCGCCTCGGCGGAAGCGAGCAGCAGCGCGGCGGCGCCGTCATTGACGCCCGAGGCGTTGCCGGCGGTCACCGTGCCGTTCTCGCGGAACGGGGTGGGCAGCTTGGCGAGCTTCTCCGCCGTGGTGCCGGCGCGCGGATGCTCGTCGATGTCGACGACGATCGGGTCCGCCTTGCGCTGGGGGATGGTCACCGGGATGATTTCCTCACCCAGCCGGCCGGCTTCCTGGGCCGCCACGGCGCGCTGCTGGGAGCGGGCGGCGAAGGCATCCTGGTCGGCGCGGTTGATCTGGAAGTCCTCGGCGACGTTCTCGCCGGTCTCCGGCATGGAATCCACGCCGTACTGCTTCTTCATCAGCGGATTGACGAAGCGCCAGCCGATGGTGGTGTCGTAGATCTCGGCCTTGCGGGAGAAGGCCGTGTCGGCCTTCGGCATCACGAACGGCGCCCGCGACATGGACTCCACGCCGCCGGCGATGACTAGGTCCGCTTCGCCGGTCTTGATCATCCGCGCCGCCATGGCGGTCGCGTCCATGCCGGAGCCGCACAGCCGGTTGATGGTGGTGCCGGAGACGTTCTCCGGCAGGCCTGCGAGCAGGACGGCCATGCGGGCGACGTTGCGGTTGTCCTCGCCGGCCTGGTTGGCATTGCCGAAGATCACGTCGTCGACGGCGGAGAAGTCGACGGAGCCGTTGCGCGCGACCAGCGCCTTCAGCGGCAGCGCGCCCAGGTCGTCGGCGCGGACGGCGGACAGGCTGCCCCCGAACCGGCCGATCGGAGTGCGGACGTAGTCGACGATATAGGCCTCGCGCATGGGCTTTCGGTCCTTTCGTGGATCTTGTGACGGGCGGCGCCGGAAGCAGCCGCGGCCGGTGTGTGGGTGCGATTTCGAACCGGCAGGGCCCGCTGTCAAGTGCCGCCGGGCGGAACCCAGGCGATGCAACGCGGTCACAATGGCGCGAAATGGGTCCGCCCAAGGTGCTTCAGGTCCTTTCGCCTGCGTCCCTTTGAGTGCTAAAGCCAAGGTGACTGCCGTCTGGTGCAGTGGGGGCTGGGAGGGTTGAGTATGGGTGTGTGCTGCGGCGAACGCGTGTCCAGCGTGCGATCGAAGAGAACGCCCCTTTCGGCGGCAATCACGGTCGCGGTTTGCATCGCCGCAACGGCACCCGCCCTGGCCCAGGCCCCCGGCGGCGGCAGCAAGGCCCCTCCGGCCGTGGTCGTCACCGCGATCCAGTCCGAGGAGGTGGCCGCCTCGGCCCAGTTCCTCGGCCGCATCCAGGCGATCCAGCAGGTCGAGGTAGTGGCCCGGGTCGAGGGCTTCCTGAACGAGGTCGCCTTCAAGGAAGGCGATTTCGTCAAGAAGGGAGAGCTCCTCTACCAGATCGAGCAGGACCAGTATCAGGCGCAGCTTGCCTCCGCCCAGGCGCAGCTCGCCACCGCCAAGGCGCAGAAGTCCGGCGCCGAGGCCAGCCTCAAGAACGCCCAGGTCAACCTCGACCGCCAGCAGACCCTTCTGGAGAAGCAGACCGTCTCCCAGTCGGTGGTCGATCAGGCCCAGGCCGAGCGCGACGAGGCCGCCGCCAACGTGCAGAGCGGCCAGGCGTCGATCGAATCCGCCAACGCCGCCATCCAGACCGCCCAGATCAACCTCGGCTACACGACGATCGCCTCGCCCATCGACGGCCGGATCGGCGCCACCAACGTGACGCAGGGCAACCTGGTCAACACCCAGTCCGGCACGCTCTCCACGGTGGTGCAGCTTGATCCCATCCGGATGGTCTTCTCCATCCCGGAGACCTACTGGATCGAGTTCGCCCAGGAGAAGGGCATGACCGCCGCGTCCGCCGAGGGAAAATCCTTCGTGCCGTCGATCGTCCTGCCCAACGGCAAGACCTACGACAAGGCCGGCGAACTCGCCTTCGTCAGCAACCAGGTCGACCAGACCACCGGCACCGTCGCCGTCTACGCCAATTTCCCCAACCCCGACGGCGCCCTGCTCCCCGGCGGCTACGTGACCGCCATCCTGCGCAAGGCGGAGCAGCAGAATCTGCCAATCGTGCCGCTGTCGGCCGTCCAGCAGGACCGTCAGGGCCGCTACGTCTTCGTCCTCGACTCCACCAACAAGGTGCAGGAGCGCCGGATCGAGACCTCCATCCAGGTCCAGGACGGCTGGGCCGTCACCTCGGGCCTGCAGGACGGTGACACCGTCGTCGTCCAGGGCGTCCAGAAGATCCAGCCGGGCATGGAAGTCGCGCCCACCGCGGTGTCGTTCAAGAACGCCTCCCAGGCCGGGTCGTCGCAGGACTCTGAGACGGCGGACGCCCAGCCGGGCGACGGGGCCAAGGGCGCCGATGCCTCGACCGACGGCAAGGCCGCACCTGCGGCACCTGCCGGATCCTCCGGCGCGAGCGGGACATCGACCTCCTCCGGCTCGGGGAACTAGAGCATGATCTCCGAGATCTGCGTAAACAGGCCGCGCCTCGCCGCGGTCATCTCCATCGTATTGACCGTCGCCGGCATTCTGGCGCTGCTGTCGATCCCGATCGCCCAGTATCCCGAGATCACGCCGCCGGTGGTTCAGGTCACCGCGACCTATCCGGGCGCCGACGCCGCCACCATCGCCAACACTGTCGGCGGCCCCATCGAGGAGCAGGTCAACGGCGTTGAGGACATGATCTACATGTCCTCGGTCTCGTCCTCGGCCGGCACCTACACCCTGTCGGTGTCGTTCGATATCGGCACCGATCCGGACATCGCGCAGGTCAACGTCCAGAACCGCGTGTCCCAGGCGACCTCGAAGCTGCCCTCCTCGGTGATCGAGCAGGGCGTCGTCGTGCAGGCGCAGTCGACCAACATGCTGTTGGTCATCAACGTCTTTTCGCCCGACGGCAGCTTCGATCCGGTCTACCTGTCCAACTATACCTCCATCAACATCCGCGACCCGCTGGCGCGCGTTGAAGGCGTCGGCGCCGCCAACCTGCTGGGCGAGCTCGACTATTCGATGCGCATCTGGCTGAATCCGGACAAGATGTCGGCGATCGGCCTGTCGCCCCAGGACGTGGTGAGCGCCATCCAGGCGCAGAACATCCAGGCGGCGCTGGGCCAGATCGGCGGCCCGCCGATCGGCGACGATCAGGTCAACCAGTACACGATCACCGCCGTCGGACAGCTGGAGACCCCGTCCGAGTTCGAGCAGATCATCGTGCGCACCGGCGAAGACGGCGCGGTCGTCCGCGTCGGCGACATCGGCCGCGTCGAGCTCGGCGCCCAGACCTACTCGTCGGTCTCCCGCCTCAACGGCGCACCGGCCGCGACGCTCGCGATCTATCAGGCGCCGGGCGCCAACGCGCTCGCCGTCGCCAAGGGCGTTCAGGCCCAGCTGGCCGAGCTGAAGAGCCGGTTCCCCGAAGGCATCGACGTCCAGACCGTCTACGATTCCACCCTGTTCGTGTCGGCGTCGATCGAGGAAATCACCTACACGCTCGCCATCACCGGCGTGATCGTGCTGCTGGTGGTGTTCATCTTTCTGGAGAGCGTGCGGGCGACGATCATTCCCGCCATCACCATCCCGGTGTCGCTGGTCGGCGTGTTCGTCTTCCTGATGTTGTTCGGGTTCTCGCTCAACACGATCTCGATGTTCGCGGTGGTGCTCGCCATCGGCCTTGTCGTCGACGACGCGATCGTGGTGGTGGAGAACGTCACGCGCGTGATGGAGGAAGAAGGCCTTCCCGCCCGCGAGGCGACCATCAAGGCGATGAAGCAGGTCACCGGCCCGATCGTCTCCACGACGCTGGTGCTGTTCGCCGTGTTCGGCCCGGTCTCGTTCTTCCCCGGCATCACCGGCGAGCTGTTCCGCCAGTTCGCCGTGACCATCTCGATGGCGGTGTTCATCTCCATGGTGAACGCGCTGACGCTGTCGCCGGCGCTCTGCTCGCTGGTGCTCCGGCCGCCGAAGGAGCGCAAGAACGTCTTCTTCCGCTACTTCAACAAGGGCCTCGACAAGACCCGCAGCGGCTATGTCAGCGTCGTCGGCGTCGTCGCCCGGCGGTCCGCCATTGCCGGTGTCCTGATCCTGGTGGTCGGCGGCGTCGCCTTCTTCCTGCTCGGGCGGCTGCCCGGCGCGTTCATTCCGAACGAGGACCAGGGCGTGCTGTTCGTCGACGTGAGCCTGGAATCGAGCGCCGCGCTGCCGCAGACCGAACGGATCATGGATCAGGTCGAGAAGATCGCCCGCAAGCAGACCGGCGTGGCCAACGTGGTGACCGTGTCGGGCTACAGCCTGCTCTCCGGCGCCCCCGGATCCAACAACGGTCTCGCGATCATCGTCCTGAACCCGTGGGACGAGCGGACCACGCCGGAAACGTCGCTGAAGGCGATCTACGAGAACCTGTCGGCCGAGTACGCGGCCATTCCCGCGGCCAACGTCTTCGCGTTCCCGCCGCCGGCCATTCCCGGCCTCGGCAGCGCCGCCGGCTTCGACTACCGGCTCGAGGCGATCGGCGGGCAGTCGCCCAGCGACATGTCCTCGGCGCTGCGCGCTTTGATCATCGCCGCCAACGCCGATCCGCGCATCGCGTCGGCCTACTCGAGCTACAACGCCGACGTGCCGCGCGTATACCTGAACGTCGACCGGACCAAGGCCCAGGCGCTGCAGGTCTCGGTGTCGAGCCTCTACAACACGCTGCAGGCGCAGCTGGGCTCGATGTTCGTCAACAACTTCACCTACCTGGACCGCATCTTCCAGGTGAACATCCAGGCCGACCAGCAGTTCCGGAACCAGATCGACGACATCAACCGGCTGTACGTCCGCTCGGCGTCCGGCGACATGGTGCCGGTGTCGACGCTGGCGACGACGACCTTCGATTTCGGACCGAGCCTCGCCTACCGCTACAACCAGTTCATGTCGGCGCAGATCAACGGCTCGGCCGCGGCGGGCTACGCCTCCGGCGACGCCATGAAGGCGATGGAGGAGGTCTCGGCCAAGACGCTGCCCGAGGGGTACGCCTTCGAGTGGTCGAGCCTGTCCTACCAGGAGGCCACCCAGAGCGGCTCCATCGGGGCGCTGTTCGGCATGGCGCTGCTGTTCGGCTACCTGTTCCTGGTGGCGCAGTACGAAAGCTGGGCGATCCCGTTCGCGGTGCTGACCTCGGTGGCGGTGGCCGTGCTGGGCGCGGTCGGAGCGGTGACCATCTTCGGCATCGCGCTGAACGTCTACGTGCAGATCGGCCTGGTGCTGCTGATAGGACTGGCGGCCAAGAACGCGATCCTGATCGTCGAGTTCTCCAAGGAGGAACGCGAGGCCGGGCACACCCGCTACGGGGCCGCCCTGCAGGGTGCCCACATGCGGTTCCGCGCCGTGCTGATGACCGCCTTCGCGTTCATCCTCGGGCTGTTCCCGCTGGTCACCGCGACGGGTGCGGGCGCGGTCAGCCGTGTGGTCCTCGGCATCACCGTGCTCGGCGGCATGCTGGCGGCCACCGTGGTCGGCATCATCCTGATCCCGGGCCTCTACGTGATGTTCCAGTACATCGGCGATTTCTGCGGCGGCAAGCGGGTCGACCACGCCGAGCCGGAGCACGTGAAGGATCCGCTCGCCTGACCGGCGGGCGGGCCGGACGGCAGGGGACGGAATGAGGAAAACGGGCGCTTCGGCGCCCGTTTTCACGTGCGCAGGCCTGCGCACGGGCTGCGTACGCGCACCCGGAACCGCATGTGCACCAAACTGCGCTTTTTGCCCGAAACCGCGCGAATGCGCACCCGCATCTGCGCTTTTTGCGCCCCTCCCGTGCGCAGCCGCCCGGCCGCTGCGCACGCGGGATCGGCCGGCTGATTTTTCGACTTCAGAATGTCAAAGATCGGGACGATGGTAGATGATCGGCGCGGGCTCCCCCGCGGCTCCCAGAAGAGCCCGGAGGGGTCGGACCGGAAGTGTCAGGACATGTCTCGATGATCACCAAACCATCCGCGGCGAACACCCTGCCCGGCATCGTCCGGGCCGAGGGAGAGGCCCCGGCGTTCGCGCCCGGGGACAAGGTCCGCATCCTCACCCGCGCGCCGATCGGCCACTACCGCGTGCCGACCTACGTGCGCGGCAAGACCGCCACGGTGGAAGCCGTGATGAACGCCGGCGTCGACAACGAGCAGGAGGCCTACGGCCGCAACGCCGGCTCCCGCCGCCACTACTACCGCCTGGCCATTCCGATGGCCGAGATCTGGCCCGGCTACGGCGGCTCCGCCGCCGACGGGCTTCGCATCGAGGTCTACGAGACCTGGCTGGAGAAGCGTACCGCATGAGCACCACCGATCACTCCCACGACCATGATCACGACCACGATCATGAGCATGAGCATGAGCATGACCACTCTCACGATCACGGGCATCCGCACGCCCCGATCAGCCAGGACGAGGCGCCCGGCTACTACGACATGATGGAGACCGCGGTGCGCGAGCTCTTGGTGGAGAAGGGGCTGATCGGCCCCGACGAGATCCGCCGGCAGATCGAGGTGCTGGATTCCCGCTCGCCCGCCCTCGGCGCCCAGGTGGTGGCGCGGGCGTGGGTGGACCCCGCCTTCAAGGCGCGGCTGCTGGAGGACGGCCGGTCCGCCTGCGAGGAGCTCGGCATCAGCTTCTACGACGACACCCAGCTGATCGTCCTGGAGAACACCGAGACCGTTCACAACCTGATCGTCTGCACGCTGTGCTCCTGCTATCCCCGCGCCGTGCTCGGCCTGCCGCCGGACTGGTACAAGCTGAAGCCCTACCGGGCCCGGGCGGTGAGCGAGCCGCGCAAGGTGCTCGAGGAGTTCGGCACCACCGTCCCCGACGACGTCGAGATCCGGGTCTCCGATTCCACCGCGATGGTGCGCTATCTGGTGCTGCCGCGGCGGCCGGAGGGGACGGAGGGCTATTCCGAGGAGCAGCTCGCCGCCCTGGTGACCCGCGACGCGATGATCGGCGTCATCCCGGTCACCCTTCCCGAAGAAGGACTTGCGGCATGAGCGGCACCGAACAGCTCCTGAAGCGCCTGCCCAATGACATCGGCGGCGACGGCGCCGGCCCGATCGAGCAGGTCGAGCACCCGCTCGAGCCGTGGGAGAAGCGCTGCCACGCGCTCGCCGACGTGCTGGACTTCCACAAGATCATCAACACGGAAGAAAAGCGCCGCGGCGTGGAGGCGCTGGGCGCCGAGATCATCGGCAAGCTCAGCTACTACGAGCGCTGGATCGCCGCATTCGGCAACATCCTGTTCGAGAAGGGGATTCTCACGCCAGAGGACCTCGCCCGCAAGATGAACGAGGTCGAGGCCCGCTACACCGGCGCGACGGGGACGGGCGCATGAGCGTCGAAGGGCTGATCGTACTGCCGAGCGCCCACGATGCGGAGCGGACCGCCGATCGGCTGATCGAGGCGATCGAAGGCCGCGGCATCACCGTCCTCGCCGACATCGATCACGGCAAGGCGGCCGCCGACGCGGGGCTCGACCTGCGGCCGACCCGGGTGATCCTGTTCGGCAACGCGAAGGCCGGAACGCCGGTGATGCAGGACGTCCAGACGGCGGCGATCGACCTGCCGCTGAAGGCGCTGGTCTGGCAGGACGCCGACGGCGCCACCTGGCTCGGCTACAACGACCCGGCCTGGATCGCCCGGCGCCACGGGGTCGGCACCGGCTCCGACCAGGCCGTCGCGCTGCTGGCCCGCGCGCTGGCGGCGGTTGCCGAGGAGGCCTGCGGCGGGGCAGCGAAAAAAGGCTGAACCGTGGCGATTTCCCGGCCGGCATTCGGAAACGGTTAATAACCGGGCGCTAGTCTCACCCGTGTCCCGACCTCCTTGCCCAACTCTCTCGGTCCGACCACCTGACGGAACGAGAGCGGGACGCAGATGGTGGCGGCGTGTCGGACCTTCGAACAGTCCGGCACGCCATCCCCTGTCCGGCCGCCGCTGCTGGCCGCCTACTGGTTGCGGAGGATCGCCGCCGGCTTCTCGCCGAGCGCGCGCCAGGTCCCGACCAGCCCCAGCCCGACGGTCACCGCCAGTGCCACCAGCACCGCGCCCACCGCCGTCAGCGGCATCATCTCGAACTCGATGTCCATGATCGCGGTGAGCACGTACCAGGCCGCAAGCGAGCCCGTCAGGATCGCGAAGACCGCCGTCGCCGCCCCGATGATCGCGTATTCCAGCGCATAGGCGCCGATCAGCCGGCCACGGGTGGCACCGAGGGTCTTCAGGATGACGGCGTCGTAGATGCGGGTGCGGTGGCTGGCGGCGAGCGCGCCGGCGAGCACCAGGATGCTGGCGACGAGCGTGACGCTGGCCGCCGCCCGGATGGCCAGCGCGATCTGCGCCACCACGCCGTTGACGGTGTCGAGGGCATCCTTCACCCGCACCGCCGTGACGGTGGGGAAGGTCTGGGCTAGGGTGCGCAGCAGACCCACCTCCTCCTCCGTGGTGCCGCCGTCGGGATAGGTGAGCGTCGCCAGATGGGCGTGCGGCGCGCCGGCGAAGGTGTTGGGCGAGAACACCATCACGAAGTTGATGGAGAGGCTTTCCCAGGCGACCGTGCGGAAGTTGGCGACCTGCGTCTCGATCTCGCGGCCGAGCACGTTCACCGTGACGCTGTCGCCGACCTTGAGGCCAAGCTCGGTGCCCAGCTCCTCGGCGAAGGAGACCAGCGGCACACCGTCATAGTTCTCCGGCCACCAGGCGCCCTGGACGACCTTGGAGCTCTCCGGCACGTCGGCGGAATAGGTGATGCCGCGATCGCCGCGGAGCACCCATTGGGCCTCGGGCGGGGCGGGATAGTCGGCCGCCGGGATGCCCTTCAACGCGACGATCCGGCCGCGCAGCATCGGCTGGGTCTCGATCACCGCGTCGGGGGCCTCGGCGTGCAGCGTCTTCAGGAACGCCGCCTTTTCCGCATCCTGGATGTCGACGAAGAAGAAGCTCGGCGCCTCGTCCGGCAGCCGCGACGTGAGCGTGTTGCGCAGGTTGCCGTCGATCAGCGCCAGGGTGACCAGCAGCGCCAGCCCGAGCCCGAGCGACAGCACCACCGTGGGCGTCAGCGCGCCGCGGCGGTGGATGTTGCCGAGCGCCAGCCGGGCACCGGCGGCGCGCGGGCGCGGACTGATGCGGGCGAGCGCCATGATCAGCCACGCGACCACCCTGAGCAGCGCGAAGGCGATCACCACCGCCACCACGTAGACGAAGGCGAGGAAGCGGTCGTGGGCGAGCAGCACGGCAACGGTGGCGAGCAGCAGCGTGACCGCCGCGGTGGCGGCCAGGTAGCGGCGGCGCGGCAGGCCGGCCTCGCCGCCCGAGCGCTCGCGGAACAGCGCGGTGGGCGGCACGTCGTGGGCGCGGCCGAGCGGCCAGAGCGCGAAGGCGAGCGCCGTGAGCAGCCCGTAGACCACCGACAGCCCCAGCTGGCCCGGATAGAGGCGGCCGAGAGCGGAGACCGGCAGGATGCCTTCCAGCAGCATCGCCGCGATCGGCGGGATGACGGCGCCGATCACCAGGCCGATGGCGACGCCGATGCCGGCGAGCAGCAGGATCTGCACCAGATAGACCCGGAACACGAAGCCGCCGTCGGCACCGAGGCAGCGAAAGGTGGCGATCACCGAGCGCTTGCGCTCCAGGTAGGCGCGGACCGCGTTGGCGACGCCGACCCCGCCAACCACCAGCGCGGTGAGGCCGACCAGCGTCAGGAACTGGGCGAAGCGGTCGATGGAATCGCGCAGGCCTGGGGCGGCGTCGGTGCGCGAGCGGATCCGCCAGCCAGCCTGGGGGAACGCGGCGTTGGCGGCGTCGGTGATTTCCTGGATGCGCCCGGCCGAGAGCGGTCCCCTTTCGCCGGCGATGCGGTAGTGCCAGCGCACCAGACTGCCCGGCTGCACCAGCCCGGTGTCGTCCAGCGCCGCCGAGGAGATCATCAGCCGGGGGCCGAACTCGACGCCGCCGGAGAGCTTGTCGGGTTCGGACTCGATGGTGCCGACGATGCGGACCTGGGTGCGGCCGAGGGCGAGAACGGACCCCACGTCGATGCCGAGCCGGGCCAGCAGCGTGGCGTCCGCCACCGCCGTGTGCTGGCCGTCGCGGTCGGCGAGCGCCAAATCGAGCGGCTCCCCGGTGGAAAGGGCGACCGTGCCATAGAGCGGATAGGCGCCGTCGACGGCCTTGAGCTCCACCAGCGTCTGGTCGGAGGTGTCCGGCCGGCGCACCATGGCGCGCATCTCGGCGATTTCCGAGAGCCGCCCCTGATCGTCGAGGAAGGCACGCTCCGCGCCCTCCAGCCGGCGGTGGATCAGCGAGACGTCGAGATCGCCGCCGAGGATCGTCTGCCCCTCGGCGACGATGCCTTCCGTCAGGGCGCTCGCCAGCGAGCCGACGCCGGCGATGGTGCCGACGCCGATGGCGATGCAGGCGATGAAGACGTAGAAGCCGGCGAGCCCGCCGCGCATCTCGCGCAGGGCGAACCGGACGGCCGTCGTGAGGCCCTGACTGTTGCGCGCCATCCGCTCAGACCGCGTGCACGGCGGCGGCCGCGGGGGCGTGGTCGACCTCGCCGGCCCGCATCCGCACCGTGCGGTCGCAGCGCCGGGCGAGTTCGGGATCGTGGGTGACGATCACCAGCGTCATGCCGCGCTCGGCGCAGGCCTGGAACATCAGGTCGACGATGGTGGCGCCGGTGTCCTCGTCGAGGTTGCCGGTGGGCTCGTCGGCGAGCAGCAGCGCCGGCTCCGGCGCCAGCGCCCGGGCGATGGCCACGCGCTGCTGCTCGCCGCCCGACAGCTCGGTCGGATAGTGGTTGGTGCGATCGGCGAGCCCGACGGCCGCGAGCTCGGCGCGGGCCCGGTCGAAGGCGCCGGCGACCCCGGCAAGCTCCAGCGGCACCGCGACGTTTTCCAGCGCCGTCATGGTGGGAATGAGGTGGAAGGCCTGAAAGACGATGCCGACCGAGCGGCCGCGGAACCGCGCCAGCTGATCCTCGCTGAGGCCCGTCAGTTCGTTGCCGGCGACCGCGACGGTGCCGGCATCGGCACGCTCCAGCCCGCCCAGGACCATCAGCAGCGTCGACTTGCCGGAGCCGGACGGCCCGACGATGCCGACGGACTCGCCGGCCGCGATCTCCAGCGAAACGCCCTTGAGGATATGGACGCGGGCCGCCCCAGACCCCAGACTCAGGTGGACGTCGTCGAGTGCGATTGCTGGTTCGGCCAAGATGGCCCCCCTTTCGTCGAGATCGTGAAGTATCCGCGGCAGGCCCGCCCCGCCCGATGACCTCGGGCCCTTCGGGCATATGGTCTTCGCCGCCCTCATATCCAGCCGAAGCGGACGCCCATGCGGATCATCCTTGTCGCAGCCCTCGCCCTCCTCCTCGCCCCGACACCGGGACGGGCCGAGAATCCGATCACCATCGTCGCCTTCGGCGACAGCCTGACGGCGGGCTATCAGCTCGGTCCCGACGAGGGATTCGCGGAGCGCCTGCAGGCCAAGCTCGCCAAGCGCGGCCAGGACGTGACGATCGTCAATGCCGGCGTGTCCGGCGACACCACCTCCGGCGGTCTTGCCCGCCTCGACTGGTCGGTGCCGCCCGACGCCGACGGCGTGATCCTGGAGCTCGGCGGCAACGACGCCCTGCGCGGCATCGATCCGGCCACCACCGAGGCCAATCTGGACAGGATGCTGACGCAGCTTTCGGAACGCGCCATCCCGGTGCTGCTGGCCGGCATGCGCGCGCCGCCGAACATGGGCGCCGACTACGAGGCGCAGTTCAACCCGATCTTCCAGAGGCTCGCCCGCCAGCACGACGCGATCTACTACCCGTTCTTCCTTGACGGCGTGGCCGGCGAGCCGGCCTACGGGCTCGGTGACGGCATCCACCCGAACGCCGCGGGTGTCGACGTGATCGTGGACAAAATCCTCCCGTCGGTGGAAAAGCTGATCGCACGCATCGAGCGCCGCTCGCCCTCCTGACCCCGCCTGCCGTCGCCTGCCCGCCCTGCCCTGCCGACCGGTAAGGACCACGACCGTTGGATCTCCTGTCGCTGCTGACGCCCGAGGGTCTGTCCGGCTGGTCGTCGGCCCTGCTGATCGCGATGTCCTGCCTGACCTCGGCGATGACCGCCGCGTTCGGCATCGGCGGCGGGCTGACGCTGATCGCGGTGATGATCCCCCTGGTACCGATCCACGCGCTGGTGCCGGTTCACGGGCTGGTACAGCTGGGCTCCAACAGCGGCCGCGCCATCCTGCAGGTGCGCCATGCCCGCTGGGACATCCTGGCGCTGTTCGCCATCGGCGCCGTCGTCGGCGCGATCATCGGCGGCATGGTGGTGGTGGACGTGCCCGAGGTCGCCCTGAAGCTCGGCGTCGGCGTGTTCGTGCTGTGGTCGGTGTGGGGCAGGATGCCGTCGATCGGCGACGGCAACCGGCTGCTGCTGCCGATCGGCGGGGCGATCTCGACGCTGCTGTCGATGTTCGTGGGCGCCACCGGACCGTTCGTGATGGCGCTCTACGCCCACGCCAGGTTCACCAAGGAAGAGCTGGTCGCGACGTTTGCCGGCTCGATGGTGATGCAGCACTGCCTGAAGGTGCTGGCCTTCGGGGCGCTCGGCTTCGCCTACGGCGCGTGGCTGCCGCTGGCCGCCGTGATGATCGCCGCCGGCTTCGCCGGAACGGTGATCGGCACGAAGGTGCTGCGCCGGCTGCCGGAACGCATCTTCCGGATCGCGCTGAAGATCCTGCTGACGCTGATCGGCATCGAGCTGGTCCTCACCGCCCTTCCCAAGCTGCTCGGCTGAGCGCCGCGGCAGACACGGACCCATGAAAGGTTTCCGCCGATGACCGAAGCCCTGCCCGTCGCGCGCGCCGACATCGAGGCCGCCCACGCGCGCATCGTCTCCCATGTCCGCCGCACCCCGGTGATCCGGCCGGGCTGCGGCGCCTTCGGGCTCGACCTCGACCTGGTGCTGAAGCTGGAGTGCCTGCAGCACATGGGCTCGTTCAAGCCGCGCGGTGCCTTCAACTCGCTGTTGTCGGCCGACGTGCCGGCGGCGGGCGTGGCGGCGGCCTCCGGCGGCAACCACGGCGCCGCCGTCGCCTATGCCGCCGCGCGGCTGGGCCACAAGGCGACGATCTTTGTGCCGGAGATCTCCTCGCCGGTGAAGATCGCCAAAATCCGCCAGGCGGGCGCCGAGGTGCACGTGGGCGGGGCGCGCTACGCCGACGCGGCGGCGGCCTGTGCTGAGTTCCGCGCGCGCACCGGCGCCATCGACATCCACCCCTACGACGCGGCGACCACCGTCGCCGGCCAGGGCACCGTCGGGCTGGAATGGGAGGCGGACGCCCCGGACCTCGACACCGTGCTGGTCGCGGTCGGCGGCGGCGGGCTGATCGCCGGCGTCGCCACCTGGTACGAGGACCGGGTGAAGGTGGTGGCGGTGGAGCCCGAAACCTCGTGCTGCCTGAAGGCGGCGCGGGACGCGGGGGAGCCGGTGGACGTCGACGTGGAGGGCGTGGCGGCGGACTCGCTGGGCGCCCGGCGGATCGGCGCGCTGCCGTTCCGGCAGACCCAGGCGTTCGTGGACGATGCCGTCGTGGTGCCGGACGCGGCCATCACGGCGGCCCAGGCGCTGCTGTGGCGCGACCTGAACCTCGCCACCGAGCCGGGCGGCGCCACCGCGCTGGCGGCGCTGCTTGCGGGCGCCTACCGGCCGCAGCCGGGCGAGCGCATCGGCGTGCTCGCCTGCGGGTCGAACGTCGACCTCGCCGTGCTGGCCGGGCTGTCGGCGTGAGCGACGGCGCGCCGGCGGCCGGAGGCGACCGCCGATACTTGCCTTGATCCGGGGAAGCCGATACGCAGCACGCTGCGCCGGTTTCCCGGCGCCCATCAATCAGCCCGCCGATACGAAGGCTTTCAGGAAAGGCTCCCCCGATGACGACCCATTCGCTTCTGCTGCTTCCCGGTGACGGCATCGGTCCGGAGATCATGGCGGCGGCGGTCGAGGTCATCGGCTGGTTCAACAAGCGCGCCGGCACCGAGCTGTTCACCACCGAGACCGACCTGGTCGGCGGCTCCGCCTACGACGCCCACGGCGTCGCCGTCACCGACGCGACCATGGAGAAGGCGCTCGCCGCCGACGCCGTGCTGTTCGGCGCGGTGGGCGGCCCGAAGTGGGACGACGTCGGCTACGACGTGCGCCCCGAGGCCGGCCTGCTTCGCCTGCGCAAGGACCTGCAGCTGTTCGCCAACCTGCGCCCGGCGATCTGCTACCCGGCGCTGGCCGACGCCTCCAGCCTGAAGAAGGAGCTGGTCGACGGCCTCGACATCCTGATCATCCGCGAGCTCACCGGCGGCGTCTATTTCGGCGAGCCGAAGCAGATCACCGACCTCGGCAACGGCCAGAAGCGCGGCGTCGACACCCAAGTCTACGACACCTTCGAGATCGAGCGCATCGCCCGGGTCGCCTTCGACCTCGCCCGCACCCGCCGCAACAAGGTGACCTCGTCGGAGAAGCGCAACGTCATGAAGACGGGCGTGCTGTGGAAGGAGGTCGTCGAGCAGGTGCACGCGGCCGACTATCCGGACGTGGAGCTCGACCACATGCTGGCCGACAACTGCGGCATGCAGCTGGTGCGCCGGCCGAAGCAGTTCGACGTGATCGTCTGCGACAACCTGTTCGGCGACATGCTGTCGGACGTGGCGGCGATGCTGACCGGCTCGCTGGGCATGCTGCCGTCGGCGTCGCTCGGCGCGCCGGACGCCGTCACCGGCCGCCGCAAGGCGCTCTACGAGCCGGTGCACGGCTCGGCCCCGGACATCACCGGCACCGGCCGCGCCAACCCGATCGCGATGATCGCCTCGTTCGGCATGGCGCTGCGCTACTCGTTCGGCATGATCGAGGAGGCCGACCTGCTCGACAAGGCGATCTCGGCCGCCCTCGACAGCGGCGCGCGCACCGCCGACATCGCGCCCGAAGGCGCCGACACGGTGGGCATCGAGGAGATGACCCGCGCCATCCTCGACGCGCTGGACAGCCTCGACGCCTGAGCGACGGGGACGCCGGACGGAAGACACGGAAAAGGGGCCGCGCGGCCCCTTTTTTTGCGGGATGGCAATGCCACGCCCCGCCACCGGCAGCGCGCCGATGCGCGACACCGCCGGTCAGGCCGTGCTAGACTTGCCGTCATGACGAAGCTCATGGAAGACGCCATCCGCGCGCTGTCGCAGCTGCCGGCCGATCGGCAGGATGCCCTGGCGCGGCTGATCCTCGACCAGATCGGGCCGGAGGGCGGACCGCTGACGCTGAGCGCGGCCGAGCGACGTGCGGTCGAGGCGGGAATCGCCGACAGCGACGCCGGGCGGTATGCGGACGAGGGCGCCCTGCAGGCGCATCTGGACCGACTGCGGTCGGCATGAAAGCGCGGCTCAGCCGCCGAGCCGATCGCGAACTCGCCGACGCCGTCGCCTATCTGCTGGACGAGAACCCCGCCGCCGCGCGGGGATTTGCGGACGCATTGGAAATCGCCATCCGCAGCCTCGAGCGCTATCCCCGGATCGGACGCGAGACGGATATTGCGGGTGTCTACGTGTTCACGCTCGCGCGCTTCCGCTACCGGATCTTCTACCGAATCCGGGGAGAGACGCTGAGCATCGAGAGCATCTTCCACACCTCGCGGAAACCCGAAGTGCCGGGTGAGGACGATGCCGGGTCGTAAGCCCTAGATCCAGGGGCGGTCCTTGGCGACCTCGTCCTCGTAGCCGCCGATGGTCGGTGCCTTCTCGAGCGTGAGCGCGATGTCGTCGAGGCCGTTGAGCAGGCAGTGCTTGGTCCACGGGTGGATGTCGAAGGCGATGACGCCGCCGTCGGGGCCGCGGATCTCCTGGGCTTCCAGGTCGACCGTCAGGCGGGCGTTGGCGCCGCGCTCGGCGTCGTCCATCAAGAGCGCCAGCTCGTCCTCGGACACCTTGATCGCCAGGATGCCGTTCTTCGAGCAGTTGTTGAAGAAGATGTCGGCGAACGAGGTGGAGATGACGCAGCGGATGCCGTAGTCGAGCAGCGCCCAGGGCGCGTGCTCGCGGCTGGAGCCGCAGCCGAAATTGTCGCCGGCGACGAGGATCTCGGCGTTCTGGTAGGCCGGCTTGTTGAGCACGAACTCCGGATCCGGGGTGCCGTCCTCCTTGTAGCGCAGCTCCGAGAAGAGGCCGGTGCCGAGGCCGGTCCGCTTGATCGTCTTCAGGTACTGCTTCGGGATGATCATGTCGGTGTCGACGTTGATCATCGGCAGCGGCGCGGCGACGCCCGTGAGGACCGTGAACTTCTCCATGGCGGCACTTTTCCAAGTTGTTCCAGAGTGGCGCTACTCCTAGCCTCCCGACCACCGCAAAGGCAAGCGGCGTGACCGCCGGCGGTCAGCGCGCGCGGGCGTGGTAGTCGGCGTTGGGGCGCATGTCGGTGGCGGCGGCGACGCGGTTGGACATGTTGTAGAAGCCGATCACCGCCGCGATGTCCCAGATGTCGCGCTCGGAGAAGCCCGCGGCGCGCAGCGCCTCGCGGTCCTCCTCGCCGACGCCGAACGGCTCGGCGGTGAGCTTCCAGGCGAAGTCGAGCATGGCGCGCTGGCGGGCCGGCAGCCGGGCGGCGCGGTAGTTCATCACCATCAGCTCGCCGAGCGCCGGATCGCCGGACAGCTCGCGCACCGCCGCACCGTGGGCGACCAGGCAGTAGTAGCAGCGGTTCACGCTGGAGACGACGACGGCGATCATCTCCCGCTCCAGCTTCGACAGGCCGGAGTCGGCGAGCATCAGGTCGTTGTACATGTCGGTGAAGGCGCGCAGCTTCTTCTCGTCGAAGGCGTAGGCCCTGAGCACGTTGGGAACCAGGCCGAGCTTCTCCGCGCACTTGGCGAAATAGGCCTCGGTCTCGGGGCTCATGGGCTCGGAGCGCTGCAGGTCCAGCGCGATGGCGGGATCGTCGAAGTCGGGGCTGTCGGCGCGCGCGTCGGTCATCGGGCGTCTCCCTCTCTGCGGGTCTCTCGGCGTCTCGGTGCGCGTTGGCCGCGGACGGGCGGGATGCGACGGAAACATGCGCCGCCTCGCGCGTTGGCTCCGCGCAGCCACGCCGACCACGGCCGCGCATGCTACCACGTCCGCTCCCGCGGCCGCATCGTCCGCGCACCCGGCCGAAACAGTCATCAACCGGTGAACTTGCCGTGAGAGCGATCGGCGAACCGCGATTGCGCGGGTCTCTCCCCGCGCTTCCCCTTGCCGCATCCCGGCAGCCCCGCTACCACCGAAGCGGAAGAAACGGTCAGAGGTCGTCATGCTCGATCGATACGAAGCCGAAAAGGCCGACAGGATCGCCGCCGCCGTCGAACGGATTTCGCCCGAGGACGACGGCTCCTCCCGCAGGCGCTTCACCGAACTCCTCTACGCGAGGGGGTCCGCCGAGGACCTGGTGAAGTGCGGCGCCGACGAGCTGTCCGCCCACGCCGATCACGCCTGGGCGCTCATGCAGGAGCGCAAGGCGGGCGAGCACCTGATCTCGGTGGCCAATCCGTCGTTCGACACCACCGGGCACGACCACCTGGGCCTCACCGTCGTCGACATCGTGAACGACAACATGCCGTTCCTGTTCGATTCGGTGATGAACGAGCTCTACGACTTCGGCGCCGACGTGCTGCTGGTGCTGCATCCGATCTACGCCTGCCGGCGCGACGAGGCGGGCCGGCTCGTCGAGTTCGTCGGCGAGGCCCCGGCCGACGGCAAGGCCGGGCGGGAAAGCCTGATCCACGTCCACATCGGCCGGATCGAGAGCGCGGAACGCCGCGCCGAACTCGCCCAGCGCCTCGACCAGACCCTGTCGGACGTCCGCGTCGCGGTGGCCGACTGGAAGCCGATGCGCGCCCGGGTGAAGGAGATCGTCAAGCGCTACCGCAAGGCCGAGCTGCCCATCGACGAGGCCGAGCTCAACAAGGCGGTGTCGTTCCTGGAGTGGCTGACCGAGGACGACTTCATCTTCCTGGGCCTGCGCGAATACCGGCTGGAAGGCGACGTGGAGACTGGCGAGCTGGAGCCGGAACTCGACACCGGGATGGGCCTGCTGCGCGACCCGGACATGCGGGTGCTGCGCCGCGGCACCGAATTCGTGGTGATGACGCCGGAGATCCGCGAATTCCTGCGCCAACCGCTGCCGCTGATCGTCACCAAGGCCAACGCCCAGACCCGCGTCCACCGCCGGGTGCACCTCGATTTCATCGGCATCAAGGACTACGCCAAGGACGGCGCGCTGAAGGGCGAGGTGCGGCTGGTCGGGCTGTTCTCGTCGCGCGCCTACACCAAGTCGGTGCTCGAGATCCCCTACATCCGCGAGAAGGTGCGCGCGGTGCTCGACCGCGCCGGCTACGACGCCGACAGCCACTCCGGCAAGGCGCTGCTGAACGTGCTGGAATCCTATCCGCGCGACGAGCTGTTCCAGATCGACACGGATCTGCTCTACCAGTTCGCCACCGCAGTGCTGGAGCTCGGCGAGCGGCCGCGCATCCGGGTGCTGGCGCGCACCGATTCCTACGAGCGCTTCGTCTCGCTGCTCGTCTTCGTGCCGACCCGCAACTACACCACCGAGCAGTCCAAGGAGATCGGCGCCTATCTTGCCCGGCTCTACGACGGCCGGGTGTCGGCAACCTACGTCGACTATCCCGAAGGGCCGCTCGCGCGCATCCACTTCATCATCGGGCGCCATGCCGGCCCGACGCCGCAGCCGTCCCGCGAGACCGCGGAGGCCGCCGTCGCCAAGATCGTGCGGACCTGGTCCGACGACCTCGCCGACGCGCTCTCCGGCGAACTCGGCTGGGAGACCACGGAACGGCTGCTCGGCCGCTTCGCCGATGCCTTCGACGGCGGCTACGAGGCGACCTATCCGGTCGAGACCGCCGTGCGCGACATCGGCATGATCGAGCGGGTGAGCGCCGACCGGCCGACCGCCATCGTGTTCTTCCGTCGCACCGGCGACGCCGAAAACCGCTGCTCGCTGAAGCTGTTCTCGCACCGCTCGCCGACGCCGCTGTCGGACCGCGTGCCGATCCTCGAGCAGATGGGCTTCCGGGTCATCAACGAGCGCACCTTCCGCATCGAGCTGGAAGGCGACGAGAACGTCTACATCCACGACATGTCGCTGGCCCGCACCGGTGCCGGCTCGATCGACCTGGACACCCTGGGCTCGGCGCTGGAGGCCATGTTCATGGCCGTCTGGACCCGGCGCGCCGAGAGCGACGGCTTCAACGCGCTGCTGGTGACGGCGGGCCTCGCCTGGCGCGACATCGCCATGCTGCGGGCGCTGGCGCGCTATCTGCGCCAGGCCGGCGTGCCCTATTCGCAGGACTACATCTGGGGAGCGCTGACCCGCTATCCGGCGGTGGCGCGGCTGCTCGTCGAGCTGTTCCACGTGCGCTTCGACCCGCGCGACGACACCATCGACCGGTCGCTTGCCGCCGCCCGGCTGCAGGAGCAGATCGACGCCGAGCTCGAGCAGGTCTCCAACCTCGACGACGACACCATCATCCGCCGCTTCACCAACCTGCTCTACGCGATGCTGCGGACCAACTTCTTCAAGCTCGGCGACGACGGCAACGTGCCGGACACCTTCGCCTTCAAGCTGTTCCCCGGCGCCATCGACGTGCTGCCGGCGCCGCGGCCGTTCCGCGAGATCTGGGTCTACAGCCCGCGGGTGGAAGGCGTGCACCTGCGCTTCGGCGAGGTGGCGCGCGGCGGCCTGCGCTGGTCCGACCGCGCCCAGGACTTCCGCACCGAGGTGCTGGGGCTGGTCAAGGCGCAGCAGGTGAAGAACGCGGTCATCGTGCCGGTCGGCGCCAAAGGCGGCTTCCTGCCGAAACAGCTGCCCGAGACCGGCGGGCGCGAGGCGGTGTTCGCCGAAGGCACCGCCGCCTACAAGATCTTCATCAACGCGCTGCTGAGCGTCACCGACAA
This sequence comes from Amorphus sp. MBR-141, assembly GCF_053628695.1. Taxonomy (NCBI): domain Bacteria; kingdom Pseudomonadati; phylum Pseudomonadota; class Alphaproteobacteria; order Hyphomicrobiales; family Amorphaceae; genus Amorphus; species Amorphus sp. MBR-141. The sequence goes on from NZ_JBRJGW010000003.1 coordinate 70,908, forward strand.
CCTGATCGACGGACAGGTGGCGCCGCCCGCCTCCGTCGTGCGCCACGACGCCGACGACACCTACCTGGTCGTCGCCGCCGACAAGGGCACCGCCACCTTCTCCGACACCGCCAACGCCATCGCCGAGGAGCGCGACTTCTGGCTCGGCGACGCGTTCGCCTCCGGCGGCTCCCAGGGCTACGACCACAAGGCGATGGGCATCACCGCCCGCGGCGCCTGGGAAGCGGTCAAGCGCCACTTCCGCGAGATGGACCTCGACATCCAGACGACGCCGTTCACGGTGGTGGGCGTCGGCGACATGTCGGGCGACGTGTTCGGCAACGGCATGCTGCTGTCGAAGGCCATTCGCCTGCTGGCCGCCTTCGACCACCGGGACATCTTCATCGACCCCGATCCCGACCCGGCGACCTCGTGGGCCGAGCGCAAGCGCCTGTTCGAGCTGCCGCGCTCGAGCTGGCAGGACTACAATCGCGAGCTGATCTCCAAGGGCGGCGGCGTGTTTTCCCGCGCGGCAAAGTCGATCCCGCTGTCCCCGGAGATCCAGGCGCTGCTCGGCCTCGACAAGGCCAGCGCCACGCCGCTCGACGTGATGCGCGCGATCCTGCGGGCCGAGGCGGACCTGCTCTGGTTCGGCGGCATCGGCACCTACGTCCGCGCCGCCTCGGAAACCAATCTGGACGTGGGCGACCGCGCCAACGACGCCATCCGGGTGACCGCGGAGGACCTGCGCGTCCGGGTGATCGGCGAAGGCGCCAACCTGGGCGTCACCCAGAAGGCGCGCATCGCGTTCGCCCGCTCCGGCGGGCGCTGCAATTCCGATGCGATCGACAACTCGGCCGGCGTCAACACCTCCGACGTGGAGGTGAACATCAAGATCGCGCTGCGCGCCGCCGAGGGCCAGGGACTGATCGACCGGGCGCGGCGCAACGAGGTGCTGGCGGCGATGACCGACGAGGTCGCCGCCATCGTGCTGCGCAACAACTACCTGCAGACGCTGGCGATCTCGCTGACCCGCGACCTCGGCCTGGAGGACACCGGCTTCGAGATGCGGATGATGCAGCTGCTCGGCGAGCGCGGCGTGCTCGACCGCGAGCTGGAAACGCTGCCCACCGACCAGGAGCTGACCAGCCGGGCCTCGCGCGGCGAGGCGCTGTCCCGCCCCGAGGTGGGGGTGCTGCTGGCCTACGCCAAGATCACGCTCTACGACGCGCTGCTCTCCTCGAGCGTGCCCGACGACACCTATCTCGGACGGGAGCTCCGCCGCTACTTCCCGGTGCTGATGCAGGAGGAGTTCGGCGACCAGATCGAGGGGCATCCGCTGCGCCGCGAGATCATCGCCACTGTGCTCGCCAACTCGATGATCAACCGCGGCGGCCCGACCTTCGTGGTGCGGATGAGCGACCAGACCGGGGCGGAGGTGGAGCGCATCGCCCAGGCCTTCGCCACCTGCCGGGATTCGTTCTCGCTCACCAGCCTCAACGGCGAGATCGACGCCCTCGATGCGCTGGTGCCGGGCGACGTGCAGCTGGCGCTCTACCGCGCCGTGCAGGACCTCGTCCTCGACGCGACCGTCTGGTTCATCCGCAACGCGCGCTACGACGAGGGGATCGAGGCGATCGTCAGCCGCTTCCGGGCGGGCATCGAGGCGATCGAGCCGAAGCTCGACCGGGTGATGCCGCAACACCTGCGCGACGCGACGGACGCGACCGCCACCGGATGGATCGAGGCCGGCGTTCCCGCCTCGCTCGCCCACCGGATCTCGCGGCTGGCGATCACCGCCTCGGTGCCCGACATCATCGTCGTGTCGGAGGAGACCGGCGCGCCGCTGGAACGCGCCGCGGAAGCCTACTTCGCCATCGACGGCCGCTTCCGCATCGGCCAGATCGAGGCGCTGGCGCGCACCCTGATCGTCGGCGACTACTATGACGGCCTGGCCCTCGACCGGGCCCGCCGAACGCTGGCGGAGGCGCACCGCCGGATCACCCAGGAGGTGCTTTCGGCAGGCCGGACCGACGAGCCGGGCATGGCGGTGGAAGCCTGGATCGCCGAGCGGGCGCACCAGGTCGAGCGGGCGCTCACCACCGTCACCCGGCTCGGCGAGACCGAGACGATCACCGTCTCGCGGCTGTCGGTGGCGGCCAGCCTGCTGGCCGACGTGGCGGGAAGCTGAGCCGGCTGACCATCGGTGTCCGGACATGGATGAAAGTTCATGCGCCGGGCAATCGTGCCCCATGGCCCGGACCGCGGCGCGGTGCTATCAGCATCGGCGCACCGGCCCGCCAGTGACCATTCCGAGATAGATTGGAACGTCGGGGCGTCCAGCAGCATTGAAGATATGACAACCGACCGCGGCAGAAGCCGACGGCCGGCCGCCGGCTGTCTCGGCCGGCCAAATGGAGGACTGACATGAGCGCTTTCAATTCGTCTCTGCGCGGCGTCGCCGCAGCCCTCGCGCTGTCCGCTTTCGCGGCCGCTCCCGCCCTCGCCCAGACGGCGACGACGGCCACGACGGCCACCACCACGGCCTCCCAGAGCTTCGTCGACGTGTTCGGCGACGCCACCGTCTCGACCTTCAAGGCGCAGGTCGCCACCACCAACGAGATGGAAAATCAGGTCGTCGTGAAACTGCGGAACGGCAACCAGTACGCCGTGCCGGTTCCGGACGGATTCGACCTGGCCGAGGTGCGCGAGGACCAGTTCGTCACCATCGAGCACCTGCAGGGCCTCATCCTCGACGTGCAGAAGAGCACGGCCGACCAGCCGGGCGTCACCTACAGCGTCGACAACGTCGCCCTCAACGACACCGACAAGCTGCCGGAAGGCCTGACCATCCGCAGCGTGACGCTGACCATCGAGATCGAGAAGATCGACCTCAAGGCCGGCACCGTGTCCTTCGAGGCGCCGAACGGCGAGAAGCGCACCGTGGCGCTGCTGCACCCGGACATGGTCAAGTCGCTCGACATCAAGAACGGCGACCTGGTCGACCTGACCTACTACGAGGGCGTCGGCATCTCGATCAGCAACACCTGATCGGGCTCTCCGCCCCACGCACAGCCTGAAACGACGAAGGCCGGGATCGACGATCCCGGCCTTTTTCATGTCCGCTTCACCGGCAGGCCGGTCTTCCCCGCCGCCTGGAGCCTATGTCCGGTCGGCCGGGCGATGCCCCTGACCGGCAGCGGCTCCGGCGAGGCGTCAGTTTCCGGCGGACAGCTCCACCGCCGTCCAGCCGTCGGGAATCTGCGCCTCGAACGTCGCGTCCGGCTGGTCCTCCTCGGAGAAGCCGTCGAAGGTGAGGATGTACTCCGGGTCGCCGACCTGGCGCACGTAGGTGATCACCAGCCGTTCCGGCAGCGGGGCGCCGCCGTCGGCGATCCACAGCTGGCTGGCGGCATCGATGGTGTCGATGTCGACCAGCGTGCTGGCGGCGTCGCCGAGGGTGCGGGTGCCGCCGAGCGAGATGTCGAGCACGTTGTCGGCGATGTCGTCGAACGGCTTGGAGCGGGCGAACATCAGGACCGGCAGGTTGAGGCCGAGGCGCGTCTGGATCGCCTCGATCAGCCCGTCGGTGTCGCCGTCGAAGGGCAGCGCGATGTAGGTCTCGTCGACGACGTTGGCGAGCGTCACCGTGGTGCCGTCGAACCAGACCTTGCGGTCGCTGCCGTCGTCGAACGTCGCCTCGAAGAACAGCTTGTCCGGCCGCTTGACGGCGACGTGGACGCTGCCGGCGCGCTTGCTGGGGGCGCCCTCCAGCACCGGCTCGTCGAACAGGGTGGTGGCGTCGAACGCGAAGCTCGACATGCCGGCGAGGTGGTCGGTCATGGCCTGGACGGCGGCGACGGCGTCGGGATCGGCGGCGGCCGGATCGGCGCTGCCGCCCTGGGCGGCAGCGGTGCCGACGGAGCCGGCGAGCACGGCGGCCGCGACCCACGGGCCGAGCCCGCGGGCGAAGGGGCGATGGAACCTCATGTGCGTGACTTTCCTCAGTCTCGAAGATGCCTGGACGGACGTCCGGGAGCCGGCGCCGCCTGCCGGCGGGGCCTCCCGGGCTTCATGGAAGCGGGGCCTCGCGGCCGGCGGGGCGGTGCGCCCGGCTGCCGGCGGCGCGGCGGTCGGGATCACCAGCGGCGGTCGACGCGGCGGGTGGTGCGCCGGGCGGTGCGCCGCGCCGTGCCGTTGACGCCGGCCGGGCCGTAGACGGGCGCGGCGTGCACCGGGCCCGGCACGTAGGCCGGATGCGCCGGATAGACCCAGTAGGGCGCGCCGACGGCGGTGTAGTACATCACCGGCTGGGTGATGACGCCGGTGTCGACCACCACCCGGGCGCCCGACTGGGTGTAGACGGTGACCTGGGCGGCCGCGGCGATGTCGGTGCCGACCAGCGAGGCGATGGAGGCCAGCACGGCGATGCGGGCGAGGCGCCTGAACGCCGGCCGCTGCCGGATGTCGGCGGGTCGGATGTCTGTCGAGGTCATGAAGCGGGAGTCCTCCTTGTCCGGCCGCCCTTCGAGGCGGCGTCTCAAGCTCGCGGGCGGCGGGTGCGGGGCGGAAAAGCCGGTCTCCGCTTGGCCTGCAGACGCTCGCGTGTGGTCACGGGGCCGGCGCGAACCGCCCGTCCGCACGGGACGCGTGATTCGGGCCGGCGCCCCGGCCCGGCCATCCTAGCGCATCCGGCGCGCCGGCGGACCCCCAAAGAATCGCCCCGATCGACGATAAGTGACTGAACATGCAACGTTTTCGTGGCGCTTGCGGGCTTCGACCGGGGGCCGCTTCTACTGGAACGCCACCTCCTCGAAGGAGCGCAGCTTGCGCGAATGCAGCCGCTCGCGCGGCATCGAGCGCAGGCTCTCCAGCGCGGCGATGCCGATCGCCAGGTGCTGGTCGACCTGGCGCCGGTAGAAGGCGCTGGCCATGCCGGGCAGCTTGATCTCGCCGTGCAGCGGCTTGTCGGAGACGCACAGCAGCGTGCCGTAGGGCACCCGGAAGCGGAAGCCGTTGGCGGCGATCGTCGCCGATTCCATGTCGAGCGCGATGGCGCGGGACTGGGAGAAGCGCTGCAGCGGCTCGCGCGGATCGCGCAGCTCCCAGTTGCGGTCGTCGATGGTGGCGACCGTGCCGGTGCGCATCACCCGCTTGAGCTCGTAGCCCGACAGGCCGGTGACGGCGGCGACGGCCTGCTCGATGGCCACCTGCACCTCGGCCAGCGGCGGGATCGGCACCCAGGTCGGCAGGTCGGCGTCGAGCACGTGGTCCTCGCGCACGTAGCCGTGGGCCAGCACGTAGTCGCCGAGGCGCTGGGTGTTCCTGAGGCCGGCGCAGTGGCCGAGCATCAGCCAGGCGTGCGGCCTGAGCACCGCCACGTGGTCGGTGATGGTCTTGGCGTTGGACGGGCCGACGCCGATGTTGACCAGCGTGATGCCGGCATGGTCGCCGCGCACCAGGTGGTAGGCAGGCATCTGCGGCATCCGGTCGGGCACCTGGCCGCTCGACGGCGCGCCGGACCCCGGCAGGGTGGTGCAGTCGCCGGGCTCCACGAAGGCGGCGTAGCCGTGGCCGCCCTCCTCCATCACCTTGCGGGCATGGGCGATGAAGGCATCGACGTAGAAGGCGTAGTTGGTGAACAGCACGTAGTTCTGGAAATGGCGGGCGCTGGTGGCGGTGTAGTGGCGCAGCCGGTGCAGCGAATAGTCGATGCGCGGCGCGGTGAACGGCGCCAGCGGCCGCGCCGATCCGGAGGCGCGGTCGAGGGTGCCGTTGACGATGGCGTCGTCCATGTGGGTGAGGTCCGGCACGTCGAAGCGGTCGCGCAGCGGCCACGCCATGCCCGGCCCGAGCGCGCCCTCGACGTTCATGCCCTCCGGATAGGCGAAGTGGATCGGGATCGGCACCGTCGATTCGCCGACGCTCACGGCGCTGCCGTGGTTGGCGACCAGCAGCGCGATCTGCTCGATCAGATAGTCGTTGAAGAGGTCCGGCCGGGTGATCGTCGTCGTATGGGCGCCCGGCCCGGGCACGAAACCGTAGGCGAGCCGCGAATCGACGCGGCCGAACGACTGGGTGGTGATCCTGATTTCCGGATAGACCGCCCGCACGCCGCGCTCGGGGATCTGCCCGTCGCGCACCACGTCCTCGAACCGGTCGCGCAGGAAGCCGGTGTTGCGCTCGTAGATTGCAGCGATCCGGGCGACCGCGGCGCGGGGATCGCGGAACGCCTCGGAGGGCCAGGCGGGCGGGTGATCGATCTCCGCCGCCGGCGGCGGGTCGCGTGGCTCGAAGCCGGTCATTCAGGGCCTCCGTTGCTGCCGGCCGGGTTCACGCTCCGGTCCCCGCCCTGCGGACGCGCCACTATTCCGGAAACACCGCGCCCGCGTCGAGGGCGAAAGCGCGCTGGCCCGCAACCTTGGCGGAAAGAATTGGTTAACCTTTTGAAAAATTTACGGAATTAACGGCGCCTTTACCAACCGCGACGCATAACGGTCCTGCCAATTGCGTGAGGTAATGCGTCGCAATGATGAGCAGTAAAACCGGGGCGTCCGCACGGGCGTCCCGGTCTCTCTCCCTCGCCGACAGTCTCGACCGCGTTCACGTGGGCGACACCGTCGAGATCCTGAACCGTCTCCCCGAAGCGTCGGTGGACGTGGTCTTCGCGGATCCTCCCTACAACCTTCAGCTCGAAGGCCAGCTGACGCGGCCGGACCAGTCGAAGGTGGACGGGGTCGATGACGCGTGGGACAAGTTCGCCTCGTTCGAGGCGTACGACACGTTCACCCGTGCTTGGCTGAGCGCTGCGAAGCGCGTGCTCCGGCCCGGCGGAACGCTGTGGGTGATCGGCTCCTATCACAACATCTTCCGCGTCGGCGCGGCGCTTCAGGACCTGGACTACTGGATCCTGAACGACGTCGTCTGGGTGAAGTCGAACCCGATGCCGAACTTCCGCGGCCGGCGCTTCACCAATGCCCACGAGACGATGATCTGGGCGGTGCGCGACAGCCACGAGACCCGCTACACCTTCAACTACGACGCCCTGAAGGCCTTCAACGACGGCCTGCAGATGCGCTCCGACTGGACGCTGCCGCTGTGCACCGGCCAGGAGCGGCTGAAGGGTGACGACGGCCACAAGCTGCACCCGACCCAGAAGCCCGAGGCGCTGCTCTACCGGGCGCTGCTGGCGAGCACCAATCCGGGCGACATCGTCTGCGATCCGTTCCTGGGCTCCGGCACCACCGCCGCGGTCGCCAAGGCGCTCGGCCGCCATTTCATCGGCATCGAGCGCGACGAGACCTACGCCGCCGCCGCCCGCGAGCGCATCGCCGGCGTCCGCGCGGCCCCGGACGAGGGGCTCCGGACCGTGCTCAGCAAGCGCGCCGCACCCCGCATCCCGTTCGGCACGCTGCTGGAGGCCGGCCTGATGCGGCCGGGCGACGTGCTCACCTGCCCGAAGAACCGCCACAAGGCCATCGTGCGGGCCGATTCCTCGCTGGAGGCGGACGGCCACGTCGGCTCGATCCACAAGGTCGGCGCGCTGGTCCAGGGCCTTGATGCCTGCAACGGCTGGACGTTCTGGCACTATGAGCGGCGCGGCAACCGCCAGCCCATCGATACCCTGCGCGAGGCGATCCGCGCCACGGCGGCGGCCGCCCAGGCGGCGTGAGCAAACAGTGGCAGGAAAAGTGGCCGCCGGGTGTCGCGGAGGGTTCCTATACACCCCGCTCATTCCCGCGAAGGCGGGAATCCATAGGGCCTTTCGAGAAATTCCTTCATGAAATGAGAAGGAAGGCGGGGCCATAGGCGGAGCAGTCCCGGTCCTCCAGCGTCCCCTCACGCTCAGTATGGATTCCCGCTTTCGCGGGAATGAGCGGAAATTGGGGTTGGCGACGGGAATGCCTTTTCTCCCTCGCCCAGGCGTCGAGGACAGGCCGGACCTGCCCGGATTCCTACCCCTCCAGGGCGGCCGCGACCACCTTGCGCATGACGGTGGGCAGCGCCTCGCCGTCGAGCCGGTCGCGTGGCGACCACCACGCATCCGCGGGCGCGGCGATGTCCCTGGCCACCTCCGCCCGGTAGACGTCGAGGGTCAGGTGGAAGTGGGTGAAGGTGTGCCGCACCGGCGCCGGCAGCCGGCGCCAGTCGGCCCTGAGCGGCGGGTCTTCGTCTTCCGTCTCGCCCTTGCCCGCCGCCCATCCCGCCCCCGGCACCTCGGCCATGCCGCCGAGCAGCCCGCGCTCGGGCCGCCTGCGCAGCAGCACCGCCCCGTCGGCGCGCACCGCCACGTAGGCGACACCGGTGCGGGTCGGCTTGTCCTTCTTCGGCGCCTTGACGGGATAGAGCTCCTGGTCGCCGGCGGCGCGGGCCGCGCAGCCCTCCGTCAGCGGACAGATCGCGCAGGCCGGCCGCCTGGGCGTGCAGATGGTGGCGCCGAGGTCCATCATCGCCTGGGCGAAGCAGCCCGGCCGCCGCGCCGGCGTCATCGCCGCGACCACGTCGCGGACCTCGGCCTTCGCCTTCGGCAGCGGCGTGGCGATGCGCTCCAGCCGGGTGACGACGCGCTCGACGTTGCCGTCGACCACCGGCACCTGCTCGTCGAAGGCGATCGCCGCGATCGCGCCGGCCGTGTAGGGGCCGATGCCCGGCAGGGTCGACAGCGCGGCGGCGGAGCCCGGAAAGCGGCCGCCGTGCTCGGCGGCGACGATCTCTGCACAGCGCTTCAGGTTGCGGGCGCGGCTGTAGTAGCCGAGGCCGGCCCACTCCTGCATGACGGAGTCGGTCTCCGCCGCCGCGAGATCGGCGACCTTCGGCCAGCGCGCGACGAACCGGCCGAAATAGGGACCGACGGCCGCCACCGTCGTCTGCTGCAGCATGATCTCCGACAGCCACACCCGGTACGGATCCGGCCGCTCGCCGGCCGTGCGCGCCGCCGGCCCGATCCGCCACGGCAGGCGACGGGCATGGACGTCGTACCAGGCGAGCAGGGCGCCGGCGCGGTCGGGAGGCGGGGAAGCGGATGAGGACGGGCTCGGCATCGATCGCGTGTCGCCCATGGCCCCCGGAAGATCAAGCCTCGCGCGGGGCCGGTCCGTCGATTAGACTGCGCGCTTCACTTTTCCCTCCCGATGAAGGCCCCCCATGACTCGCGGGAGCGCACCCAAGGACACCCACCGGGCCCCGCCGTTCGCCAAGCGGCGGCGGGCGGTGCCGCTTGCCGACCTGATCGGCGACGCGCTGACGCCGTCCGCCCGCAAGCGCGGCTTCGCCTCGGCGGCGATCCTCACCCATTGGGACTCGATCGTCGACGCCGAGACGGCGCTGACCGCACTTCCCGAAAGATTGATCTGGCCGCGACGACGGGCCGGCGACGAGGAAGCCGGCGGCGGCGCCACCCTGGTCGTGGCCACCAACGGCGCCTCGGCGATGGTGCTCCAGCACACCGCGCCGCTGCTGATCGACAGGCTCAACACCTTCTTCGGCTGGCGCGCCGTGGAGCGCCTGAAGATCGTGCAGCGCCCGATTCCCGTCCGCGAAGCGCCGCCCCCGCCGCCCCCTCCGCTGTCGGCCGAGGACGAGGCGGCGCTTGCCGAACGGCTTGCCGCGCTGGAGGATTCGCCGCTGAAGGCGGCTCTCGAACGGCTGGGGCGCGCCGTACTTTCGGCCCGCCCGGCCCGCACCGAAGATGGCGGATAGGGCCTCGCCATGACCCGGCGAGGCCACTTGTCCGCGTCTTCGCGCTTGCCATGTTCCGCCACGATCGGCACGTAGGGATCGAGATGCGTCCCCGTTCGGGAGCACAGGAGCTCAGGAGGATACCGAAAGTGACGCTTACCCGCAGGACCGTACTCGCCGCCGGCGCGTTCGCCTTCGCCTTCGTGGCGCTGGGCGCCCCCGCCTTCGCCCAGGAAGCGGAACGGACCGTCGACGTCGACAAGCTGATGGCCAAGGGGCCGCTCGACGAGATGGCCCTGGGCTCCGAGGATGCGCCGGTCACGATCGTCGAATACGCCTCGATGACGTGTTCCCACTGCGCCGACTTCCACGAGAACACCTTCCCGGCGCTGAAGGAGAAATACATCGACACCGGCAAGGTCCGGTTCGTGCTCCGCGAGTTTCCGCTCGACCCGCTCGCCGCGGCCGGATTCATGCTCGCCCGCTGCCGCCCGAGCGACCAATATTTCACCATGGTCGACCTGTTGTTCGACAAGCAGCGTCAGTGGGCCTACGCGCAGGATCCGGTGACCGCGCTGCTGAACATCGCCAAACAGGCCGGATTCACACAGGAAAGCTTCGAGGAGTGCTTGACGAATCAGGAACTTCTCGACGCAGTGAACGAGGTGAAGGATCAGGGCGCCAAGAACTTCGGCGTGTCGTCGACCCCGACCTTCTTCATCAACGGCCGCATGTTGCGGGGAGCCCGCGGGATTGACGAGTTCTCGAAAGCCATCGATCCGGAACTCAACGGCTAGCACGCCCACGTCCAGGCGCGTCTCGACGCGCCTGACCAGCCGGACGCCGAGCGGGCGGCGGGGGACGCCATGAAGTTCTCCCGCCTCCGCCTCTCCGGCTTCAAGTCGTTCGTCGACCCGACCGATTTCCTGATCGAGCCGGGGCTGACCGGCGTCGTCGGGCCGAACGGCTGCGGCAAGTCGAACCTGGTCGAGGCGCTGCGCTGGGTGATGGGCGAAAGCTCGTACAAGTCCATGCGCGCCTCGGGCATGGACGACGTGATCTTCGCGGGGTCCGGCAAGCGGCCGGCCCGCAACGTCGCCGAAGTGGGCGTCGTCCTCGACAATTCCGACCGCTCCGCCCCGGTCGGCTTCAACACCGAAGACCACATCGAGATCACCCGCCGGATCGAGCGCGAGAGCGGCTCGGTCTACCGCGTCAACGGCCGCGAGGTGCGCGCCCGCGACGTGCAGCTGCTGTTCGCCGACGCCTCGACCGGCTCGCGCTCGCCGTCGATGGTGCGCCAGGGCCAGATCGGCGAGCTGATCAGCTCCAAGCCGACCGCCCGCCGCCAGATCCTGGAAGAGGCGGCCGGCATCTCCGGCCTGCACGCCCGCCGCCACGAGGCCGAACTGCGGCTGCGCGCCGCCGAGCAGAACCTCGACCGGGTCGAGGACGTGGTCGGCGAGATCGGCACCCAGCTGGAAAGCCTGAAGCGACAGGCGCGCCAGGCCAGCCGCTACCGCGCGCTGTCGTCGGAAATCCGCAAGATCGAGGCGCTCGTCCTGCATCTGCGCTGGCGCGACGCCCGCGCCGCCGCGAGCGCCGCCGCGACGACGCTCGCCGAAGCGAAGACCGCCGCCCAGGGCGCCGCCGAGGCCCAGTCGACCGCCGCCCGCGACCAGGCGGTGGCGGCGAGCGCCATGCCGCAGCTGCGCGACCGCGAGGCGGCCGCCGGCGCCACCCTGCAGCGGCTGCGCCACGCCGCGACGGCGCTGGAGGAGGACGAGCGCCGGATGCGCGAGCGGCTGGGCGAGCTGGACCGCCGCATCGGCCAGATCGCCGCCGACATCGACCGCGAGGCCGCCGTGCTGGGCGACGCCGAGGACGCCGTCGCGCGGCTGGAGGCCGAGGCCGCGACGCTCGACGCCGAGGAGGGCGGCGCGGCCGACCGCCGCGCCGCGGCCGAGGCGCGCCTTTCCCAGGAGCAGGAGGCGCTGACCGCGGCGGAGGCGCGACAGACCGAGGCGACGCGCGCCGAAGCCGGCGCCACCGCCGAGCGCCGCCGGCTGGAGCAGGACCGGGCCCGCACCGCCCAGGACCTCGCCCGTGCCACCGCCGAGCGCGACAAGGTGCGCGCCGATCTCGCCCGCATCCAGGCGGAGCTGGACCGCACCAGCGGGGTGGCCGCCGCGCGCGCCGCGCTGGAGGCCGCCGAGGCCGCCGAGCTCGCCGCCGTCGGCGCCGGCGAGGCGGCCGAGACCCGCTCCCGCGAGGCCCGCGACGCCGCCGACCAGGCGCGCGCGCCGGTGGGCGAGCGGGAGAAGGAGATCTCGGCGCTGGAGACCGAGCAGCGGACGCTGGAGAAGATCCTGGCGACCCAGGGCGACGGCCGCTTTCCGCCGGTGGTCGACCGGCTGAAGGTGGACCGGGGCTACGAGGTGGCGCTGGGGGCGGCGCTCGGCGACGACCTGGATGCGGCGCTGGATCCCGAGGCCGCCATCTTCTGGAGCGGCGGCGCCATCGCCGGCGACGACCCGCTCCTGCCGGAAGGCGCCGAATCACTCGGCGCCCACGTGCGCGGCCCGGCCGAGCTGGCCCGCCGGCTCGCCCAGATCGGCGTGGTCGACGCCGAGGCGGGCGCGGAGCTGCAGAAATCCCTGAAGCCCGGCCAGCGGCTGGTGTCGAAATCCGGCGACTTCTGGCGCTGGGACGGGCTCGTCGCCCGGGCCGACGCGCCGAGCGCCGCCGCCCAGCGGCTGGCCCAGCGCAACCGGCTGGAGGCGCTCGCCGGCGAGCTGGAGACCGCCAACGCCGCCCTTGCCGTCGACCGGAGGGCCCTCGACGCCGCCCGCGCCGCCTCCGCCGAGGCCGCCGCCGCCGAGAAGACCGCCCGGGAGACCGCCCGGGCCGCCAGCCAGGCGAGCCGGGACGCCCGCACCCGGCTGGCATCTGCCGAGAAGGAAGCCGCCCAGCTGGAGAACCGCCGCAGCGCGCTCTCCGAGGCGGCGAGCCGCAGCGACGCCACCGTCGGGGCGGCCGAGGCCGCCGCCGCCGAGGCGGCAGCCGCCTTCGCGGGCGCGCCGGACCTGACCGAACTCGCCCGCCAGCGCGAGGCGGCCGATGCCTCCGCCTCGGCGCTGCGCCGTTCGGCGGCGGAGGCGCGCGCCCGGCTCGACAGCGAGCGGCGCGAGAACGAGCTGCGCACCGGCCGCAAGGCGGCGATCGCCCAGGAGATCGACAGCTGGCGCACCCGCGTCGGCACCGCCGCCGCCCACCGCGAGGAGCTGGCCGGCCGGCGCAGCGAGGCCGAGGCGGAACGCGCCCGGCTGATGGAGATGCCGGAGGATCACGACCGCAAGCGCCGGGCGATCGCCGGCGACATCGCCACCGCGGAGACCGAGCTTGCCAAGGCCTCCGATGCCCGCACCGCCGCGGAGACCGCCGTCGCCGAGACCGACCGGGCCGCCAAGGCGGCGCTGGAGGCGCTGAGCACGGCGCGCGAGGGCCTCGCCCGGGCGGAGGAGCGGCTGACCGCCGCCCACGACCGGCAGGCGGCGATCGCGGCGGAGATCGAAGAGACGCTGGAGTGCGACCCGGAGGAGGCCGGCCGCATCGGCGGGGTGCAGGCCGATGCGCCGCTGCCCGACATGAGCGGCGCCGAATCCCGCCTCGACCGCCTGAAGGCCGAGCGCGAACGGCTCGGCGGCGTCAATCTCCGGGCCGAGGAGGAGGTGCGCGAGTTCGAGGAGCGACGCGACACACTGACGCGGGAGCGCGACGACATCATCAACGCCATCGCCCAGTTCCGGCAGGCGATCTCCAACCTGAACCGCGAGGCGCGCGCCCGCCTGACCGACGCCTTCGACACCGTCAACAACCACTTCAAGACGCTGTTCATCCACCTGTTCGGCGGCGGCGAGGCGGAGCTGACGCTGGTGGAGGCCGACGATCCGCTGGAGGCCGGGCTGGAGATCATCGCCCGCCCGCCCGGCAAGAAGCCGCAGGTGCTGAGCCTGTTGTCGGGCGGCGAGCAGGCGCTGACGGCGATGGCGCTGATCTTCGCGGTGTTCCTGACCAACCCGTCGCCGATCTGCGTGCTGGACGAGGTCGACGCGCCGCTGGACGACGCCAACGTGGAGCGCTTCTGCGACCTCGTCGAGGAGATGACCCGGCGCACCGAGACGCGCTTCATGATCATCACCCACAACCCGATCACCATGGCGCGGATGCACCGGCTGTTCGGCGTGACGATGGGCGAGCGCGGCGTCTCCCAGCTGGTCTCCGTCGACCTGGAGACGGCCGAGCGCTTCCTGGAGGCCGTGTAGGGCCCGCCGGCCCGGCCGCCGGGCGAGCGCACCGGGACGGCAGCCGGCCGGATGTCCACAAGAATCGGTCCGCCGGCCGCCGCTTTCGCACTGCGGCACGGCGCCCCTGCGGGCGCGGCCCCGGGCACGGCCGCCCGGTTTGCCCGCCGGGACGGCGCCAAACGCGGTTTCGCCCGGCCGGCCGGCCTTTCCCCCGCCTTCGCCGCCGCGAATGGCCGCTTGACTCCAGAAATTTGCACTGCATAACGTGCGCGCCATCCAGCAGGGGTGGTGGTGGCGTCAGCTCGTGCCGGTCCTTCGTATGGGCACGCGGATGGTCCGTCGTCCAATCGGACGCGGGCCCGGATAGCGGTCGAACGAAGATGGCGGGCGACGACGATCAGCACGGCAAGGCAGGCGGAACGGGCGACCTTTCCACACGGCTGAGCAAGCTCTCTGGCAAGATCGAGGCCCAGCGCGCGGCTCGTCGGAAGCGGGATGGGACCGATCGGTCCTCCTCCTCGACCTACTCCGGCATCGGCCAGGCGCTCAAGCTGAGTTCGGAGTTCGTGGGCGGCGTGGCCGTGGGTGCGGCCATCGGGTGGGGCATCGACACCTGGCTCGGCACCACGCCCTTCGGCCTCATTGTGTTTCTGATGCTCGGCTTTGCGGCGGGCGTTCTGAATTTGATGCGATCGGCGGGGTTGATCCAAACCCCGGAACCCGGCAAAAGGCGGGTCGACGAAGACGGGAGCGACGGTCGCTAGGCGACCGGCGCCCATAATCAGGAGCAGCGGAGCAGGTGGCGGAAGCAGGCGGACTTGATCCGATCCATCAGTTCGAAGTCCATCCGATCGTCGACATTCATGTCGGCGGCATGGATCTGTCTTTCACCAACGCATCGCTGTTCATGCTCGCCACCACCGCCGTGGTGGCGCTGTTCCTCATCCTGTCGACCGGCGGCCGCGGCCTGGTGCCCAGCCGATGGCAGTCGATGGCGGAAATGAGCTACGAGTTCTCCGCCTCCATGCTGAGAAGTTCGGCAGGCGCCGAGGGCATGCGGTTCTTCCCGCTGGTGTTCTCGCTGTTCATGTTCATCCTGGTGGCGAACCTGATCGGCATGTTCCCCTATTTCTACACCGTCACCAGCCAGCTGATCGTGACCTTCGCGTTCTCCATGCTGGTCATCCTGACGGTCGTCATCTCCGGCATCCGCCGCCACGGGCTGCGCTTCTTCAAGCTGTTCGTGCCGGACGGCGTGCCGATTGCGATCCTGCCGCTGGTCAGCGCGATCGAGGTGATCTCGTTCCTTTCCCGCCCGGTCAGCCTCGCGGTTCGTCTGTTCGCCAACATGCTCGCCGGCCACATCACGCTGAAGGTGTTCGCCGCCTTCGTCGCCGGCCTCAGCGCGCTGGGCTTCATCGGCATCATCGGCGCGATCCTGCCGCTGATCATGACGGTCGCGATCACCGCGCTGGAATTCCTGGTCGCCGGTCTGCAGGCCTACGTGTTCGCGGTCCTGACCTGCCTCTACCTCAACGACGCGCTGCATCCGTCGCACTGACGGTCCGCGCACTTCCTAACGTTCGCAACCAAAACACCCGTTCACGCTAAGGAGCACACCTCATGGAAGCGGAAGCTGCGAAGTTCATCGGCGCCGGTATTGCCTGCCTCGGTCTCGGCGGCGCCGGCATCGGCCTCGGCCACATCTTCGGCAACTACCTGGCCGGCGCCCTGCGCAACCCGTCTGCGGCCGATGGCCAGTTCGGCCGCCTGATCTTCGGCTTCGCCGTGACGGAAGCCCTGGGCATCTTCTCGCTGCTGATCGCCCTGCTGCTGCTGTTCGCCGTCTGATTTCGGACCCGGCCCGTCCGCAGCAGCGGACGGGCCGGCGTTGCTGGAGCCGTTTCCGACCGCGTGGCGACACCAGGTCGAACCGGGACGGCTGCAGATCGAAGACCTTGAGCAGTTCCTGTTCGTTCGGATCGCGTCGACCCGAACGGGAAATGCGCAAGTGCGGGATGCGGAAGAGCGGGACCGGTTATCCGCCCGCGCCCCGCTCTTGAGCCTTGGAATCGGTCGCGGTTCATGACTTCGGGTCGCATCGGCCCGGCGTGGCCGCGATCCAGGGAATGCCGGCGCGAGAGGACGTGAAGAGATGGCGAGCGAAGCCCTGGCCCAACAGGCCGCCAACGTAGGTCATGGAGCCGTCGACACCCCGATCGGGGTGGAGAGCGCATTTCCTGCGTTCGACGCGGCCTCGTTCCCGTCGCACCTGTTCTGGCTGACGGTCTCGTTCGGCCTCCTCTATTTCCTGATGATCCGGGTGATCGTGCCGCGGCTTGGCGGGATCATCGAGGATCGTCGCGACCGCATCGCGGGGGATCTCGGCGAGGCCGACCGGCTTCGCGAGGAAACCGACGCCGCGATCGAAGCCTACGAGACCGAACTGGCCGAGGCGCGCAAGAAGGCCCATGGGATCGCCGCCGAGCGGCGCGAGCATATCAAGGCCGACAACGACGCCAAGCGCCGGAAGGCCGAAGAAGGCCTGACCGAAAAGGTCCGCCAGGCGGAAACCCAGATCAACGAGATCAAGGCGCAGGCGCTCGGCGAAGTCGAGGGCATCGCCGCCGACGCCGCCGAAGCGGTGCTGGCGACGATCGCGTCGGTGACCGCCGACCGCGCCGAGATCACCGACGCCGTCAAGGCCGTGAAGGAGTAGCGCGATGGGTACCGCAGACGCATTCTGGGCACTCGTCAGCCTGATCATCTTCATCGGGATCATCATCTACTACGGCGTTCCGGGCATGGTCGTCCGCTCCCTCGACGGCCGCGCCGACCGCATCAGCAAGGAACTCGACGAGGCCCGCCAGCTTCGCGAGGAAGCCCAGGCGCTGCTGGCCGAATACCAGCGCAAGCGCCGCGAGGCCGAGGAAGAGGCGGAACAGATCGTCGCCGACGCCAAGGCCGAGGCCGAACGCATGACCGAGGAGGCGAACGCCAAGCTCGAGGACATGATCGAGCGGCGGACCAAGTCGGCCGAGGACAAGATCGCCCAGGCCGAGCACCAGGCCGTCGCCGAAGTGCGCGCCCGCGCCGCCGATCTGGCGATCGCCGCCTCCGAGCGGGTGCTGATGCAGAAGGTGAAGGGCCCCGTCGCCGACGAGATCCTCTCCCAGAGCATGAACGACCTGAAGGGCCGCCTGAACTAGACCAGGCCCAGCGATCCGGGCGCCCCGGAGCGTTTTTCGATCAGGCGGGACCACCTGATCGACAAGAAATGCTCTGGTTCACGCCCGACGACGAGACAACGCCGGCGCATCTGCGACCGGCGTTTTTCGTTTCTGGGGATTGCAGGCGGAGGGCGCCAGATCAGGCGCGTCGTGGGGAAGACCGGTCCTGCCCTTCTTCCCGTCCCGCATTTTTCGCGAAGCCATCTCCCGTCGACCGGACGGCCGATCCGCATGGACGGGGCTTCAGGTCGCTTCGTGGACCTTCGACAGTTCGGCCACCACCGGGCCGACGAGGTCGGGATCGAACAGCAGCCCCGCTCCCGCCCGCAGCGCCTTGCGGACGTCATCCATCGGCAGCGCCCGCTTGTAGGCGCGCCGCGACAGCATCGCATCACCGATGTCCGCCAGCATCACCAGCCGCGCTTCCTCGCAGATCTCTGCGCCGCGCAGGCCGGACGGATAGCCGCTGCCATCGAGCCGCTCGTGATGCTGCTGGACGATGCGCGCCACCAGCGGCGGGAAGCCGTTCTCGGTGACCAGGCGGGTGCCGTAGACCACGTGATCGCGCATGGCGACCTGCTCGCTCGCCGACAGCGGGCCCGGCTTGAGCATCACCTGCCGCGCCACGCCGAGCTTGCCGATGTCGTGGAGGAGCGCCCCGAAGGTCGTCCAGCGGACCCTGTCGGCGTCCCAGCCGAGGGCGGCCGACACCGCCTCGACGGTGGCGGCGGTGCGCCGCAGATGCCCGGCGGTTTCCTCGTCACTGGCGGCAAGCAGGTTGAGAAGCTGGCCGGCCCGGACCGACGCGGTGGCGGGATCGAGGTCGGCGCCGCCCGGCGATGCCATCGGCAGTGGTGGTCCGGGGAGCGGCGGCTGACGCGGGGACCGATCCGGGCCGGCGGCCCGCGACAGGCCCGAGCGCTCACCGGCAGGATCGATCGGTCTCTGCGCTCCGGAGTCGGGCCCGCGCGCCGCGATGTCGTCCGGAGGTACCGCCGGATCTTCCCGCGACCAGGTGGTTCGAGCATCGGCCCGACCGGGCACATGCGGTGGATGCGGCCGCTTCATATGCTGTTTTACCGAACCGCCGATCGTTTGATTGACCCCGCCGGGTCAATCCTCCCCGTCCGAAACGCTGTTTTTTCTTATTCTGGAATATATCTCGACTGGCGACCAGACCAGAATTTCACTGAAGTGTCACGAAAGCCGTTCCGAAACCACCCCCCAATCGCCGCGCTGAAATCGGCGCGTCCATGCGGTGGCGACGGTGGGCGGATGCCCGGGCAGGCTGCCGGCGGAGGGTCTTCGACCGGGCGCTCCGTCCGAACGCCCGACCGCGCGGGATCGTACAGGCGCGGCGGCAGGGCATCGGCCAGGGTCAGAGAGCCCGGCGGCGCTTCAGCGCGCGCACCCGCGAGGCAAGGCTCGGGCCGTCGCGATCCGGCGCGCCGATGGCGTCGCGGCTTTCGCCGGGAAGGGCCTCGCCCTCCTGCAGCAGGGCGTTGGAGCCGGACGCGCGCGCCGCGACGACGGCGATTTCGGCGGCGATGTCCTGAAGGCGTTCGCGCAGGACGGCGGTCTCCAGCCGGTCCATCTCGCCGTGGCCATCGGCCTGCCGGGCGAGCGCCGCGTTCTCGGCGCGCAGCCGCTCCAGCTCGTGGCGCAGTTCGTCGATCTCGTCCTGACCGTGGTCGGGCTCCGGGTATGCGCGCGCGGCGCTGGAGACGACCGACGCCGCCCGGGCGACCCGCTCCAGCTCGTGATCGCTGCCGTTCGCCGCCTGCCCGGCGGCAGCCTGCGTGCCGGGAAGCGCCGCTTCCACCGCCGCCGCGGCGGTGGCCTTCGCCTCCAGGCTCTCCTTCTGGAGCCGGACGACGTCGGATTCCAGGGCCATCCGCCGGCTCTTCTCCGCCGCAAGCGCGTTGTTCGCCTCGTTGAGGCTCAAACGGATGCGGGCGAGCTCGGCGGCAACCGCGTCGTCCGCCGGCGCAGGGGCCGCCGGAGCGGGCTCGGCGGGCGCCTTGGCCACGGGCCCGGCTGCGGCCTGAAGGCGCCGGACCGTGCCGTCCAGTTCCACCCGCCGGGCGCGCTCTTCGGCCAGGGCTGCATTCGCCTCGCCGAGCGTCCGGCGCAGCTCAGCGACTTCGTCGCCGCTGACCCGCGCCGCGCGCAGATCGGAAAGCTCCTGGGAGAGGAGATCGATGCGTGCCTTCGCCGACGCCGCAGAGGCGCGGTCGTAGTCGCCGTCGTTCATCATCGCCCGCAGCTGCCGCTCGGCGGTCTCGCGGGCCGCCTCCGCCTCGTGGAGGGCGGCGGTCTTGTCGGCCAGTGCCTTCTCGTGGCGCGTGACCTCCAGCCGCGCCGTCTCGGCGCGGTTTTCGGCGTCGCGGATCGCCGCGGAGTGGCCATCGAGGTCGCGCTCGCGCTCGTTGAAGCGCCGCTCGGCCTCGATCCGCTGGGCCTTTTCGGCGGCGTGCTCCTCGGTCGACCGGGACAGGCTGGCGCGCAGGGCCGCGACTTCCTCGTTGCTGACCTGGGCCGAGCGCATCTCGGCGATCTGCAGCGACAGGGCCTCGGCGCGGGTCGCCGCCTCGGTCTTCTCCCGGCGCAGCGTCTCCAGTGCGGCACGGGCGGCTTCCAGCTCGCCGCGCGCCGTCCGGGCCTCCTCGCGGGCGGTCTCCGCCTGCTGTTCGATCTCCGCCGCGCGCGTCGCCTGGGCGGCGAGGTCCTTCTCGCGCTCTTCCAGGCGATGCGTCAGCTCGCTGACGCGACCACGCTCGTCGGCTATCTCGCGTTCCAGCCGGTTCTGGGCGGTCTCCGACTTCACCGCCCGCTCCAGCGCCCGGGTGAGGTCGTACTGGAGCTTGTTGTCGCGGGCGGCGGCGAGCCTGGCGACGCCCAGCTGGGCCTTGGCGTCCTCGAGCTGCTGCTCCAGGCTGCGCATCTCGACGGCGTGCTCGGCACGGTGCACGTCGCGTTCGGCGCGCGCCTCGGCCAGCGCCATCGGCCGCGCCCGTTCGGCACGGCGCCGCGCCCGGCGCGCCGAGGCCCGCCAGTAGAGCGCCAGAAGGAAAGCGATGACGAAGCCCGCGATCGGGCCGTAGGTCACAAGCAGGGAGAGCCGGTCGTCCACATCATCCTCCGCGGTCCGCGGACCTCGGTAAGCCACCAGCGACCTACCGCGACCACGGACAGGTCAGCACGCCTGTCTTTAGCGCGAACGACGGTCCGGGGCCACTTCACGATTTCGCAGCCGGCCATCTGCGGCCGCTCCGGCCGATATGCCGCAAGCGCGCGCCGGCGGCTGAGCATTTTCTGCCGCGCACCGCCGATCCGTGCGGAGAGCAGCCCTGAAGCGGGTCTTCCGGACCGGCTTTCCCTCCGCACCCCGTTCTAGAGCATTTCCCGTTCAGATCGACGCGATCTGAACGAAAAGGAATTGCTCAAGGCATTGATTCTGGAGCCATTTCTCGTCGATCAGGTGATTCCACCTGATCGGAAAAGGCTCTAGAACGGATTCCAGGTCGGCTTCGGCGTGAACTTCAGGTAGCCGAGGTTGACGCCCAGGCGCGCGCCAAGGCCCGAGCGCACCGGGACCACGTAGGTGGTGTCGGCCGCCAGCAGCGTCATGCCGAAGCCGCCGACCAGATAGGCCGAGCCGTTGACGCCGACATAGCGCTGGAAGATCGCCTGCACCGTCGGCAGGTCGTAGACCAGCATCATCACCCGGGCGCCGTCGCCGCCGAAGTCCCAGCCGACCGACGGGCCCTGCCAGTAGACCTTGGTCTGGCCGAGGCGCGTGTAGAGCGTGCCCTCGCCGTAGCGCAGGCCGCCGATGATCGCGCCGGAGCCCTCCTGGCCGAGGACGTAGGCATTCGGTTCGCCGTATTTGGAGAAGGCGTTCTCGATGACGGAGGCCAGCCCGCCCGACACCTCGCCGAAGAACTTGTGCCCGGTGGCGGCGATCTCGTCGGGGCTGTAGGTCTCGCTGCCCGGAGGCGCGCCGGTCTGGGCGGGCGCCGCCCCGTAGGCGGTGCCGCCCGAGGGGGCGAGCGACTGCTGGGCGGCGGCAGCCGTCGGCATCGCGAGCATCATCAGCGCCACGGCGAGCATCGCCCAGAGGGGCCCGGCCACGCCGCGCCGGCTCGGCTTGTTTGCGGTCATCTCACTCTCCTCCTGGCGACGGGAAAGCCCGCGCCGGTTCGTCGGCCTCAGGGGCCAGATTCCGTCGGATGGAAACGCTCCGGACGGCGAGGGATTGCTCAAGCATCTGAAACCAGGGCCGTTTCCGATCGATCAGGCGGCGCGGGGCGGCCGGCAGGGGCGCCGCGGCGGCAGTTGGCACGCACGGCGGCGCCGTGTAACGCTCGCCCGGACGTCCGATTCGCGCCGCCGCGCGCGCCCCACCGCCATCCTGCAGGGATCATCGCTTCCGTGTCTTCCGAAGAGCTCCCCGGCCCCCTCGAGCTTGCCAGCCTGCTGTCCAGCCGGATCTGCCACGACGTGGTGGGCCCGGTCGGCGCGATCATCAACGGACTGGAGTTGCTGGAAAGCGACGATTCGCCGGAGACGCGCGAGCTCGCCATGCAGCTCGTCGAAAAGAGCGCGCGGCAGGCCTCGGCGTCGCTGCAGTTCATGCGGCTCGCCTTCGGCGCCGGCGGCTCCGCCGGATCGATGATCGACCTCGCCGATGCGGGCCGGATGATGGAGGCGCAGTTCGAGCACGAGCGCGCCGACCTGGCGCTGCAGCTGCCGGTGGCGATCGCCCCGCGCTCGGCGGTCAAGGTGCTGCTCAACCTCGCGATCTTCGCGGTGCGGGCGATCCCCCGCGGCGGCACGGTGGCGGTGACGGTGCAGATGGAGGGCGAGAAGGCGGCCTTCACGGTCGTCGCGCAAGGCGTCAAGGCGCGGGTGCCGGACACCACGCCCTTCGTGATCGGCGAGCCTTCGGATGTCCCGCTCGACCCGCATTCGATACAGCCCTACCTGACAGGTTTGCTGGCGCGCGACATCGGCATGACGGTGACCGCCAGCCTCGACGAGGATCGCTTCACCCTCGACGCGCGCTGAACTGGAGCGGGCCGCGGGCGCCCGGCAGGCGTCGTCCGCGGCGATCCGGCGTCGACCGGCCCGAAAGGGCTCAGGCCGATTCCTTCGCCGCTTCCTCTTCGAGTTCCCGAAGGACATACCCGCGACCCCATACGGTCTCGATGTAGTTCTTGCCCCCGGTCGCCGCCGACAGTTTCTTGCGCAGCTTGCAGATGAAGACGTCGATGATCTTCAGCTCGGGCTCGTCCATGCCGCCGTAGAGATGGTTGAGGAACATCTCCTTGGTCAGCGTGGTGCCCTTGCGCAGGGAAAGGAGCTCCAGCATCTGGTACTCCTTGCCGGTCAGGTGGACCCGCTGGCTGGCGACCTCGACGGTCTTGGTATCGAGGTTCACCGCGAGTTCGCCGGTCCGGATGATCGACTGGGCGTGGCCCTTCGATCGCCGGACGATGGCATTGATGCGGGCGACCAGCTCGTCCTTGTGGAACGGCTTGGTCATGTAGTCGTCGGCGCCGAAGCCGAGACCACGCACCTTGTCCTCGATGTTGCCGAGCCCCGACAGGATCAGGATCGGCGTCGCCACCTTCGACACACGCAACGTCCGCAGGACCTCGTAGCCGGACACGTCCGGAAGATTGAGGTCGAGAAGGATGATGTCGTAGTCGTAGAGCTTGCCGAGATCGATGCCCTCTTCACCGAGATCGGTGATGTAGACATTGAACTTCTCGGAATTGAGCATCAGCTCGATGCTCTGCGCCATCGCGCGGTCGTCTTCGATCAGCAGTACGCGCATGCCAATCCCCTCGTGCCACCCGCCCTCGGGTTCGTCATGTCCGCCAGGTCCGAAAGCGACGGCGTCGACGTGGTCTGTTTCCCGATTCGAGAGACTGACCCATAATGGTTAACAAATGCCGAAACGGACCCCAAGGGCCTTAAATACGCAGATTGACGGTTCACTATAAGCCGTTGCGAAAAAGGCATTCTTTCATCCACAGCTGGATAGGGTCGCGGTCGGAACGAACCGGTTTCCGCCACCCCTCTCGAGGTCGCGGCCTCCGACCGGCGCATCAGACGCCAGGCGGGTGCGAGGCTCATGGTGAACAAGAGCCGTAAACGATCTGTTACCAAGCGGGCCGAAAACACTCCCGCCGCCGACCGCGTCGCGAAAAGGTAACCGCGCGACGGCGAATTTCGCCGATCATGCGAACGCTTTGGCAAGGACTCGCCACTACGGTCCGCTACCGGCATCGGGGGAGTGAGTACGTCATGAAGCCGCGAGAGAGTTCAGTTCGCAACAAGGAATTCGAGGTCAGGGAGCTGGAGCGCCAGCTTGCCCAGTCCGACATGATGATCGCCGACTTCCGGCGCATCGCGGACGATCTCGACCGACAGATCGAGGCGGAGGAGCGACGCACCGGCGTGCAGGACCCCTCCCATTTCGCCTATTCGACCGCCGCCCGGGCGGCGCGGCAGCGCCGCGACAAGCTGGAATCGTCGATCGCCGGGCTGGAGGAACGCCGCGCCACCACCGCCGCCGACCTGGCCGCCGTCACCGACGTCTACCAGTCGATGGTGAGCGCGATCGACGCGGCCTGACCGCCCGCGCCCGACCGGCCCCCGACCGGACCCGAGCTGCAACCGCCCCGGCGTAACCCGCCGGGGCGTTTTCGCGTCGCCGGGCCGCCGCCGCACCCTTCCGGCGGCCCGCAAACGAAGATCCGGCGGCCCCCCCCCAAGGTCGATTGCGTTCACCGTACGGACTGGTATGGTTGCGACCCAAACGAACTCGCATTCGTTCAAGCGACGGGATTTGACGTCCTTCGGTCGACATCCGCGACCTTCGACCGGCCCACAGAGGCCGCCTGCGGATCCGTCGACCCTGGCCCGAAAACCCGTTGGGACTGTCGCAAACCAGGGAGGATAGCGACCGATGAAGGGTACTTGGCTCGCCGCAGCTGCCGCCGCCGGCATGGTCTTCGCCACGCAGGCGCACGCACAGACGGAATACTCGTTCTCGACCTGGGTTCCGGCCCAGCACCCGCTGCAGCCGACCGGCCTCGAGCCCTGGGCCGAAGCGATCTCCGAAGCCTCCGACGGCCGGATCAAGATCACCATCTATCCGGCCCAGCAGCTCGGCGCCGCACCGGACCACTACGACATGGTCCGCGACGGCATCGCCGACTTCGGCTACATCAATCCGGGCTACCAGGCTGGCCGCTTTCCGGTGATCGCCCTTGGCGAAGTGCCGTTCCAGATCGACAACGCCACGCGCGGCAGCAAGGCGTTCGACGAATGGTACCGGCAGTACGCCGACAAGGAGATGGCCGATGTCCATTTCTGCATGGCCTACCTGCATTCGCCCGGCACCTTCCATTCCAAGGAAAAGCTGACCTCGCCGGCCGACGTGAAGGGCAAGAACATCCGCCCGGCCCACGCCACCATGGGCCGGTTCGTCACCATGCTGGGCGGCTCCAACGTGCAGGTGTCGGCACCGGAATCCCGCGATGCGCTCGCCAAGGGCGCGGCCGACGCGATCACCTTCCCGTGGAACTCGATCTGGCTGTTCGGCATCGACAACGTGACCAAGCACCACCTCGACATGCCGATGTACGTGACGACGTTCGTGACCGTCATGAACAAGGCGCGCTACGAGGCGATGTCGCCTGAGGACAAGAAGGTCATCGACGACCATTGCACGCCCGACTGGGCCGAGAAGGTCGCCTCCGGCTGGGCCAACTGGGAAGACGAGGGCCGCGAGAAGGCGCTCGCCTCCTCCGACCACTTCGTCGACGAGCCGACCCCGGAAGAGATCCAGGCCTGGAAGGACGCCGCCGCGCCGCTTCTCGACCAGTGGAAGACCGACGTGAACGGCCGCGGCTACGACGCCGACGCCATTTACAAGAGCTTCAACGAGACGCTCGAGAAGAACGACTCTCGGTACTGATCCGGACGCCGCCGCGCATCGGGCGCGGCGGCACCGATTCTCCATCGACGGGCGGGGTCCGGCCGCATCCTGCCGGACCTCGCGCCACCCGCCGCCATCGGAATGCCGCCCCGCGCGCACCGATCGACGGCCCATCCCTCCCGAGCCCGAGCCGCACCCATGCGATCGATCTTCCGTAACCTCGAACGCTTTTCGAAAGGCGTCGACGTGATCGCCGGAATCTGCCTCGGCGTCGTCACGCTGCTGGTCTTCGTCTCGGCGATCGGCCGCTACCTCTTCAGCTTTCCGATCCCGGATTCGTTCGATCTGTCGCGGCTGCTGCTCGGCGTCGCGGTGATGTGGGGCCTCGCCTCGATCGGCTTCCGGGGCGGGCACATCGCCGTCGACATCCTCGCCCAGGTCGTGCCCGCGCGGGTGGGGCGGATGATGGAGGCGTTCGGCTGGGCCGTGCTGCTCGTGTTCACAATCGCGCTCGCCTACAAGCTCTTCGAGCGGGTCGACAGCGCCTACAATTCCTACGAATCCACCTTCGACCTGCGCTGGCCGGTGTGGCCGTGGCTGGCGCTCGCCTGGGCCGGCGTGGTGGTGTCGATCTTCACCGTCGCGGCAAGGCTCCTCTATCTGCTGACCGGGGCCGACAGTCCCCCCGCCGATCCGGACATCCACCAGCCGGCGGAGTCCGGATATGAGTGAGCGCGATCTCGTCGCCGTTCTCGGCTTCATCTCCCTGTTCGGCATGATGGTGGTGCGCGTGCCGGTCGGCATCGCCATGGGCGTCGTCGGCGTCTGCGGCTTCGCGGCGATCGTCGGCTGGGGTCCGGCGCTCAACCTGCTCGCCACCTCTCCCATCCGCACCGTCACCGACACCAATCTCAGCCTCGTGCCGATGTTCGTGCTGATGGGCGTGCTCGCCACCAATTCCGGCCTGTCGCGCGAGCTGTTCCGCGCCGGCAACGCCTGGCTCGGCCAGTTGCGCGGCGGCCTGGCGCTGGCGACGATCGGCGCCTGCGCCGGCTTCGCGGCGATCTGCGGATCGTCGGTCGCCACCGCCGCCACGATGACCAACATCGCGCTGCCGGAAATGAAGCGCTTCGGCTATCCGGACGACGTCTCGACCGGGGTGATCGCCGCCGGCGGCACCCTGGGCATCCTGATCCCGCCGTCGGTGGTGCTTGCCGTCTACGCCTTCATCACCAACCAGGACGTCGGCAAGCTGTTCGTCGCCGGCATCATCCCCGGCATCCTGGCGATCCTGTTCTACATGCTGACGGTGCAGATCGTGCACGGCCGCCGGCTGCCGGCCGGCGAGCGCCAGAGCCTGCGCGAGCGGCTGGTCTCGCTGCGCGGCGTGTGGGCCGTCGGGCTGCTGTTCATCGCCATCATCGGCGGCATCTACGCGGGCGTCGTGACGCCGACGGAGGCTGCCGCCGCCGGCGCGGCGCTGACCGCCATCATCGGCATCGCCCGCCGCCGGCTCGGCGTGAAGGCGCTGCTGGCGAGCCTCGCGGAGGCGCTCAGGACCTCCGTGTCGATCTACACGATCCTGATCGGCGCCCTGCTGTTCGGCTATTTCCTGACGATCACCCAGACCCCCCAGAAGATCACCTCGTTCCTGGTCTCGCTGGATCTCGGCGCCTACCCGACGCTGGCGCTGATCCTGGTCTTCTTCCTGCTGCTCGGCTGCATCCTCGATGCCATGGCGATGATCATCCTGCTGGTGCCCATCGTCTTCCCGGTGGTGCAGGCGCTCGGCTTCGATCCGATCTGGTTCGGCATCATCGTGGTGATGACCGTCGAGCTCGGGCTGATCACCCCGCCGGTCGGCATGAACGTCTTCGTCATCAACTCGATCACGCCGACGGTCAGCCTCACCCAGATCTACAAGGGCGTGATGCCGTTCGTGCTGGTCGACATTCTCCGCCTGATCCTGCTGGTCGCCTTCCCGGCGATCGTGATGTTCCTGCCGCGGACCATGCAATGAGCGACGCCGACACGGCTTTCCCGACGCTGCCGGCGCCCGAGCTCGGCCACCTGTGCGATCTCCGGATCGAGCTGTCGCCGCCCCACGAGATGGGCGACGGCGCCAAGGGCAAGCATCGGATCATCCCGATCGTCGGCGGCACGGTGCGCGGCGCCCGCCTCAACGGCCGGATCCTGCCGATCGGCGCCGACTGGCAGCTGGTGCGCACCGACGGCATCGCCGAGCTCGATGCGCGCTATGCCTTCGAAACCGACGACGGCGCAGTGGTCGAGATCCAGAATTTCGGGCTGCGCCACGGGCCGACCGAGGTGCTGGCCGCGGTCGCGCGCGGCGAGCCCGTCGACCCGGCGCTCTATTACATGCGCACCAAGGCGCGCTTCATCTCCGCCGACCCGCGCTATGACTGGCTTGCCGGGATGATCCTCGTGGGCACCGGCGCGCGCCTGGCGAGCGCCGTGGTGCTGTCCGTCTACGAAGTGCGCTGACCACCATCCACGGCGGCATTTCCTCGGACACGGCGGCGCGCTACTGTTTCCATTCGGGGCAGCCAACGGGGGCATTGGCGGCGGCGGCATGCCGGCGGGATCGAGCGATCCGGCCGGCGGGTGCCGACGCCGGGACATCGGCCCGATGGCGACACGGCGAACCCTGCTGAATGGATGAGATCCAGGACACCGCGAGCGGCATGGTTCACGCGTTCGAGCGTCCGCTGGAGCAACTGCTCGCGCGCTCGACCGAACCGGAGGCGATCCTCCAGCTCGTCCTGCTGGCCGTCGCCGTCCCGCTGGCCCTGCTGCTCGGCCGGCTGATCGAGCCGCTGCTCGAGGCCCGGCTGAGGCGGGTGCGCGACCGGCCCCGGCTGCTGCGCTTCCTCGCCGTCGTGCTGCGCCGGACGAAGTTCATCCTGCTGGCGGTGTTGCTGTGGATCGCCTACGCCGCCGCCCTGCGGATCGGCGGCAGCGAGGCGGTGCTGCTGCTGCGGCTCGCCGCGACGCTGGTCTCCGCCTGGGTGGTCATCTCCATCGCCTCGCGGGTGGTGCGCAACCGCACCGCCGCCCGCACCGTCGCGCTGATCGGCTGGACGCTGCTCGCCCTGGAGCTCCTCGGCGTGCTCGATCCGCTGTCGATGATCCTCGATGCCCGCGCCGTATCGCTGGGATCGACGCGGATCTCGCTGCTGTCGCTGGCCAAGGGCGTGATCATCCTGGTGGTGATGCTGTGGCTGTCGAAGCTGCTGGCCGAAGGCATCCAGCGCCGGGTCGATCGCACCACCGACCTGACGCCGTCGGTGCAGGTGCTGGTCGGCAAGCTCGTGCGCATCGCCTTCGTGGCGATGGCGATCTTCGCCTCGCTCGCCGCCGTCGGCATCGACGTGACCGCGCTCACCGTGTTTTCCGGTGCGCTCGGCCTCGGCATCGGCATCGGCCTGCAGACGATCGTGTCGAACTTCATCAGCGGCCTGATCATCCTCGTCGACAAGTCGATCAAGCCGGGCGACGTCATCGAGATGGGCGACATGGTGGGCTGGGTGCGCTCGCTCCGGGCGCGCTTCGTCTCGATCGTGGCGCGCGACGGCCGCGAGATCCTGGTGCCCAACGATCACTTCGTGAAGGAGCGGGTGGTCAACTGGTACTACACCGACACCCGCGCCCGCCTCGATGTGACGTTCGGGGTGAGCTACACGAGCGATCCGCATCTGGTGCGCGTCATCGCCCGCGAGGCCGCGGCCAAGGTCGAGCGGGTGATGCAGGACCCCGCGCCGGTGTGCCACATCACCGGCTTCGGCGAATCGTCGATCGACTTCGTCCTGCGCTTCTGGATCCCCGACGCGCAGAACGGCCTGACCAACGTGCGCGGCGACGTGTTCCTGGCGCTCTGGGACGCGCTGAAGGAGAACGGGATCGAGATCCCGTTCCCGCACCGCCAGCTCGTCGTGCCGGCCGGCGCGCGCATCGTCGGCGTCGAGCCCGGCTAGACCGGGCGATGGCCGAGGGCGGTGCTGTCAGGCGCCGCGCGGTTCCGACAACAGCCCCTTCACCAGCGCCACGCAGCCCAACAGCAGCACGATCGCGAACGGCAATCCCGTCGACACCGCCGCCGCCTGCAGCGCCGTCAGCCCGCCGCCGAGCAGCAGCGCGATCGCCACCAGCCCCTCGAAGCTCGCCCAGAACACCCGCTGCGGCACGGGCGCGTCGACCTTGCCGCCGGCGGTGATCGTGTCGATCACGAGGGAGCCGGAGTCCGAGGAGGTCACGAAGAAGACGATGACCAGCACGATGGCGATGAACGAGGTGATGCTGGCCAGCGGCAGGTCGCTCAGCATGGTGAACAGCTTCAGCGGCAAATCGGCTTCCGCGATGTCCTGGTAGCCCTCGTTCAGCATGGTGATCGCCGTGCCGCCGAAGGCCGTCATCCACAGCACCGACACCAGCGACGGGATGAGCAGCACGCAGAAGATGAACTCCCGCACCGTCCGGCCCCGGCTGATGCGGGCGATGAACATGCCGACGAACGGCGACCAGGAGATCCACCAGGCCCAGTAGAACGCTGTCCAGCCCTGGCTGAAGTTGGTGTCGGAGCGGCCGAACGGATTGGCGAGCGCCGGCAGGTACTCGCCGTAGGCGAGAAGGTTGGCGAAGAAGCCCTTGAAGATGAGCAGCGTCGGCCCGACCGCGATGACGAAGGCCAGCAGCAGCGCCGCCAGCACCATGTTGATCTCCGACAGCCGCTTCACGCCGGCATCCAGACCGGCCACCACCGAGAGCAGCGCCAGCCCGGTGATGCCGCCGATCAGGATGACCATCGACATGTCGGTCTCCGGAACGCCGAACAGGAAATTCAGGCCGGCATTGGCCTGCTGGGCGCCGATGCCGAGGGAAGTGGCGAGGCCGAACAGCGTGGCGAACACCGCCAGCGTGTCGATGACGTGGCCGACCCAGCCCCAGACCCGCTCGCCGAAGATCGGATAGAACATCGAGCGGACCGAAAGCGGCAGGCCCTTGTTGTAGGCGAAGATGGCCAGCGACAGGCCGACGATGGCGTAGATCGCCCAGGGGTGCAGGCCCCAGTGGAAGATGGTGGCCGCCATGGCGAGGCGGCGGGCCTCCAGCTCGAGGCCGGCGGCCCCGCCGAGCGGCGCCCAGCTGTCGGGCGAGCCGGCCGTGTCGGCGAGCGACGAGGTGTAGTGGGAGATCGGCTCCGACACGCCGAAGAACATCAGGCCGATGCCCATGCCGGCGGCGAACAGCATCGCGAACCAGCCGGAATAGGAGTAGTCGGGCGTCGCCTCCGTGCCGCCGATCCGCACCTTGCCGAGCGGCGAGACCATCAGCACCAGCGCCAGGATGACGAACACGTCGCCGGTGAACAGGAACACCTCGTCGAAGGTGGCGGTCAGCGTCGGGCGCAGCCAGCCGAACAGCGTGCTTGCCTGCTCCGGCGCGAGGATCGCGAAGACCACGAACGCGACGATGGTGAGACCGGAGACCAGGAACACCGGATTGTGGATGTCCATCCCGATCGGGCCGAACTGCGGCTGGATGTTGTCCTGGCCGACCGTGTAGTCGGTCTCGATGAGGGTCACGTCCCCATCGGGGGTGACGATGGTTTCGTCGCTCACGGTCGCATTCCTTTCATTCAAGTCACATCGGACCAGGGGTCCGGGCCCGGAGCGGACGAAGGCCTGGCGGGCAGCCGGCCCGCCGCTTCCGGAGCGAGTGTCCGATCGGCCGGGAGCCCCGGCCGGCACAGGCGCGTGCGCGCTATCTCACCACGAAGACGGACACGGGCGCGTGCGAGGCGACCGCGCCGCCGTGGGAGGCAAAGAAATGGTCGGGGATGCCGGGGACGTGGGAGGCCATGACGATCAGGTCGGCACCGGTTTCGCGCGCCGCAGCCAGAAGCATCCGGTTGAGATCGACGGCGGGATCGTGGGCCGCACGCGCCGTGGCGTCGACCACGACGCCGTGCGTCTCGGCAAGCTCCTCGGCGAACCGCGCGAGCTTGGCGCCGTATTCGGCGGGATTGTGGGCGACCGAGGTTGCCGTCTCGGCCGTCACGCCGACGACGGTGATCGGACAGTCGTAGAGGCGGGCAAGATCGACAGCAGCCCGCAGCGCCTTTTCGAGCTTGGCGACGTGCGCCAGATCGATCGGCAGCATGAGCTTCTTGAACATGTCGCTTCCTGTCGTGCCAACGTCTTCGGGAGGCGCCACCGGCTGAGCCGACGTCGCCGAACGCAGGAACAGCAGACCTGTGTCGCCCCGCCCGTGTCGCCCCGCCGGCACGGATGGCCGGCCTTCGGCCAGGCCCCGCGCCCACACCATTCTGGCAGCAACGTGTCAGTTGAGGCAGGGCAAGTCAATCCGCCGCACCCTGCCGGCGCCGCGCCCGTCCGCATCGGTTAATCACGGTCACGTATTCAATTGCCGGCATCTTGCGAAAGACAGAAGACGCCAGTCATACAATTGATAAACTTCGAAAATTCGGATTCACCGATCTGCGAATGCAAAGAAAAGGGGCACGCCTGCGGACAGAACGTCTTCGAAGGGGCACTTAGCAAGCGTCGACTGCCAAAAAAAAACGCCGCCCCGGGTGCTCCGGGTCGGCGCTGGATGGTCAGGAGACGGATCCGGCGGGGCCGGTGCCCCGCCCGCCTCGCCCACGGCGAGGCCGGCACGCTCAGACGTGCGCGATCGGCCGGGACATCGTCCGGATCGAGCGCGAGCATTCGGGGATCAGCAGCGCGTACCACTGGTTGATCTCCGCCGACGCCTCGTCGGACGATATGCCGTAGCGGGCCGAAATGCGGCGCACGAGGCGCTCCAGGCGTCCGTCGATCTGATCGAGGTCGTCGTCGGTCAGACGAAACCAGCGCTCCTGCACTGCGCCTTTCATCGGCCGCCAATTGTCGCGGATCTGGTCCAACATCTTCAACATCCTCCACGCGTCACAGCGACCCACCGCCCGCTGCACAATCAACGTGGCTGACCGGCCAAAAGTTCCCTGGCGCGTCTGCCGTCGACACGGACCCCGCCCGGATGAAGGGGTGGCGCAGGCGGGTTCGGACGGGCCCCGCGGAACCGCCTCCGCCTTCGGGCATTGACCCTTCGCCCCGCCCGCGACAACGAGAAAAGAAGGTTCCCCCCGTGTGCGCCCCGGACACCGACCCGCCGACCGCCCCCGCAGCCCCTGCTCCGATCGCCGGCCGCGGCGAGACCAAAGCGGCGGCCCTCCGTGGATAGGCAGCCAGGCGACCGACCGACGATAGCCGCGCTGGCCCAGCCAGCCACCGACGAGACCGGCGGCGTGCGGCGGCCGATGGCGGGCGCCGCGAGCTTCGCCACCGTCGGCCTGTTCGTCATCGCGGTCGCCGCCGTCCTGCACTTCGGGCGCGACGTGCTGGCCCCCACCGTCGCCGGCCTGCTGGTCGGCCTGACGCTCGCCCCGATCGTCGACTGGCTTGGCCGGCGCGGCCTGCCGGCCGCCCTGTCGAGCGCGCTGATCGTGCTCGGCTCAGTAGCGGTGACCGCGAGCCTCGTGGTGGCGATGGCCGTGCCGCTCGAGACCTGGTCCGCCCGAATCCCCGAAATCACCTCCGAACTGGAGATGAAATGGCAGGAGATCCGCGGACCGCTCGAAAGGCTGAAGCAGGTCGAACAGCAGGTTCAAGAGGCGACCGATAGCGACGAAGACGCCGCCATGCAGGTCGCGGTGCAGTCGCCCGGCATCGTGACCGCGATGGTCTCGTCCGCCCCTGACGTCAGCGCCCACGTGCTGATCTTTCTGGCGACGCTCTATTTCTTCCTCTCCGGACGCAGCGCGCTGCGCCGGCAGGTGCTGGGAAGCTTCGTGCGCTTCCGGCGCCGGCGCGCGGCGGTGCGCATGCTCCGCGACATCGAGCGCTCGCTGTCGCACTACGTGCTGACCATCGCCGCCATCAACGCGGCGTTCGGCGTGGTGGTCGGCCTGGCCATGTGGCTGCTCGGCCTGCCGTCGCCGCACCTGTGGGGCGCGCTGGCGGCGATCCTCAACTTCGCGCTCTATATCGGGCCGGCCGCCATGGCGGTGATCCTGCTCGGCGTCGCCGCCATCACCTACGACGGCATGTCGGCCGCGATCCTGCCGCCGCTCGTCTATGTCGGGCTCAACCTGCTGGAGGGGCAGTTCGTCACGCCCACCATCCTCGGGCGGCGCTTCACGATGACGCCGCTGGTCGTCTTCCTGGCCCTGGTGCTGTGGCTGTGGATCTGGGGCGTGCTCGGCGCATTTCTGGCCATTCCGATCCTGATCGTGGCGCGGATCGTGCTCGTCCACCTGGCGCCGCGCTTCCGGTTCGCCTGATGCGGCACGCGGCCGACCTGCGAACCGGCGCTAGCGAATGACGTCGGGCGCCCTGGGGGCCGGCGCGAGGTTGGTGGACGGCCCCACCGTCCGCACCCCGTCCGACGCCGTCCCAGACGACCCGCCCGCCTGCGGCGTGGGGATCGCGTCGGAGGTGGTCGGAGCCGGAATGGACGGAGCCCGCACCGTCGGCTTGATGGCGGTGGCCGGCACCGTCTGGCCCTGGGGTTGCGGGATGCCGCCGGTGCCGGACGGCGCCGAAATCGACGGCGCCCGCTGCGCCTGCGGCTGGTTGGGCGTGATCACCGTCGGACTGCGGCTGGCGCTGGTGGTGGGCAGCGTGGCGGCGCGGGCCGGCGGCGGCACCACGGCGGCGCCGGCGGCGGGCTCGTTCTCCATCGTGCGCGTCTCGAGCGTGGCGGCGACCGGGGCGGAGCGACGGCGCGTCGTCGTCCGGGTGTTGCGGTAGTTGCCATAGCCCGACGGCGGCGCCATCGACAGGTCCTCGACCACCTTGTCCGGCCCGAGCGGCTTGCCGAGCTTGCCGATGTCCGGGTTCGGCTCCGGCGGCTGGCCGTAGATGTTCCAGTTGTCCTGCAGGAAGTAGACGTTCACGTTGAGCCCGTAGGCCAGATACAGGAGCTCGCGCGGCGTGGCGTTGGCATCGCAGAAGCGCAGGCGCCAGGTCACGGCGCCGCGGTAGCCGGGGAACAGCACGCTCTTCTTCGCGCGGATCTCCTGCCAGGCATAGATGCAGCTGACGCCGCTGCGCAGCTGTCCCGTCGCGAAGGCGAACGGGCCGTAGCGGTTCTGCACGTAGGATTCGGAAATCGTCATGTTCACGCCGGGGAAGCGCTGGCGCATCTCGCGGCGGATGTCGGCGGTCGTCGGCTCGTCGAGCGACATGCGCTCCATGCCGCGATCTTCGCCCATCGGCCCGAAGGCGCGGGCCACCAGGACGTTCTCGCCGGCCGAACTCGTGGGATTCTCCAGCAGGATCTCCTGCAGGACGCCGTTGGAGAAGCGCTGCTCGATCACCGCGATCGGCTGCGGTCCGCCCGGCGGCGTGCTGATGAAGGCATTCTCGACCGAAACCTTGTTGGCGAGCGTCGCGAGACGCGGTCCGCGCGGCTTGTAGGAACAGGCCGCCACCGCCAGGACGAGACAGACGATCAGACTTGTCCGCGCCAGAAGCTTCACCATGGGCTTTCTACTCTCGTGCCGTCCGCCTAAACGACGCAGCGTCCGAACCGACCGAATCGGTGCAGATGCCGCAGAACGCGCGGATTGAATGGTGCTAGCGCCCAAGCGTTGAGAATCGGTTAACCATATTCTCTCCTCCGGCCGGACCATCTCCGAGGGGATTTTCCGGCCCGATGGGTCTATGGTTGCGGGGGCGCGATCGAGAAGGCCCGCCTGACGTTTTTCGGCGACCGCGCCGGGCGCTTTGGGCTAGACCTTGACGAAGAGTGGCGGCATTGAGGCAGTCAGAGGCTGTTAACGTTGGTCCGGGTACGATGCCCGGAGATCGGGGACAGGCAAAGGGTCGAGCATTGCCGCCTCGCGAGCACCATCCCGGCGGCGAAAGCGCATGGCGTGAACTGAATGGCTAGAATCTTCAATGTAGCCACGTGGATGCTGTTCGCCCTCATCATGATTTTCATGGTGACGCAGCCGATCGACATCAACACGCATTTCGTCACGGCGATGCTGGTCGCCGCGATCATCGCGATTCTGAAATATTTCAAGCGCGAGGGCGCGCTGCGGCTGGTGGTGCTGGCGCTCGGCACCTCGGTGGTGCTGCGCTACTGCTACTGGCGCACGACCAGCACGATCCCGCCGATCGGCCAGCTGGAAGACTTTATCCCGGGCGTCATTCTCTATCTCGCCGAGATGTACAGCGTCTTCATGCTGTTTCTCAGCCTGTTCGCCGTGTCGGACCCGCTGGAACGGCCGCCCGCGCCGATCCTCCCGGACGAAGACCAGCCGACGGTCGACGTCTTCGTGCCCACCTACAACGAGGAACCGGCGCTGCTGGCGACCACGCTGGCGGCGGCACGGCAGATGGACTACCCGGCCGACAAGTTCATCGTCTATCTCCTCGACGACGGCGGCACCGACCAGAAGTGCGAGGACGAGGATCTCGACAAGGCCGCCCAGGCGCAGGCGCGCCGGCGCGAGCTGCAGCAGCTCGCCCGCGACATGGGCGCCCGCTACCTGACGCGTGCCAAGAACCTCCACGCCAAGGCCGGCAATCTGAACAACGGTCTCGCCCATTCCCACGGCGAGCTGGTGGTGGTGTTCGACGCCGACCACGCCCCGTCGCGCGACTTCCTGAAGCAGACGGTCGGCCTGTTCCGCCAGAACAAGCGGCTGTTCCTGGTCCAGACGCCGCATTTCTTCATCAATCCCGACCCGCTCGAGCGCAATCTCGAGACCTGGAACCGGATGCCGTCCGAGAACGAGATGTTCTACGGCATGATCCAGAAGGGGTTCGACAAGTGGGACGGCTCGTTCTTCTGCGGGTCGGCCGCGGTGCTGCGCCGGGCCGCGCTGGAGACCGCCGGCGGCTTCTCCGGCGTGTCGATCACCGAGGACGCCGAGACCGCGCTCGAGCTGCATTCCCGCGGCTGGCACAGCGCCTATGTCGACCGGCCGATGATCGCCGGCCTGCAGCCGGAAACCTTCGCCAGCTTCATCGGCCAGCGGTCGCGCTGGGCCCAGGGCATGCTCCAGATCATCCTGTTGAAGCGGCCGTTCCTGAAGCGCGGGCTGCGTATCCCGCAGCGGCTCTGCTACATGGCCGCGTCGATGTTCTGGCTGTTTCCGTTCGCGCGGCTGACCTTTCTGTTCGCGCCGCTCGCCTACCTGTTCTTCTCGCTGCAGATCTTCAATGCGTCCGGGGCGGAATTCGCCGCCTATACGATGACGTACATGCTGATCAACATCCTGATGCAGAACTATCTCTATTCGAGCTTCCGGTGGCCGTTCATTTCGGAACTCTACGAGACGATCCAGTCGGTCTACCTGATCAAGGCGCTGGGGGGCGTGCTGCTGAACCCGAAGAAGCCGACCTTCAAGGTGACGGCGAAGGGCGAGACGACCACCAAGAGCCGCATCTCCGAACTCGGCTGGCCGTTCTACATCATCTTCTTCATCCTCCTGTTCGCGGTGCTGGTGACGATCTGGCGCGTCTGGACCCAGCCCTACGTCGCCGACATCGCGATCGTGGTGGGCGGCTGGAACATCTTCAATCTCATCATCATGGGCGCGGCGCTGGGCGTCGTGTCGGAGCGGCGGAACCTGCGCCAGAGCCAGCGCGTCACGGTGAACCGCAAGGCCGAGATCATCTTCGGTGACGAGGTGGTGTCGGCGAAGATCGACGACGTCTCGGTGACCGGCACGCGCATCCTGGTGCCGGCCAACGCGCTGCGTGGCCTCAAGCGCGGCCAGGAAGTCATCATGCGGTTCGAGCCGAAGGCGAAGCTCAACTCCAACGCGCTGCCCCTCAAGGTGATGGGCATCATGCGCGACCAGGGCGGCCAGGCGCTGGGCTGCCAGTTCGCCACCAAGGAAGCCGCCCACTTCCGGCTGGTGGCCGATCTGGTGTTCGCCGAATCCGAGGAATGGGTGGCCTTCCAGAAGGGCCGGCGCAAGGACATCGGCGTGCTGCGCGGCATCGTCGAGTTCTTCGTGATGGCGTTCTACCAGACCGTCCGCGGCCTCTCCTACCTGTTCCCGCGCAAGGACGAGGAGGCGCCGGACCAGGGCATCTCCTCCGACAACGCCAGCACGGCAAAGCACGGCCCGCCGGAACGGCTGCCCCCGCCGGACCATCCGACCGGCAGCTACGACGACTTCGACGACGGTCCCGCATCGCCTTCGCCGCACGGCTCGCGCGCCGTGCCGGCCGAATGAGGTACAAGATGGACCGCCGCCGCGCGCGCCGTCTCAGCCGACTGCTCCTCGCCGGCGCGATCGCCCTGGTCGGTGGCCTCGCCGTGCACGCCCAGGAGGGCCCGGCGCCCTTCCAGATGGCGCCCGACGACGCCGGATCGTCCGCCTCCCAGCCGAGCGGCCAGAGCAACGCCCCGTCCCGGCCCAGCGGCCGCGCCCCCGTCAGCCAGGGACAGCCGCCCTCCGGATCGGGATCCGGGTCGGGTGCCCAGCAGCCCGCCCCGGCGTTCGGGTCGCAGACCCTGAGCGACACGGCCTCGCAGTATTTCTCCTCGAGCCCGTCCGGCTCCGCGCCGACGCTGCAGTCGATCGACCAGCCCCAGCCCGACAGCTCCGCGACCCCTCCGCCGTTTTCGCTCGGAGGCGGCAATCAGGGCGGCGGACAGCAGGCTGCGCCAGCGCGGCAGCAGAATCCGGCGCTGCCGCCGGTGGAGACGCTGCTCGACCCGAGCCGGGCCCCCGGCTGGAACACGGCGCCCGCGCCGGCGGCAAACCAGCCCGGCAGCCAGCAGAACCCGATCACCGTCGACACCTCCAACCAGCTCGACGAGCTCAACCGCTTCCTCGAGGACGACACCGATACCGGCCAGCGGACCATGGAGGTGTCGCTGGGCAACTCCGAAGGCACGCTGCCGGCGGTCGACCGGCCGATCGTTCCGTTCGCCCACCTGCGGCTGGAGGGCGAGGTCGATTTCCGCAGCTGGACCATCTATCTGAGCGCCGCCCAGGCGGCCCGCGGCGCGACGCTGACGGTCGCGTTCACCAACTCGGTGCTGGTGCTGCCGGAGGCGTCGCAGCTCAGGGTCTATCTCAACACGCGCGAGATCATGACCACCCAGATCGATTCGCCCGACAACACCAAGGTCGTCGCGGTTCCGATCACCCCCGACATGGTGCGTCCCGGCGCCAACGCGATCCGCTTCGAGGTCGACCAGCGCCACCGCATCGACTGTTCCCTGCAGGCGACCTACGAGCTGTGGACCCGCATCGAGCCGCGGCTGACCGGGCTGTCGTTCCGCGGCGGCGACGTGCCGCTGCAGAGCCTGGCGGAGCTGCCTGCCGTGGGGGTCGACACCACCGGCGCGACGCGCATCCGCGTGCTGCAGCCGGCCAGCATGACCTCGGGCGCCCAGAACAACATTCTCGAGGCGGTGCAGACGATGGCGGTTCGCGGCCGCTTCGAGCATCCGCTGGTCGAGATCCTCACGCCCGGCATGCCGGCCCCGCCGCAGCCCGGCGTGGTCAACCTGGTGATGGGCACGTTCGCCGAGATCAGCCGGCTCGTCCGCGACGTCTCTCCGGACGCCCAGTCGATGCCGATCGCGGTTCTCCAGGACCGGCCCGACATCGGACCGACGGTGTTCGTGGCGGCTCCCGACGAACGCAGCCTCATCGTGGCGCTGCGGCGCCTGGAGGCGGAGATCGACCCGATCTCGCGGGTGAACCCGATCGCCGCGACGCCGCCCTGGCATTCCCCGGATGCCATCGAGATCGACGGCGCGGAGCGGTTCTCGCTGCGCGACGCCGGCGTGTTCACCCAGGAATTCTCGGGCCGCCGCTTCGAGACGCATTTCCAGATCGAGCTGCCGCCGGACTTCTTCGCCGCCGCCTACGGCCAGGCGACCATCGAGCTCGACGCCGCCTATACCCCCGCCGTCCTGCCGGGCAGCCGGCTCAACGTCTACGTGAACGGGGCGCTGGCCACGGCGCTGTCGTTCACCACCAACGACGGGCGCGTGTTTTCCAAGTTCCCGGTGCGGATCCTGCTCAAGAACTTCCGGCCGGGCCTCAACGACGTGCGCATCTCGGTCAATCTGCTGACCGACGCGGACACGCTGTGCCTGCCGGGCGGCACCGTCTCCACCCAGCAGCGCTTCGTGCTGTTCAACACGACGGAGTTCGTGTTCCCCGCCTTCGCCCGCATCGGCCGGGTGCCGGACCTCGCGTCGTTCGGCGCCGACGGCTTCCCGTATTCCATCGGCGACAAGCCGATCGCGGTGCGCGTCTCGGGGGATTCGCGGGACACGCTCGGCGCCGCGGCAAGCCTGATGGCGCGGCTCGCCGTGACCCGCGGCAAGCGCCTGAACGCGGTGGCCGTCGACAGCATCTCCTCGCTGATCGGCCGGCCGGCGATCGTGGTCGGCGCCTTTTCGGAGGTCACCCCGCTGGTTCTCCAGCAGACCCGGGTGGACCGCGTCATCCCCCAGAGCTGGCTGACCCCGCGGGCCGCCGGCAACCGGCTGCAGCCGGAAGGCCTCAGCCAGTACGACGAAATCCTGAAGCGCATGCGCGAGCAGACCCGCGAGGAGGACGCGCTACGCAACCGGAACGTCGCGGTCGACGAGTTCCGCTCGACCGACGACCTGATGACCGACGAGCGCAGCCAGACCGAGGAACTCTACGACCGCTGGCGCACCGACGTGCGCCATGGCGAGGGCCTCGCCGGCACGCTCGGTGACCTGCGCGCCTGGTTCGGCCGGCAGTTCGACGTCTCCTTCGACGCGCTGTCCAATCGCAACGGCACCGACGCCGGCCCGCAGGTGATGGAACAGGCGACGCTGATCATCGCGCAGGCCGCCGCGCCGCAGTCGGTCGACGATGCGTGGACGCTGGTCACCGCGCCCACCCCGGCGCTGTTGTCGGCCAGCGTCGCGTCGATCTCGGCCTCCGGGCAGTGGGACCGGATGGGCGGCCGCCTCTCCGCGTTCCAGTTCGACAGCGATGCCGTCCAGGTGATGCCGGCGGAGAACCCGGTGTTCATCGTCACCGAGCCGCTCAGCTTCCAGAACATGCGCCTGATCGCCGCGAACTGGTTCTCGCTGAACAACGGCATCTACGCTCTGGTCATGATCTTCGCCGCCGTGGTGCTGGGCGTCTTCACGCACCGGGTCATTCAGCCGATGGGGAGAAAGTAGTGACTCTGCAAACGACGCTGATGCGCCGCTTCGCCGCGCCACTGACGCTTTCCGCCGCGATCCTCGCTTGTCTCCTCCCCGGCATCGCGCCCGCCACCGCCCAGGACTACGGCGTCGGCGTGAGCGCCACCGCACCGACCGTCTCGTCGCAGGACTGGGCGGCCTATCGGGAGAAGTTCCTCGCGCCCGACGGGCGCATCGTCGACACGGGGAACGGCAACATCAGCCATTCCGAGGGCCAGGGCTACGGGCTGCTGCTGTCGGTCGCCGCCGACGATCGCGCCACCTTCGAGCAGATCTGGACCTTCACGCTCACCCAGCTGCTGATCCGCGACGACGGGCTGGCCGCGTGGAAATGGGTGCCGGACGCCGATCCGCACATCGCCGACATCAACACGGCGACCGACGGCGACATCCTGATCGTCTGGGCGCTGCTGCGGGCGGCCGAGCGCTGGGGCATCGATCGCTACCGCGACCACGCGCAGCGGATGGCCGAAACGATCGGCAAGACGCTGATCATCCAGGAAGGGCGGATGAACCTGATCCTTCCCGGATCCCAGGGTTTCACCAAGGCGGAACGCCCGGACGGGCCGGTGGTCAATCCCTCCTACTGGGTGTTCTCGGCGCTCGAGGCCATCAAGGGCCTCGACCCGCAGACCGACTGGA
Source organism: Amorphus sp. MBR-141 (assembly GCF_053628695.1). Lineage (NCBI taxonomy): Bacteria > Pseudomonadati > Pseudomonadota > Alphaproteobacteria > Hyphomicrobiales > Amorphaceae > Amorphus > Amorphus sp. MBR-141. The sequence continues at coordinate 111,956 of NZ_JBRJGW010000003.1, forward strand.
GCGGCGTGCGCGCGAGCGGGCTGGTGCTCCTGAAGGAGGCGCAGTTCGGCAGCTTCAAGCTGCCGTCCGACTGGATATCGATGCAGGCCAACCAGCCGCCGCGCCCGGCCGAAGGCTTCGAGCCGGAGTTCGGCTACAACTCGATCCGCATTCCGCTGTACCTGATCCAGGCGGGGATCACCGACACGACGCTGCTGGAGCCCTACGACAAGGCCTGGAACCAGAGCGGCGCCGGGCGTCCCGCCGTGGTCAACGTCACCACCGACCAGATCATGCAGCAGCTCGACGACCCCGGCTACCGCATCCAGGCCGCCCTGGTCGCCTGCGCGCTGCGCCAGACGCCCATTCCCTCCGACCTGCAGGTCTTCCAGCCGACGAGCTACTATCCCTCGTCGCTGCAGCTGCTCGCGCTGTCGGTGGCGCGCGACAGCTATCCGCGCTGCCTGTCGACCTGACCCGCCTCCGCCCCCTGGCCGCGTCCGCTCGAAGCCGCGCCGCGGCGCCGCCGGCAACCGCGGCGGCGGAAGGTTTCAAGGTCTGTTAACCAATCGACCGGAAGCGCGGCAATTGCACAAAACTTGGCTTTGAGGGCCGGTTGCTATCGCGGTAAAATCGGGAATGGCGCGAGTTTTTGGCCCTTCTTACCGCTCCTCTTACGATCTATTAACCGTGTCACGGCATGGTCGGCCAGGAGATTTCCGCAGGATCTCCGTCGTGCTGCACAATCGGCGCTCAAACGCATGCGAAGGATCGGGCGATAGCCGCCTCGCCGAGGCTGTCGGAGTGGAAATGTAATGAGTGCCGGCCACGAGCCAGGATCAGAAAGGTGGAAGCCGCACGCGCTGAGACGCTCTCCGCGCGACACGCCGACAGCCCAGATCCTCAACGGTCTACGCTCGGCGATCGCCGGCGACGGATTCGGCTCGCACCCGGTCGACGCCGGCCTGCGCCTCAGCCGCAAGCACCACATGATGATCGGCGCCGCCTGCGCGCTCGTCGTCGGATACCTCCTCAACATCGGCCCGTGGCCCCAGGGGACCGACAAGTTCCTGCTGCCGGCCCGCGCCCAGGACCAGATTTCCTTCTCCAGCCAGTCGCGCCCCCGGGTCGCGGCGCCGTCGGCCGCCGACGAAAGCGCGCTGCGCTATTTCGCGCGCCAGGGCGACGTCGACCGGCTGGAGGCGGAGCTGCGCCGCCTGCGCGCGCTCTATCCCGACTGGGAGCCGCCGACCAACCTGCTCGACCCGGTCGGCGAGGACCAGCAGACCCAGCAGATCTGGAACCTCTACGGCGAAGGCCGCTTCGGCGAGGCGCGCGAACTGCTTGCCCAGCGCCAGCAGCGCGACCCGAACTGGGAGGCCCCCACCGCCCTGGTCAACGCGTTGAACGAGGCCGAAGCCCGCGAGCGGCTCACCAACGCCTCCAAGCTCGAGCAGTGGCAGGCGGTGATCCGGATCGCCTCGGAGAATTCGGCCCTGCTGGTGTGCGGCAACGTCGACGTCCTGTGGCGCGTCGCCGAGGCGTTCGCCAAGACCGACAAGCCCCAGCGCGCCTATGACGCCTATGCCTACGTCCTGGAGAACTGCCAGGACAACCAGGAGCGCATCGCCACCGTCGAGAAGGCCTCGGACCTGCTGCCGGACAATCTGCTCGAGCAGCTCTTCAGGTTCGGCCGCACCGGCCCGGACGGAGAGAACGAGTTCGCCGTCGTCCAGCTCAACACCATCCGCCGCGCCGTCGGCCGGGCCGCCGAGGATCCGTCGATCACCGTGCCGGAGGCCCAGCTGCAGGTGCTGGCGAAGGACGCCGCAACCGGTCGCGACACCAACGACGCCACCCTGCTCGGCTGGTATCTCTACCGCCACGACAACCCCCAGGACGGGCTGGAGTGGTTCCGCTTCGCGCTGGAGCGCGGCCACGGAGTGGAAGCCGCCCAGGGCTTCATCCTGTCGCTGCGCGCCATGAACGACGAGGCGCGGGCGCGCGAGGCGGCCTACATCTGGCGCGACACCTCCAAGAACATCATGGCCATCTACCTGGAGGCGGTGGCGACCTTCCTGACCGGCAAGGACATCTATGCCATCGACCAGGAAACCGTGTCCCGGTTCGCCCCGGTGGTCGTCCAGCAGAAGGATCCCAACGGCGCCCAGGCGCTCGGCTGGTACGCCTACAACACGTGCCAGTTCCAGAGCGCCGAAGACTGGTTCGTGACGTCTGCCGGCTGGAAGCCGTCGGAGGCGGCGCTGTTCGGCCTGGCGCTGGCGCGGCTGCGGCTGGGAGACACCGTCGGATTCGACGAGGTGGTCGACGAATGGGGCACCGTCTACCCGGCGGTCGAAAGCCTGCGCACCGGCAGCGGCGTGCAGCCGGAAGCGCCGAGCCAGACCGAGAACCCGGACGAAACACTGCTCCAGAGCGGCGTCCAGCAGATCGACTGCGGAACGGCCTCCATCCGCGACCAGGCCGACGAGGCCCGGGCCCGGGACCGCGCCACGACAACCCCGCCTGCCGGAACGCGCCAGCGCACCGAGCCGGTCCCCCAGCGCGTGAGCCGTACGCCGACGCCGCAGCGCGACGGCACGATGGCGCAGACTTCGGCGCGGCCCGTCGCCCAGCGCCCCGCGGCCACGCAGACGCGCACGACCACCGCCGCACCGGTGCGCACGAGCACCGCGGCCCCCGGCGGGGCGTTCCAGATGGACGAGGAGCCGACGGCGGCCTTCGACGCCGGCGGCTCGGGTTCGACCGGCACCTCGTTCAGCGGCTACCAGCCCCGCGCCGGCCAGGCGTCCAGCGGCGGCGCGATCATCTACACCGGCGGCGCCCCAAACTGGGGCAGCGACACCTCCACCGCGACGGTGATCGCCACCGGCGGCCCGGACGTCATCGCCATCAACACCGACCTTCCGGCCGGGCCGACCCGAGCCACTTCCCGCACCCGGCTGATCGACAACACCCCAAACGCGTCGCCGCAGGTCCGCAGCGCCTATTCCAGCGGCGACTACCAGCGCTGCGTCGGCCTGACCGACGCCGCCATCAAGCGCGGTGCGCTGCGCGGCGGCGACGCGCTCGCCCGCGGCTGGTGCCTGATGGAGCTGAAGCGGCCGGTCGAAGCGGCGATGGCCTTCGAGGCGGCGTATACGAGCACCTTCGACGCCAAGCGCATCGCCGACTCGGCCTACGGCGAGACCCTCGCCAAGGCGGCCTCCAACCTGACCAACGAGGCCGCGGTCGCCGCCACCAAGTCGCCGCAGCCCCGGACCCGGCGCGCCGAGATCGCCCGCGAGCTGATCACCCAGCGGGCGCTGGCCGCCTACCGCGACGGCAAGTACGCCGACGCCATCATGGCCCTGGACGAGCGCTCGCGCCTGGCGCCGGAGCAGCGCGACCTGATGCTGCTGCGCGGCTATGCCCATTACAATCTCGGCCAGTGGAACGCCGCGGAACAGATCTTCGAAGCGGTCGACAAGGCGGCCTCCACCCCGGATTCCCGAGGCGCCCTCAACGTGATCCGCTTCGCCCGCGAACCCCAGCAGCGGCGCTACTAGATCGCCCGGCGACGGCTTCGCCCGCGCGCCTCTTGCACGTCGCTATCCCGGGAGTTCGCGTCGTGTCGGCCCTCGTCCAAGACAGCCGCAAGCGCTATGATCGGCTCCGGTCGGCCCTGCCCCGCGCCAGTCCGGGCGGCATCGGCCGCGCGCGATCGATCCGGTCCCGCGCGATGCTGTTTCAAGGGTGACGGATCCGAATGATCCTCGACATTGGCACAATCATCGTGATGGTCGGTGTCACCTGCGCGGGATTGACCGTTCTCACCTTTGTCGTATGGCTGTCGCACCGCGAAGAACGCTTCCTGCTCACCTGGTCGATAGCGACCCTGATCCTCGTCGGCTCGATGGGGGCCTTCGGCTTCTACGAGCAGAGCCCGTCGCTGCTGATCGGCTGGATTGCGGCCGCCTCGACGGCGGTTGGCGCCGTCGGCGGATGGATGACCGCCATGCACCTGAAGCGGCGGCGTCTGGCCATCTGGGGCGGCGCGGTGCGCATCGCCGTCGCCGAGATCGCGATCGCAGCGCCCGCCGTCAGCGGTCTGCCGGGAACGATGATCGCCGCCTTCAACATCGTGGTCTTCCTCTGCCTGATGGACGCGGCGTCGGTGTTCTGGTCCATCCGGAAGGAAACCCGGGTCTACATGACCAGCCTCGCGGTGCTGTCCACGACCATCGGCGCAACGTTCCTTCTGTGCGGCCTGCACCTTCTTCTCTTCGAGCAGCCGGACTTCCTCGGAATCCCGCAGACCGCGCTCGAAACGGTCAACGGCATCGTCACCCTGTTCGGACTGACCGGCATGGGGGCGCTCATGCTCACCCTGGTTCACGAGCGGATCGCCAACCAGCACCGCGCCGACGCCATGACCGATGCGCTGACCGGGCTGCTCAACCGCCGCGCCCTGCTCGACATCGGCAACGCGAGCGGCACCCATGACTCGGCAGCCGTCATCATCTTCGATCTCGACCACTTCAAGAACGTCAACGACACCCACGGTCACGCCGTCGGCGACCTGGTGCTGCGCCGCTTCACCGTGATCTGCCGGCAGGCCCTTCGCGCCACCGATCTGGCCGCGCGCATCGGTGGCGAGGAGTTCGCGGTGGTTCTTCCGGGCACCGGCGAGGCCGAGGCGATCCTGGTCGCCGACCGCATCCGCCGGCGCTTCCAGCGCGAAGAGATCGAGACCGACAGCGGCACCGTGCAATGCACCGTCAGCGCCGGCGTGCACGCATCGCCGCGCGGCTCCGAATGGCAGCTGCACGACCTGCTGCTGGGTGCGGACCTGGCGCTCTACGAGGCCAAGAACGGCGGCCGCAACCAAGTGTGCTGGACCGAGCCGAACCGAGGCCGCAGCTAGGTCATCTCCCGTCCAGACCGAAGCGATCCGACAAGATCTTCTCAAGCCATTGATTCTGAAGTCTATTTCTGCACGATCAGGTGATTCCACCTGATCGGCTTCTGGACCGGGACGAGCTGGATCCCCAGCGCCTATCCGGCCGGACCGTCGTCGGCATCGCCACGCTTGCGGTCATTGCCCGGCCTGCGGGCATCGGCGGCGCTGCGCGGCTCGCCGGCCCGCGAATCCCCGGCGCCACGGCGGCGGCGGAGCCGCGCCGAGCTCAGCGCCCGCCGTCCGACCATCAGCGCACCGAGCACCATGGCGCCGACCGCGAACGCGCCGCCCGTGAGGCCGCCCATCGGCCGGTTGTCGTCGCCGTCGGTCTTTCGCTGATCGGGTACCATCGGATCACTCCGTACCTGACGCCCTCATCCGGCAGGGCGAAGGCTGAGTCTAGACCAACTCGGCGCAAGTCGAAAGGAGCGCCCGAAGCGACCGCGGGAGCCGTCGTGCACGAGGAACGGCGGAAGCCGATTTTCGCCGGCATTCCGCTCCAAGACACGAGGGTCGAGCAGACCTGTTTCATCGTGATCTCACGTCCGACGTGAGCTCAGGTCCGAGAAGACGGGCGCGCCCTCCACGAGGATCCGCGCGACCACGTCGCGCCCCTCCTGGGTGACGGTGAGGCTGTGCCGGTCCGGATAATGGATCGCCAGCCGGCGGCGGGTGTTGTCGAGACCGACACCACGCCCCGGACCGGGGCGCGGCGCATAGACGCCTTCGTTGGCGACTTCGATGGAGAGCCGGGCTTCGTCGCCCGCCACGCGGACCCGGACATGGAGCGGGCCCGGCGACGACGTCAGGCCGTGTTTCACCGCATTCTCGACGAGCCCCTGCAGCACCAGCGGCGGCAGCAGGACGCCGAGCGCCGCATCGTCGACGTCGAGGGTGAAGTCGAGCCGGTCCTCGAAGCGGAGCGCCTGGATGCGAACGTAGGCGCGCGCCTGCTCCAGCTCGGCGGAAAGCGGCGACAGCACCTGGGCGCGGCGGTCGAGCCCACCGCGAAGATAGTCGGCGATCAGGCGGTTCATCTCCAGCGCCGTTTCCGGATTGTCGGGGATTTCCGCCGCCAGCGTGTTGAGGGCGTTGAACAGGAAATGCGGATCGAGCTGCATCTGCAGCTGGTGCAGTTCCGCCTCGAGGGCGGCCGCTTCCGCCTCGATCCGCCGCAGGCGCTCCGCCCGCATCTCCGAATGCGCCATCAGCCAGAAGCAGGCGACCGACCAGCTCACGAACACCGTGGTGAAGAAGAACAGCTGGATGAACGGCCCGCCGAAGCCCTGGTGGAAACGGCCGGTCAGGATGACGTAGGCGCGCAGGATGTTGACGCAGCCGGTGAGCACCAGCCCGGCCGCCAGGCTGAGGCCGATGACCAGCAGCACCGCCCGCGTGAGCCGTACCCCCGAGGCGAGCTCGCGGAGATAGATCCAGCGCAGGAAGATCGTGTAGGCGAACGTCAGCGGATCGAGGAACGCGCTGAGGATCAGGGCATGGCCGGCGTTCTCGTAGAACACCGCACGGGCGGCGAAGGCGAACACGACATAGAACGCGAAGGCGACCAGGTTCGCCTGCCAGAAGGTGATCCGGGCGAACCCGGCATAGGTAGCATCGCGGCCCTCCGCGGTCGCCGGATCAGGCCCCGGCCCTCCGGCACCCCCCGCGCGGCCGCCGCGTCCCGACGTCCCGGTCAACGGCATGATCGGCATCGTGCGGATCGGATCATGGGACGGCGTCTGCTCAACTCTCTTCCCCTCCGGCCCCCGCCGGGATAGGGGGAGCGGCAAGACCACGGCCGCGCGACCACGCGGTCCGACGGCCCGAACCGGAGCATAGCTTTCGTGCCGATCCAACGCACGCGCGCCCCCGCCACCCTCGTTGCCGCCGCCTTCGTCATGACGCTCTCCTCGGCGTTCGGCCAGACCTATTTCATCGGCCTGTTCGCACCCTGGCTGAAGGAGGAACTGCAGCTCACCGACGGGTCGTTCGGCACGCTTTACATGGTCGCAACGCTGGCGAGCGCCGCCGTCCTCATGTGGTCGGGCCGGATCGCCGACCTGTTCCGGATCCGCCGGCTCGCGGTGATCGTGCTGGTCGGTCTCGCCGCGACGGCGACCGCCATGTCGCTGGCCCCGTCCGCCCTCGTGCTGCTTCCGGTGCTCTTCGGGCTGCGCCTGTTCGGCCAGGGCTATCTCGGACACCTGGCGATGACCGGCGTCGGCCGCTGGTACGTGCGTCGCCGCGGCCGCATGATGTCGGTGGCGGTGCTGGGCTTCCCGGCGAGCGAGGCGGTGATGCCGTTCGCCGCCGTGGCCCTCATCGGCGCCGTCGGCTGGCGCGAGACGTGGCAGCTCGTCGCCGCCTTCCTGTGCGTCGTCTCGGTGCCGCTGGTGCTGGTCTTCCTCCGCCGCGAACCCTCGCCCGGCGAGGCGGCCGAAACCGCCGACACGCCGGCCGCGCCGCGCCGGCACTGGACCCGCGCGGACGTGCTGCGGCAGCCGGTCTTCTACGCGCTGCTGGCCGGCATCGTCACACCGCCGTTCGTCGTGACCGGCATCCTCTTCCACCAGGCCACCCTGGTGGCCGCCAAGGGGTGGACGCTCGCCTGGTTCACCGCGTGGTTTCCCGTCTACGCGCTGGCAAGCGTCGCCACGGCGCTGGCCAGCGGCGCCCTCATCGACCGCTTCACGGCACGACAGCTGCTCCCCACCTACCTGCTGCCGCTGGCCGTCGGCGTGACCGTGCTGGCGCTCACCGATTCCCTCTATGCCGCCCCGGTGTTCATGGCGCTCGCGGCCGTCACCAACGGTGCGGCGCAGACCCTCATCGGCGCGCTCTGGGCCGAACTCTTCGGCGTCCGCCATCTCGGCGCGATCCGCTCGGTCGCCTTCGCGGCCATGGTGTTTTCCACCGCGCTCGCCCCGGCCATCATGGGCGTCCTGCTGGACGCCGGCGTCCGCCTCGAAGCGCAGTATCTGGTGATGGCCGCCTACACCGTGTTCGCCACGCTGCTGCTGTGGTCGCTGGGGCCGCGGCTCGGCCGCATCGCATCGGCGCCGTGAGGGTGCCGAAGGTCCGGGCATTGAGGCGGCCGCGGCCGGTGATAGACTTGGCCGCACCGTTCCTCTCCGCGACCCGAGCCGAAGCCCGCCCGTGACCTCCATGTCGATCATCTTCGCCAGCGCCGGCTTCGAGGCGGCGCGTTCGCATCTCGGCGACGCCGTGCCGGACGCGCAGATCGCGGCGATCGACGGCGGCGTGCTGCGGCAGGACGGCGCGGAAGCCGAGATCCTCATCCCGGCGATGACGCGCGTCGACGGGCCGCTGATGGACCGCATCGCCGGCCTGCGGCTGATCCACCAGTTCGGCTCCGGGCTGGAGGGCGTCGACGTGGCGGCGGCGACCGAGCGCGGCATCGCCGTCGCCAACGTGCCCACCGCCGGCACCGGCAACGCCGAGTCCGTCGCCGAATGGTGCGTGATGGCGGCGATCGCCGTCATGCGCCTGCTGCCGGTGTCGGTCCATGACATCCGCGCCGGCGGCAGCTGGGGCAAGCCGGCCGGCCGCGCGCTCCTCGGCAAGACGGCGGGCATCGTCGGCCTCGGCGGCATCGGCGAGGCGGTGGCGGCACGGCTCGGCCCCTTCGGGATGCGCCGGATCGCCGTGAAGCGCACGGAAGATCCAGCCCAGGCGGCGCGGCTGGGGATGGCCTGGGTGGGCACCATGGAGGCGTTGCCGAAGCTGCTCGAGGAGGCCGACATCGTGTTTCTGTGCCTGCCGGTGACGGCCGAGACGCGGGCGATGATCGACCGGGCGGCGCTGGACCGGCTCGGGCCGGAGGGGGTGCTGATCAATGCGTCGCGCGGCGGGCTCGTCGACGAGGACGCGCTGACGGCCGCCCTCGCCGAGGGCCGCATCGCCGGGGCCGGCCTGGACGTGTTCGCCACCGAACCGCTGGACCCGGCGTCGCCGCTGCTGAGGCTGCCGAACGTCGTCGCCACGCCCCACATCGCCGGCGTGACCGACGTCTCCTATGCCGGGATTTCGGCGGCGTTTGCGGAAAATGTCCGGCGGCTGCGGGCCGGCGAAGCGCTGGCGAACTGCGTCAACGCTGAGGCCGTGCGCAGCTGATACGCGCGCCGCACCGATCTGCGCATTTCGGGTGTTTTTCTGCGCGTTCCTGCGCTTTTCGGGTGCGCACGCTCAGGCGAGATCGCGCGCCGTGCGCACCAGCGCCGCCGCCTCGCCGATCGGTGCCGTCGCCGCCACGTAGTGGTCGGGCCGGAGCAGGATCGCGTGCTCGCGATAGCTGGCGTGCGCCTTGCCGCTCAGGTGCCGCGACGCGTCGCGCACGATGGTGAAGTCGGCGGCCTGGGGGTTCATGCCCTCCGGCGTCAGACCGATCACCCGGAGGCCCACCGCCTCCGCGTCGGCGAGTGTCGCGCGTGGCAGGGTCCGGTCCGGCGCGTCGGAGAACACGATCAGGCAGGCGGCGTTGCCGATCAGCGCGTCGAGGAGGAGCCGCGTCCGGTCGGGCCGTTCCACCACCGGCTGCGGGAACAGCTTGCCGACCAGCGTCGCCTTCCGGGAGCGGCCGTCCGGCCAGATCAGCCCGCCGGTCAGCCGCGGCGGCGGCTTGTAGCGCATCTGGGAGAGGTAGTCGCGCGCCGGCGGATAGACGCCGAGGAGCCGGAAGCCCGCGCGCACCGCCCATGCCCGCCCCCGCGAGGACGGCGTCATGATCCGGCCCATCGTCAGGGCGAGCTCGATCATCGACCAGGCGTGCGGCTTCCGCTCGGTCTCGTAGGAGGCCAGCAGCCGGACGACCGCTGGAGAGTGCGGATCGGACGACGGTGCAGACGGACCGGGCGCGCCGGTCCCGTCGCGGTCCCGCTTCAGGGCCGCGGCCAGCTTCCAGCCGAGATTGTGGGCGTCGCGCAGGCCGCTGTTCATGCCCTGGCCGGCGAACGGCGGGCTCAGATGGGCGGCGTCGCCGGCGAGGAAGACCCGGCCCTCCGCCCAGCGCTCGGCGAGGCGGGCGTGGAAGGTGTAGACCCGGGAGCGGCGGATCGGCGCGTCGCGGTCGGGGCCGACCGCGGCCATCAGCCCGCGCACGAAGGCGTCGTCCTCGGCGACGGTGTCGTCCTCGCCGTCGAACAGCATGAACTCGTAGCGGCGGATCCCGTCCGGGCCGGGCAGCGTGATGCAGGGGCGCACCGGATCGCAGTAGACCTCGGTGTGGCGGAACCGGTTGAAGGTCTGCGCCAGGTCGAGGATCAGCCAGCGCTCGGAAAAGGAAGATCCCACGAGCCCGATCCCGAGCTGCTTGCGCACGAAGGACCGCCCGCCATCGGCACCGACCAGATAGGCGGCGCGGACGCTGTGCTCCCCGTCCGCCCCGGCCCGCCGCAGGCGCGCCGTGACGCCGGTCCCGTCCTGCGAAAAGCCGACGAGCTCGGTGCGAAAGCCGGCGGTGACGGTGGCGTGGCGGGCGAGACCGGCGGCGAGCACGGCTTCGAGCTCGGGCTGCTGGAAGCCGTTGCGCTTGTCGAAGCCGTAGTCCCGCGACACCGGATCGACGGTGAGGAACAGGTCGCGGTTCGGCCCGAAATAGCGCGACCCGTAGCCGCGCGCGACGATCGCCTCCACGGCGCCGTCAAGGCCGATCGCCTGCATGGTGCGCATGGATTCGTCGTCGATGGAGACGGCCCGCGGCTCGTCGACGGTGCCGGCGTTGCGCTCGACGAGCACGGTGGAGACACCGTAGCCGCCGAGCAGGTTGGCGAGCGTCAGCCCGGTCGGGCCGGCACCGACGATCAGGACGTCGGTCGCTTCCGGCAGTGTGGTCGTGTCAGCCATCACCGGACCTTCGGACGGGGAGCGCGGGCCTGCACCGGCACGCTCAGGAGCGCATGATCGCACGGCCCCACAGGTTGAGGGTGCGCGGCCCCTGCGGCCAGTCCTTCGACGGCCGGTCGTGGATCACCTCCAGCTCGGCCGAGATCTCGATCCAGTTGCCGTCGGGATCGGCGATGAAGGCGAACAGGTTGTTGCCCGGCCCGTGCCGCCCCGGCCCCCACATGAGCTCGATGCCGAGGCCGCCGAACCGGTCGCACCAGTCCTTGATGGTGTCCCAGGTGCCGGCCTCGTAGCTGTGATGGTCGACGCCCTGCCGGTCCGACTTGAAGCAGGCGATGGTGTGGTGCTCGTGGTTGGAGCGCACGAAGCAGGTCGCCATCTCGCCGCCCGGATGCAGCACCCGGTCGGACAGCGCGAAGCCGAGCCGGTCGCAGTAGAACGCCCGGAACGCCTCGACGTCGAAGCTCGCGAAGGTGAGATGCTGGGTGGGGGCGTGCAGGCCGGTGAAGCCGTCGGCCTGGGGCCTGGCCAGCCCGAAGCAGATCAGGTTGCCGTCCGGATCGCGCACGCCGAAGGCGCCGTCCTCGAAATAGGGCGACGGCGACGCCTCGATGGCGATGCCTTCCGCTTCCGCCCGCGCCCGGATGGCGGCAAGGCCGTCCGCGTCGCGGCAGGCGAGCCCGGCAAACGCGAGCTGGCGGGCGCTTCCCTTGCGGGCGACGAACCGCCGCGCCGGCCCCTCGCAACGCCATTGGCCGTCGCCGACCGCCTCCAGCCGCATGTCCATCGCCTCGGCATAGAAGCGGGCAAGGCGTTCGGGATCGTCGCTCTCGAATGCGACGTGATGGAGGTAGGCGCCAGCGTGCACGGTGGTGAGGGTCATGGCCGGATCCTTCGTGTTATCCGACATAATTATCAAAAACTGATAATTATGTAAATATGCGCCGTCCGAGTTCCCGTCCCGATCGAAGCGACCCGACCGAAAGGGAACTGCTCAAGATATTGAATCTGGAGCCATTTCTGATCGATCAGGTGATTCCACCCGATCGGAAAAGGCTCTAGAATCGGCCCTTCCCGTCAGAGTGGCGCGGCAGCCATGGGAGACCGATTTGGCCGGACTGGAACGCTTCATGGCGATCCTGCACCTGTTCGACGAGGAGGCGCCCGCGTGGACCGTGCAGGCCGTCGCCGACAGGCTCGGCGCGCCGGCGAGCACGGTCTACCGCAGCGTGCGCGCGCTGGTGGCGGCCGGCTTCCTCGCCCCCGCCGGCGAGGCGCATTACCGGCTCGGCACCGCGTTCCTGGAGTTCGACCGGCTGATCCGGCTCACCGATCCGCTGACGATCGAGGGCACGGCGATCCTGTCGAGCCTCGTCGGGCGGGCCGACATGGCGTGCGTCGGCCTGGTGGCGAGCCTCTACGGGGATACGGTGATGTGCGTGGCCGACGCGGCCGCCGGCGGGCCGACCTTCCGGTCGAGCTACGAGCGCGGCCGGCCGATGCCGCTGCTGCGCGGCGCCACCTCCAAGGTCATCCTCGCCGACCTGCCGGCGCGCCGCCTGAAGCAGCTGGTCGGCCGGACGGCCGACCTTGCCGGCGACGAGGCGGAGCGCACCCGCTTCCGCAAGTCGCTCGCCTTCGTTCGCCGCCAGGGCCATTGCGTCGCCCGCGGCGAGATCGACCCGGGCCTCGCCGGGCTGGCGGTACCGATCCGCGAACCGGACAGCCAGACGGTGGCGAGCCTGAGCCTGGTGGTGCGCGAAAGCGACCTCACGCCGGCAGCCGAACGCAGCCTCGTCACGCTGCTGTCGGCCTCCTCGGCGCAGCTGGCCGAGGCGCTCGCCCGGGGGCGGGCGGGCGAGCCACCGGCGACAGGCCCCGCCGGTCAGGCGGCCGCGAGCCGGGCAAGCTCCAGGTCGAACAGGTAGGCCGAGTTCGGCCCCTCGCCGATCAGGTCGTGCTTGTCGAGGACGGCGCGGGCGAGCTTCTCCTCCTCGTGCTGTTCGCCGGCAAACCACTGCAGGAACTGGTCGGTGGCGTAGTCGTGCTCGCTGCGGGCCAGTTCGATCACCGCGAAGATGTTGCGCGAAACCGCCTGCTCCTCCGTCTGGAAGCGCTCCAGCACCTCGCGGATGCTGGTTGCATTGATGTCGGGCGACGGCTGCGCCTTGATGGCGATCGGCGCACCGAGGTCGTCGAGATAATCGAGGAACTTCAGCATGTGGACCCGCTCCTCGGCGGAGTGACCGAGAAAGAAGGCCTTCGCCCCTTCCAGATTGTGGCCGCAGGCCCAGGCGGCCATCTGCAGGTAGGTGTTGTGTGCGGCGAGTTCGCCGTTGAGGAGATCGTTGAGTTTCCTGGCAAGCTCTGCTTTCGCCATGGGGCGCTTCTCCGAATGACCGAGGCAATCTCCCGCGACAGGCCCGCGAGGGGCCGGCGCCCGGCGGAGGGGCGGGCGTCGAAACGGCTGGCAGACGCGCGGGTCCGGCGGCCTCAGCCGCCGGGAATCCAGCCCACCGTCTGGCCGAGCACGACCACGTTGAGGATCAGCAGGATGACGGTCGTGGGCCACAGCAGGATGCGGATCCACGGGCGGTTGGCGAAGGATCCCATCGTCGCCTTGTCGTCGGTGAACAGGACCAGAGGCAGCATCGCGAACGGCAGCTGCAGCGACAGGACCACCTGACTCCACACCAGGATCTCCACCGGTGGCGCGTTCATGAAGATGGCGACCAGCGCCGGCGCCATGGTCACGCTGCGCGTCCCGAGGCGGATCAGGAAGGGACTCACGTTCGGCATCTTCAGGAAGCCCTCGAAGACCACCTGGCCGGCCAGCGTGGCCGATGTGGACGAGGCGACGCCCGCGACCAGCAGCGCGATCGCGAAGATCAGCCCCGCCCCCTGGCTGAGGATCGGCACGAGCGTCTTGTAGGCGTCGTCGAAGGATTCGATGACGGTCCCGGTCTTCATGTAGATCGGATGGAAGACGGCCGCCGCCACGATCAGGATCGCCGCGTTCACGAACCAGGCGAAGGTCAGCGAGATGTTGGTGTCCCAAAGCGACCAGCGATAGAGCGTGCGCGGCGACGCCAGCCCTTCCCGCACCCGCGAGATCGCCAGGTGCGAATGGAGGTAGAGATTGTGGGGCATGATCGTCGCACCGATGATGCCGACGGCGATGAAGAGCGCGCTGGCGTCGAGGATATCGGCGCTCGGGAGGATGCTGTCGCGCGCCACCGCACCGTAGTCCGGATCGCTCATGAACAGCTCGATCACGTACATCGAGCTGACGCTGGTGAGGAACACCAGGAAGACCGTCTCGATCGCCCGGAAGCTCCAGCGGTTGAGGAGCAGGATCAGGAACACGTCGACGGCGGTGATGATCGCGCCGGCCCACATCGGGATCGCGAACAGCAGGTGCAGCGCGACCGCGACGCCGATGATCTCGGCGAGATCGGTCGCCATCATCGACAGGACGGCGGAGACGAAGAAGATGCGGGCCGCCCAGGGCGGGAACCGGTCGGCGCAGTGCTGCGCCAGGTCCTTGCCGGTGGCGATGCCGAGCTTCGAGCAGAGATTCTGCACGAGCGCGCCGATCAGGCAGCTCAGCGACAGGACCCAGAGCAGCGTGTAGCCGAACTGGCTGCCGGCCTGCAGGTCGGTTGCCCAGTTGCCGGGATCGAAGTAGCCGATGGAGATGATGAAGGCCGGGCCGAAGAACCGCCACCAAGCGGGCCGCGTGACCACGACCTTCTGCTCGAGCGGAAACGCCTCGCCGCGGGGCAGCAGAATTTCCACCGACTGCCGCCTACCCTCGTCGTCCCGCCCCATCGCAACCCCCAAGTCGCCTGCCTGGGGCGGCCAGTAACAGCCGCAAGGATTTCAGGCAACAGGACGCGATGAATTGATAATTATTCCATCTCTACACTGTACATGGCGAAAATTTTCTTCTTGATACTTTGATGACGGCCGGCGCGGAGGCCTGTGGACAACCGACCTGCGGCGATGGCGGCCGGCAACGCCGCGTCCGGCCGCTCCAGGCACGGGTTGCCGGCGGCCGGACCTTCGGCCGCGCGGCAACCGACTGGCCGCATCAGATCCAGCCGGGCATCTGCGGGACGAGTTCGACCTGGTCGTCGACCGACCTCACGCCCGGCGTGTTCTCCGCCGCGACCCGGAGCGCATCCTTGATGCGCGGGTCGATGACCGCGCCCTTCAGCTCGACGGCGCCGGCGCGAACGGTCACGTCGATGGTCGACGACGGCACCCAGCCGTGGCGGTGGATCTCGTCGACGATGTGGTTGCGGATGCCGAGATCGTCGACGGTGACCGGCGGGGCGGGATCGGCGCGGCGCACCAGCGCCCGCAGGAAGTTCGACCGCGAGACGATGCCGGTCACCTTGCCGTCGCGGACCACCGGCAGGCGGCGGTAGCCGTGTTCTTCCATCAGCCGGACGACCTCCGACAGCTCGGCGTCGGGCGCCACCGTCACCACGTCGCGGGACATCACGTCGGAGACCTTGCGGGCGTGGGCCCGCACGTACTCGTCGGCGAGCGTGCCGGCGCTCATCACCAGCTCCATCCAGTGGCGATGCTCCTGCTCGGTGCCGAGCTCGGTGCGGCGCAGGAGGTCGCGCTCGGTCACCATGCCGATCAGCATGCTGTCCGCGTCGACCACCGGCATGCCGCTGATGTGATGCTCCAGCATCAGCTGCGCCGCCTGGCCGATCGTGGTGTCCGGCGAAACGGTCGCCGCGCCCACGGTCATGATGTCACCGACCTTCATGGTCCTGCCTCTCCCTGTTCGCCCCCGGAAAGGGGGCCGTTCGTCTGTTTGTCGACGCTTCCGGCCGTGGCCGCCTTGCGCAACGTCAAGTCCGGCACCGCATGCCGCCGGCCGGGCCATCGCCTCCACTGAACGTGCGTCCGGCCGCGCGCCCCTGCAAGGGGCCGACCGGGACGGCAGGGCCAAAGGCCCGCGGGGTGCGGCGCACGGCGCCCGTGACACGGCACGCCCGGAACGTTGACACCGATCAATGCGTTCCAGGCGAGTGCGATGCACGGTTGCGCATCAATCCCGCCGCGACCCGAAGGATCATCCCCATGTCGGACACTCCGCACCACGTCGGCAACCCGTTCAAGGACACCCTCGACTTCGGTGGCCCGTTCGCCAAGGCGTTCGCCTTCGGCGGTCCCTACGGCGACATCTTCGCCTCCCGCGCCCCGTTTGCGGACGTCTGGAAGACGATGATGATCGACGTGCCGATGACCATGACGGCCGAGATGATGCGCTTCGCCGGCCGCCGCTTCGCGGCCCAGGCCAACCTGTGCGACCAGCTCGCCAAGTGCGGATCCATCGCCGACGCCATCGATGCCCAGTCGGAATTCGTGGAAGAGGCGATCGGCGACTTCAGCGCGGAATCGGCCAAGCTCGCCCAGGAATCCCAGGCGGTGGTGACCCGCGAGACCGCCTGAGGCTTTCGGCCGGCACGACAGGTCAGGGGCGCGGCAATGGCCACGCCCCCCTTCTCCTATTCCTGCAGCACGTAGGTGCCGGGGGCGTCGCACAGCGGCGGATAGCCGGCCGCGGCGTTGCCGAGGGCGGGCGGCGCGACCGGCTCGCCCGCCGACTGCGCCGCGAGCCATCCGGTCCAGGCGCTCCACCACGAGCCGTCGCGCGGCTCCGCCAGCTCCAGCCAGCTGTCGGGATCCACGTACGGCGCCTGCTCCTTCTTCTCTCGGATCCGGAAGTGCGCCTTCGGGCTCGACGGCGGCGCGACGATGCCGACGTTGTGGCCGCCGCTCGCCAGCACGAAGGTGACGTCGGCGTCGGAGAACAGGTGGATCTTGAACACCGACCGCCAGGGCGCGACGTGGTCGTGTTCGGTGCCGACGCAGAAGATCGGCGCGCGGATGTCGGAGAGCGCGATCGGCCGGCCGTCGACCTCGAAGCGGCCTTCCGACAGGTCGTTCTGCAGGAACAGCCCGCGCAGATACTGGGAATGCATCCGCGCCGGCATCCGCGTCGCGTCGGCGTTCCAGGCCATCAGGTCCGACATCGGCGCCCGCTCGCCCATCAGGTAGGAATGCACGAGCCGCGACCAGACCAGGTCGTTGGAGCGCAGAAGTTCGAACGCCCCCGCCATCTGCTTGGAATCGAGGGTGCCCTGCGACCACATCAGATCCTCCAGGAAGCGCACCTGGCTTTCCGAGATGAACAGGGTCAGCTCGCCCGCCTCCTCGAAGTCGGACTGGCCGGCGAACAGCGACACCGTCTTCAGGCGGTCGTCGCCGTCGCGCGCCATGGCGGCGGCGGCGATCGACAGCAGCGTGCCGCCCAGGCAGTAGCCCGTCGCGTGCACCTTGCGGCCCGGCACGATCGCGCCGACCGCGTCGAGCGCCGCGCCGATGCCGAGCCTCCGGTAGTCGTCGATGGACAGGTCGCGGTCGTCGGCGGTCGGATTGAGCCAGGAGATCATGAAGACCGTGAAGCCCTGGCCGGTGAGGTAGCGGACCAGCGAGTTCTCCGGCGACAGGTCGAGGATGTAGTATTTCATGATCCAGGCCGGCACGATCAGCACCGGTTCGGGATGCACGGTCCCGGTCGCGGCCTCGTACTGGATGAGCTCGATGAGGCGGTTGCGGTAGACGACCTTGCCGGGGGTGACGGCGACGGTCCGGCCCGGCACGAAGGCCTCGGCGCCGACGGGCGGGCGGCCGGTGGCCTCGCGCTGCCAGTCCTCCAGGAAATTGCCGAGCCCGCGGACCAGATTGGCGCCGGCCGTCTCGACGGTCTCCTTGAGGACCACTGGGTTGGTGGCGATGAAGTTGGCCGGCGAGACCATGTCGAGGACCTGCCGGGTGGCGAACTCGACCACCTGCTCGTGGTGGCGCGACACCCCCGGCACGCCCGTCGTCGCGTTGTGCCACCACTGCTGCTGCAGCAGGAAGCCCTGCTGGATCAGGTTGAAGGGAAAGGCGTGCCACTCGGGGTCGGCGAAGCGCTTGTCCTGGGGAAGCGGCTCGATGCCGGCGGCGCCCGAGCCGCCCGCCAGCAGGCTGCGGCCCGCGAAGTCGGCGAACCGGCTCCACTTGCGCGCCGCCTTGCCGGCGAGCTGCACGGACTTGCCCGGTGCGGAGGCGAGATGCACGGCCCAGTCGGTGAAGGCCTCCGACAGCCCCGCCGGGGCGAGGCCGCCGGTCATCCGCGCCACCGCGGCGTGGGAGGCCCGGTCGATGGTCTCGGCGAAGGCGTCGAGCGGATCCGCCGGAGCGGACGAAGCCGAAGGAAGGGTCGGGGAAGACGAGGTCACGCTCTGCACTCCAAACGGGGTGGCGCCTCGGACGAAGCGCCGGACGTTCGACAGGGCCCGGTCCGGAGGCCGATGCCCTATGCCGCCAGCCGGCGCGCGCGCACCCGGACGCGCCGCGATCCGTCGAGCGTGATCAGCCCGAGGTCCTGCAGCTGCGTCATCGTGCGCGACACGGTTTCGATGGTCAGGCCGAGATGGTCGGCGATGTCCTGGCGCGACATCGGAAGCTCGATGACGGCGGGCTGCTGCTGGCGCTCCGACAGGGCGCGCAGGAACGCCACCACCCGTTCCAGCGCGCTCCTGCGGCCAAGCAGCGTGACCTGCGACCGCAGGCGCTCCATCGACCGGAACGTGCAGGCGAGCATGGCCCGGCACAGCTCGGGTTCCCGCGCGGCGGCCATCTCCAGGGCGGCGCGGCGCACCCGCATCACCCGGCACGGGCCGACCGCCTCCGCCGAGAAGCCGTGGCGCTCGCGCGGCTCGAAGCCGAACACGTCGCCCGGCAGCTGGAACGAGCCGATCTGCCGGTGGCCGTCCTCGAGATAGACGCACGTGCGCACCACCCCGGAAACGACCTTGTAGAGATGCGTCGCCGGCTCGCCCTGGGCGAAGATCTCGGCGTTGCGTTCGACGGCGATGAGGGATCCGAATTCCTCCAGCGCCTGGCCGAGGGCATCGTCGGGGACGGCGGGCGTTGCAGCCAGGCAGCCGGCCCGGGGCACGACGCCCTGCCGATCTGAAGCGTGCGCGTGCAGCATGACCCCACCCCCTCCTGCGTCGGACCCCTTCGATATGGGCCCGGCGGGGAACGATCGATACTTCGGCATACTTCGTAGGTGTTTGTGCGTACGTAGCGTGCCGGACCTCGAATTTTGGCCGGGCAGCCGGCATAAGACCATCGGCCCGGACCGACGGGGCCGCCGCCAGGGAGGGACCTGCCCATGCTGACTTTCCCGCCGGCACGCCCGGCCGGCCGGAGCCGGCGCCCGTGAAGCCGCCGATCGCAATCGTCGAGGACGACGCGGCGGTGCGGGAGGCGCTGCGCACCGTGCTGGAACTCGACGGCTACGCGGTCTCGGCCTTCCAGAGCGCCGAGGCGCTGTTTTCCGCGGGCGGGCTCGACGCCGCGACCTGCCTGATCCTGGACGTGAACCTGCTCGGCATGAGCGGGCTGCAGGCGCTGGACCGCCTCCGCCTTGCCGGCGGCGCGTTCGCCGCGATCGTCGTCAGCGCCCGCGCCACCGACGAGATGCGGCGCGAGGCGGCCCGCCTGAAGGCCGCCGACTTCCTGGAAAAGCCGATCGACGTGGATGCGCTGCTGGACACTCTCGGCCGGCTCGCCGGCGAACGGACTTAGAGCGTGCGGTCAGGTGAGCCCACCTGACCGACAAGGCTCTATTGCCCGAACCAGCGGCCGATGTAGACGAGGTCCGGGAAGCTCAGCAGGAGGCCCACCACGAACAGCATCATCAGCGCGAACGGCGCTGCGCCGGCGAAGATGTCGCCGAGCTTGATGCGGTCGTCGGGCAGCGATCCCTTGATGACGAAGCACGCCATGCCGAGCGGCGGCGTCAGCAGCCCGATCTCCACCGAGATGATGGTGACGATGCCGAACCAGACGATGTCGGCGCCCATGCCGTTCAGGATCGGCAGGAACAGCGGCACCATGATGAGGATGATCGAGACGGAATCGATGATCGTGCCGAGCAGCAGGATCACCGCGATGTAGATCAGCATCACCATCAGGAAGCTGTTGCCGTCGCCACTGACCAGGCCGGACAGCCAGAACGGCACGCCGGCCACCGTCAGGGCGCGGCTGTACATGGTGGCGGAGATGATCAGGAAGCACACCGAGGCGGTGATGTGGCCGGTCTCCAGGAGCACGGTCCAGAAGCTCTTCAGCGTCAGGCTGCGCCGGGCCACCGCGATGGCAAGCGCCGCCAGCGAGCCGACGGCGCCGGCCTCGGTCGGCGTGAACACGCCGCCGTAGATGCCGCCGAGCACAATGGTGATGAGGAGCAGCAGCGGCCCGGCCTTGCGGACCAGTTCGCCGGCGGACAGCCGCGGCCGCTCGGCGCCTGCGTATCTGTCGGAGAACCGGCCGTCCACGTCGTAGACGAAGCGCGGCGTCAGATAGGCCATGCCGATGATGCCGGCGCAGTAGACCGCCGACAGCAGGATGCCCGGGCCGATGCCGGCGTAGAACATCATCCCGATCGATTGCTCGGTGAGGATGGCGTAGATGATCAGCAGGATCGACGGCGGGATCAGCATGCCCAGCACCGACGAGCCGGCGACGACGCCGACCGCGAAGCGCGGATGGTAGCCCAGCCGCAGCATCTCGGGCACGGCGACCCGGGTGAACACGGCGGCGGCGGCGATCGACACGCCGGTGACGGCGGCGAAGACGGCGTTCGACGTCACCGTGGCGAGCCCCAGCCCGCCGCGGATGGAGCGCAGGAAATGGTCGGCCACGTCGTAGGCGTCGCGCCCGACGTTCGACGCGCTCATGATCAGCCCCATCAGCACGAACAGCGGGATCACCGCAAAGGTCTGGCTGGCGATGCTATCGGCGGCGGCGAGCGTCAGCAGGTGGACGGCGATGGCCGGATCGTTCCGCAGCACCGCGACCAGCACGAAGGAGACGATCGACAGGGCGACGGCGATGTAGGAGCCGGCGTAGATCAGGAGCACGATGGCGCCGATCGAGATCAGCCCGAGTTCGTGGGGAGCCAGGACCATCACGTCCGCCCCGGGGTCGCGTTCAGCGCCCGCATCAGCGCGACGTTCTGCCAGGCGAGCACCCCGAACTGGACGATGCCGAAGATCGCGCCGACCAGCAGGATCGCCTCCAGCGGCCAGGTCGGCGCCTGGAAGACGCCGGGATTGCCCTTGTAGAAGCCGTTCTCCCAGGCGCTGACGAGGCGCGGCAGCTGGCCGTAGACGATGACGGCGAGCACGAAGGCGCCCATCAGGTTGAAGACCGTCCGGAGGGTGAGGTTGAGGCGCGGCATCCGGCGCTCGGTGAGATCGAGGAGCATCTCCGACCGCGTCAGCCGGCCGACGGCGATGGCGTGGGCGAGCTGCAGATAGACGATGGCGACGATGCCCATCTCGGTGAGCTCGACGGCACCGTCGAGCGGCGAATTGAACAGCCAGCGGCCGAGGACGTCGACGTTGACGAGCAGCGCCATCAACAGGACCACCACGGCCCCGATGGCGTTCATGCCCGTGACGGCGGGCGTCAGGCCGGGCACGTAGCCGGCGTGATCCCGGGACGAGTCCTCCCCGGCAGCGTCGTGCGATGGCCCGGACATCGTTCCTCCCCGATCTGTCATCCCGGTCCGGCCCGAGCGGGCCCGGACGGAGAGAATAGCCTCGATCTCAATCGGCGAAAGCCGGTCCGGGCCACCGGATGGCCGGACCGGTCGATCCGCCTCCCCCGGAGCCGATCAGGCGGCGGCGCCCGAGCGCACGGGGCAACGGCTGTGAATGCAAGCGCTTGGAGAACCGGCGCGCTCGGACCGGCGCGATCCGAACGCGGTGCCGACCGACGACACGGCTGTGGCCGCCCGGGCCCGGGACGAACCCGGGGCCGTCTCCGATCAGGCAGCGCGCCTGATCGACGAGGCATGGCCCCGGGTTCGCCCCTCGAACCGGTCCTTTCCGGTCGGATCACGGACCTGAGCGGACAGGGCGCTAGTTCTGGTCCCACTGGCGGGCGATCGGCTGGTCGGCCGCGCGCATCGCCTCCATGTAGTCGTGCAGGATCGCCTTGCCGGGAATGCCCTTGGCTTCCAGGTTCTCGGCCCACTCCTGGGCGATGTTCGGCAGCTCGGCCGCCCAGTCGAGGCGCTCCTGCTCGTCGATGTCGACGACGGTTCCGCCGCTTTCCTTGAAGGTGGCGATGGCCTTCTCGCCGAGCTCGGCGGCGAACTCGCCGATGGCGACGCTGTAGGCTTCGGCGCCCGTCTTGAGGGCCGCCTGGACCTCTTCCGGAAGCTGCTCCCACTTCGACTTGTTGACGTTCACCGCGTAGGTGTTGGCGCCGCCGAGGTTGGCGTTGAAGTAGTACGGGCACACCTCGTAGAACTTCAGCGACACGACGGACTCGCCCCACACCAGAATCGCGTCGGTCACCCCGGTCTGGGTCATGTTGTAGAAGTTGCCGAGATTGGCGTTGACGCCGACCGCGCCGATCGGCTCCACCCAGCGCAGGTTCGGCCCGATGCCGCCGATCTTCAGGCCGTCGATGTCGTCCACCGATTCGATCGGCTTGGACGAGCAGATGATGTAGTTGTCGGCGATGCCCGACGCCGACAGCGTCACCTGGTCGAACTTGTCCCAGGTTTCCTTGAAGGCCGGATACTTCTCCACCAGCCCGTCGACGACGTTGTGGACGAGCACCATGTCGGTGGTGGTGAACGGCGTCACGTAGCCGATCAGGTAGAGCGGGATCTTGTCGGCGTGGATGGCGGTGACGATGACGCCGACATCGGCGAGGCCGGTCTGCACGGCTTCCAGCTCGCCGCCCGGGGTGGCCAGCGTGCCGGAGAACGCCTCCTGCCAGTTGATCTTGTAGTCGCCGGACTTGGCGAGCTCGGCGTCGACCGTCGGGATGAAGCTCTCCTGGAGCATCTTCACCGCGGCGACGCTGGGCGAAAATCCGGAGACCACGGTCAGGTTGATCGTCTCCTGAGCGGCCGCCGGCGCGGTCATCAGCGCCGCGAGGCCGAGGCCAAGCCCAAACTTCCTAAGGTTTCGCATGCGTTCTCCTCCCGTTTTGACGTCTTGTTTTCGTTTTTCGTGGTGACCGCTCAGCACGCCCGCGATCAGCCTGCTGCCGGTTCGCCGATGCGCCAAGGCCGAAAATGTCCGATGCGGACATCTTCGCACCGGGACCTGCGCCCGGCCGTTGCGAGGACCGTTTTCCGCGGAGCCTTCCCGGCCATCCCGGAACCGACGGTCAGCGCCCTGTTTCCTTCCCCCTCTCGCTCGCCGTGCCATTTCGGCCCGGTCAGGCGTCGGTCCAGTCTCCTTCGTTGATCCGGAGCCGGTGGGCCACGGTGTTCGACACGGCCAGGGTCTGCTCGACGAAGCAGGCGCGCTTCGACGCCTCGACCAGCCGCGCGACGTCCTCGGCCGGCGCCCCCGACGTGAGGTCGACGTCGACGCTGAAGCTGCGCGGAAAGCCCTCGTAGGGTCCGAGCTCACCCTTTTCGGCCGTCCATTCCGCCCGGCAGTGCACCTTCAGGTCCGAGACCTCGATGCGCATCTTGCGGGAGAACACCCGGATCTGGGTCATCAGGCAGCCGACGAGACCGGTGAGAAAATACTCGAGCGGCGTCGGGGCGGTGCCCTCGCCGCCCTGGAACGGCCCCTCGTCGGTGGCCAGCACGTTGACGCTCTTGAACGGCGAACTCGCCGTCAGCGTCACCTCGTTGCGCATCTTGCCGACGGCCACGCCCTCGGCATCGAAGATGACTTCGAACATCTGGCGGTTCTCCGTGGCCCCCGTCAGGCCGTTTCCATCGTGTCGAGCCCGCGCAGCATCGGCTGCAGCTCGCAGGCCTCGCCCCACGTGCGCATCTGCAGCGAACGGGCGAACTTGCCGACGCCGTCGGTTTCCGCGCAGACGAGGCCGAGCTCGACGATCTCCTCGTCGCTGAAGTGCCGCTTCAGATCCTCATAGACCGCGTCGTCGTCGATGGCGTCGTCGCCCGCCTTGAAGGCGGTGGCGAAGCGCAGCGCCGCCTTTTCGCGCGCGTCGAACAGCGGGCTCGCCTCGAAGTCCATGGTGGCCATGAGCTTCTCCTCCGTCAGGCCGGCCTCCTGGGCGATCCGCGAGCGCACCGTGGAGCAGTAGCCGCAGAAGTGCTTCATCGAGATCAGCACCCGGCACATCTCCTTCAGCGGCACCGGCAGCACGCCGCCGTTCAGCAGCTCGTTCCAGTGGCGCAGCCAGTTGCGGCCGGCCTCGGCCCGCACGTAGATGCGGGCGCAGAGCGGATCCGGAGCGCCGTTGGCTTCGGCCGTCTGGATGAGCAGGCGCTGGGTGCCGCTCGCCTCGGCGTCGCTCAGGGGTTCGATACGCGGTGCCATGACCATGTCCTTCCGTTTCCGGCCGCCCGATGGCCGGTCGTGTCGTGCTGCAATCGATTGTAGCGCCACGCTTTCATGCTAAAAACGCAAATTCAGAGATGATTATGATGCGAGGTACGCATGGATAGATCGGACGAGAGCGTCAGCGATCTCTACCGGTTCCTGGAAATCGCCGAGCAGCGGAACCTGACGGCGGCGGCCGAACGGCTCGGCGTGTCCCAGTCGGCGCTCAGCCGGTCGGTGCAGGCGCTCGAGCAGGCCTACGGCTCGCGGCTGCTCGATCGCGGCAAGCGCGGGGTGCGGCTGACGGAGTCCGGCCAGATCTTCGTGGAGCGGGCGCGCGAGATGGTGAACCTGCACGAGGCGACCGTCCGCGAGCTGAGCGACTTCGACGCCGATCCCGGCGGCCGCGTCCGGATCGGGCTGCCGATCTCCACCTCGCGGGTGTTCGCGACGCCGCTCGTCGCGCTGGTGGCCGAGCGCCATCCGCGCGTGACGCTGGCGATCACCGAGGACATTTCGGAGAACATGGAGATCGGCCTGTCGAAGGGGCACCTGGATCTCGCCATCCTGGTCAGCCCGAAGACCCGGCGCGGCAAGCTGCATACGTCGCCGATCGCCGCCGAGCAGCTGCTGGCGGTGATGCCGCCGGACCACCCGCTGGCGGCACGAGCGACGCTGGAGTGGCGCGACCTCGCCGGCCAGCCCATGGTGGCGCACCCGGAAGGCAACTTCATGCGCCACTGGCTGACAAGGATGAACGCCCGCTACGGGCTGGGCGTCCATCTGGCCGCCGAGGTGAACTCGCGCACGCTGATGGTGGAGCTGGTCAAGGCGGGGATCGGCGTGGCTCTGATGCCGGGCTGCGCCGTCGTCGAGGAGCTCACCAACGGGGCCGTCGCCGGACGGCCGATCAACGGGATGCGGATCGTCTGGAGCGTGGCGTTCGATGGGCAGCGGCAGCCATCCGGCATCGTCGAACGGGTGCAGGTGCTGATGCAGGAGCTGGCCGGCGAACTGGCCCGCCAGGGGATCTGGACCCCCGTCGCCGCGCCCCGCAGCTGACCGGCCGGCCTGCCGCCGCGCCGAGGCGGTCGCTGCCGCCGCGGCGCGAGCATTTCCCATCGATCAGGTGATTTCACCCGATCGGAAAGTCTCTAATGCGGCAGCGTGCGCGGTGCCGACGCCGGCACGCCGCGGGCGACGCCGACCGCGTCCTTGTCCGGTCCGCTCTGCGGCTGACCGGTCCAGCGGGCGAGCACGGCGCGCCGGTCGAGCACCAGCTTCGGCGGCGCGATCTCGGTGGGCGTCCCGAACAGGCCGAGCCGCGCGGCGAGCAGGCCACTGCCCCGGGTCGAGCTGCCGTAGATGATCAGCGGGGCGAGCACCATCGGGATGCCGACGGGAAGCAGCCAGGGCAGCAGGTCGGGCGTGAAGACGCCGGCGACGCTGAGCGCGAGGATGCCGGCGGCGGAAATCCACCAGCTTCCCGCCCAGGATTCGGCGAGCGAGATGCCCTCCTCGCGATCGGACACCGGCCATCCGCCGTCCGAACCCGTCACGATCTGGAACACCGAGCGGCTCTGGTAAAGGAGCATGATCGGGGCCATCACGCTGGACCAGATCACCTCCACCAGCGTCGACCAGACCACGGCGGCCGCGCCGGAGAAACCATGGTGGCGGGCCGAGCCGGAGGCGCGGACCAGAATGAGGAGACGCGGCAGGATCAGGAGCCCGAACACCGTGACCAGCAGCATCAGCGCCTTGGCGGTGTCCACATGGGGGAACCGCGGGAACAGCATGCCCTGCTCGGGGAAATAGACCGGCCCGCTCACGAAGAACGGCGCGATGAGGCTGGACACGAGGAAGGCGAGCCAGAGCGGCGAGGCCAGATAGGCCATGATCCCCTGCACCAGAAAGAAGCGGCTCCACAGCCGCAGCTTCGGCGCGAACAGCAGCCGCATGTGCTGGAGGTTGCCCTGGCACCAGCGCCGGTCGCGCTTGGCGTAGGCGATCAGGTCGTCGGGCGCCTCCTCGTAGGAGCCCTCCAGGTCGGTGTAGAGCCGCAGCTTCCAGCCGCCGCTGGAAAGCAGCGCCGCCTCGACGTAGTCGTGGGACAGGATGTCGCCGCCGAACGGCGGCTTGCCGGAGAGCTTCGGCAGCCCGCAGGTGGCGGCGAACGCCTCGGTGCGAACGATGGCGTTGTGGCCCCAGAAGGTGCCGGCGGTGCCCTGAACGGCCGCCAGCCCGCGCGAGAACGACGGCGCGAAGAACCACGACGCGAACTGCATCGAGCGGCCGAACCAGGTCTTGGCGTTGATCACCTTGGGGAGCGTCTGGATGAGGCCGACGGTGGGCTCGGCATCCATCCGCCGCGCCATCTCGACCATGATCTCGCCCTCGACGAGGCTGTCGGCATCGAGGATCAGCAGAAAATCGTAGGCGGCGCCGGAGCGGCGGACGAAATCCGCGACGTTGCCGGCCTTGCGGCCGTGGTTGACCGCCCGGCGCCGGTAGAACATCCGGCCCTCGGCGCCCGTCTCCTGGACCAGCCGCTGGAACCACGTCTCCTCTTCGGCCGCGATGGCGTCGTCGCGGGTGTCGGAGAGGATCATGAAGTGGAAGTCGTCGTGGCGGCCGGTGGCGACGAGGCTGTCGCTCATCGCGGCGACGCGCGAGAAGGTGCCGACGGGATCCTCGTTGTAGATCGGGACCAGGACGGCGGTGCGCCGCGGCCGCGACAGCGGGCCGGGCGGCGGCGCCTTCGGATCCCGCGCGAACAGGCCGGCAAACGCCAGCGTCGCGCCCCAGGCGATGCCGAAGGAGGTAATCGCCAGCAGGGCCACCCGCAGGACGTCAAGCGCATCCAGATCGTCGGACGCGACGTAGTCGAAGAACAGCGACGTCGCGACGTAGGTCAGGATCAGTGCGGCCGTGAGGGTGAGGACCCGATAATAATAGACCATCAAATCCCTTGCTGGCGGAAGGCGGGCGGAGGGGGCGAGACCGTCAGCCGGCGGCCCCGACCAGGGACGGCCGCACGACGGCCAGGCGCAGACGCGCCGACCATCCGACCTCGAGGGTCTGCAGCGGCATCGCCATCGGCGCCGACGGCGGAGCGTATGCGTCGATGAACGCCGCGCGCTCCTGCGGCTCGACCGGCAGGCCCATATCGGCGTTAGTAACGTCGTTGCTCATCACCCAGTCTCCATTGGTAAAGCCACGTCTCGGTCAGGCGGCGCCCGGCCATGTCCAGACGGACAGAAAGCTCAACCGGCCCATCCCCGGCCGGCAGAACATCGAAGGCGAACCGCCATGTCCCGTCGTGAATTCGGTGCAGCGACGAGGTCTTCACCTCGCCCCCGGCAATTGCGGTGACGGGCGAAATGCCGGCATCAGGCCCGAGGCCGCGCAGCATTCCGCCCTGGTAGTCAATGACGAACTTCCGAAGTCCGTCTTCGTTCCGTACGCCGGACGGACCACCGACTCCGGTCCGCGTTGCGATCGCCCGGGCCAGGCTGGAATCCTCGGATCCCGGGGTGCCCCAGACCAGGCGATAGCCGAGCGACAGCTCGCTCCCCGCGGTGACGGGGTCGGCCGGCGTCCAGAAAGCGACGATGTTGTCCATATGGTCGGCGTCGGCGGGGATCTCAACGAGCTGGATCTGCCCCTTGCCCCATCCCTCGCCGGTTTCCACCCGCAGCGACGGACGCTTCTCGTAGTGGGCTTCGGCGTCCTGATAGTCTTCGAAGGCACGGTGGCGCTGGTTGAGGGCGAACGAGACCGGCTGGTCCTCGCCCAGGAACGAGTTCGCCAGCACGTGCGGATTGCTCAGATGCCGCCAGAGCTCGTCGCCGTTGCGGCGCACGACCCGCAGGCCCTCGGAATCGTGGACCCGCTCGCGGTAGTCGTCGAAGACCGTCCGGTTGTTCTCGCCGAACAGGAACATCGACGTCATCGGCGCCACGCCGAGCCGCTCGACGTCGGCGCGGAAGAACAGCCGCGCCGTGACGTCGGTGACCGTATCGGTGCCCGGGGTCACCCGGAACGCGTAGGCGCCGGTGAGGCTGGGGCTCTCCAGCGTGGCGTAGATCATGATCGAGCGCGCGTCGGGCTGCGGCTTCTCGATGTAGAACTCGCTGAACCGCGGGAACTCCTCCTCGCGGCCGGTCGCCGTGTTCACCGCCAGCCCGCGGGCGCTGATGCCGTAGACGTTTCCGTAACCGACGGCGCGGAAATAGCTGGCGCCCTGGAAGGCGATCACCTCGTCGAAGACGTCCGGCCGGTTCAGCGGAAAATGCAGGCGGAACCCCGCGACCCCCGGAAACGGCAGGTTCTCGAAGTCGGCGGGATTGAGCGGCGGCCGGTATTCGAAATCGGCGCTGCCGAAGGTGAGTTCCTTCGCCTCGCCGCCTTCCACCACGAACAGCTTCACCGGCTGGTTGAACAGCCACCCGGCGTGGAAGGCCTGCAGGCGGAACGGCAGGTCGGTGTCGCCCCACAGCGCACGCTCGGGGCGGAAGGCGACCTGCTTGTAGGCCTCGTAGTCCAGATTGCGGATCGGGTCGGGGATATCGAAGGTCGGGTTCTCGTAGCTCCGCGTCGCCGCATCGCGCATCCGCGCGGTCAGCGCCTCGAAGGAAAAGCCGGCCGGGGCCTGGCCGGCCTGCTGAGCGGCGCCGGCTTCCTCGGCGCGCACGCTCCGCGCAATCGTCGCGCTCGCAAGCGCACCGGTCATCCCGCCAATGACGGATCGACGACTGAGCATTCGTCCTCCTCTGCTTCGGCCATCAGCCGGATCATGCACGATGGGATCCCCGCCCCAGGTCGACGTTGCACTGCAAACCCGCGTAGGGGCCCGAGAGTTCCGCCGTTAACGTGGTGATATAGTGGATTAATTCGTGACGTTCTTGTGGCCGTGGCGTGCGGGCGAGAGGGCGATTGCTTGCTTATTTTGCAATCGCGACCAGTTGCTTGCGCGTGCGTCCCGTCCACGCCGGTCCCCGTGGACCGGCGCCCCCTATATGGTGCGGCGCAGCACATGATGCCCAATTTCCGGGGCGGGCGACTCTTAAATTTCAGGGGGAAGACCTGCGCCGATCCGGCAACCGATCCGACCGGCCGGCGGAGGGGCATTGCCGGGGCCACCGCCGCCCGTCCCGGCCATGGCAACAGGGCCGGAATCGGCCGATTTCCGACCGTCGGACGCGTTTGTCTGCCGGGCGGCGCGCCCGGCAGACGAGGGGGTGCGGCAGGACGCCGCACCCCCTCGTCTGGGGCGCGGGGACCGGCGAGTCCGATCCCGGCCGGGCGGCGATCAGCCGGGGAAGTCGAACGGCAGGTACTGGTACATCCAGGTCTCGCTCAGCACCTCGTCGCCGAGCTTCAGGTAGCAGCGCAGGTCCACCGCGTCGGTGCCGGTCACATCGAGGTCGAAGAACGCCCGCCAGCGGTCGGTGCCGACGACCTTGACCACGTAGCGTCCGCTGACCTTGCCGCGCGAGGTGTCGACGATCGGCTCGATATCGAACCGCTGCTCCAGCGCGCCGAGCGGGCCGCCCTGGAAGTCGATGACGAACTTCTTGGTGTCGCCCCGGCGCTGCTGGCCGGGAACGCCGCCGCGGCCGATGCGGGTGCTGACGACCCGGGCGACCGACTTCGGCGGGAACGGCTCGCGCGAGACCCAGTGGAGCCGGTAGGGGAAGTGGAGCGCATCGCCGGCGCGGACCGGATAGGCCGGTTTCCAGTAGGCGGCGATGTTGTCGTAGATCTCGTCGTCGGTGGGGATCTCGACCAGCTGGACCTCGCCTTTGCCCCAGTCCGACAGCGGCTCGACCCAGATGCCCGGGCGCTTGTCGTAGAAGGCGCCGTCGTCCTGGTAGTTGGCGAAGTCGCGGTCCCGCTGCAGCAGCCCAAATCCCTTCGGCGCGCTGTCGGTGAACGTGCTGGTGCGCACCGTCTTCGGATTGTTGAGGGGCCGCCAGATGCGCTCGCCCGCGCCGGTCCACAGCGCCAGGCCGTCGCTGTCGTGCACCTCGGGACGCCAGTCGTCGCCCTGGAAGCGCTTCGCCTCGGAATACCAGAACATGCTGGTCAGCGGCGCCACCCCCAGCCGCTCGATGTCCTTGCGGATGTAGAGGTAGGCGTCGACGTCCATCAGGATGTCGCCGGGCTTGGAGATCTTGAAACGATAGGCGCCGGTGCAGCTTTCGCTTTCCAAGAGCGCGTCGACGATCATCGCGTCGGGGTCGTCGCCGGCGCCGTGCAGCCAGAAGGCGGAGAAGCGCGGAAACTCCTCCGGCCGGGCCATGCCGGTGTCGATCGCCAGGCCGCGCGCCGACAGGCCATACTGGCCCTCGGGGCCCGACGAGCGGAAGTAGCTGGAGCCCAGGAAGGCGAGCCAGTCGGTCTCGGAGCCCGCGTTCATCAGCCGGAAGCCGGCGTAGCCGAGATCGTCGGGCAGCTTCTGCTCCAGCGCCTTGTCCTTGTAGGTGAAGGCGTCGTGGTCGTAGCCGATCTCGCGCGCCTCGCCGTCCTTCACCAGGTAGAGCTGCACCGGCACCTTGAAGTAGCGGCCGAGATGGAACAGGCGGATGGGCACCGTGGTGTCCTCGCCGGGGCCGAGCGTGCGGTCCGGCCGGAAGGTGATCGACTGGTAGGCATCGAAGTCGACGGTTTCCAGGAGATCGGCGTGGGGCACCGGCGGGGCGACGTAGGGTTTGGCCGCGAGGCTGCGGGCGCGCTCCTTCAGGATCTCGAAGTCGAAGCGGGTCGGAGGATCCAGCGGCAGCTCCGTCATCGCATGGGCCAGCCGGACGAACGGCGGCGCGCCCAGCCCGGCCAGGAGCGCCGCGCTGCCGATCAGCAGGCGCCGCCTGTCAACGTCGAAATCACCGCCAAATGTCATGGTTGCCCTCCAGATCCCGCTTCGCCTGTGCCCGCCGTGCGGGCGCCGCCTCCCTCCAACAGCGCAAATGCGGTCAAAATCGGTGCGCTCCCGGGGCCGGACCGGGGAATGTATATGTCGATTTTCGCGCGCGCGCTCGCCCGCGGCGGCCGGCCACCCGGCAGGGCCCGGGTCGGGCGAGCGCAGCCGGCCGGAAACGACTGCCCGCACGGCAAGCGCTTCCGAACGGGCCGGCCCCAAGGGACGCCCGGTCTTTCGACAAGCGTCCAAATACGATAGACAGACGGACGAAGCCCCTGTAGGGAGAACCCAACCGGGAGGCAGCCGCCTCCACCCGACCGGATGGACCGACGTGGCCCGCGCCGATACGCGACAGACCATTCTCGAGGTCGCCAAGGACCTGTTCGCCGAGCGCGGCTTCGGCTCGGTGCCGCTGCGCGAGATCGCGCGCGCCGCCGGCGTCCACGTCGGCAGCGTGACCTATCACTTCGGCGACAAGCTCGGCCTGCTGGAGGCGATCTACACCGCCCACACCCAGCCGATGAACGCCCGCCGCCTGGAGCTGATCGGCGAGGCGATGCGGATTTCCGACGACGACCAGCGGCTGATGGCGGTGCTGCGCGCCTACGTGCTGCCGGCGTTCACGTCGTCCCACGCCGATTCCGGCGGCGGCGCCCGCTTCACGCGAATGCGCGCCGTCCTCTCCGCCGAGGGCAACCCGGAAGCCCGCCAGATCATCGCCAACGCCTTCGACACGACGACCCGCGCCTTCATCGACGCCATCGCGGGCTGCCTGCCGGGCGCCGACCGCAACGCGATCGTCTGGCGCAGCCAGTTCCTGCTCGGCTCGCTCTACTACACGCTGATCAATCCGGAGCGAATCACCCGCCTCTCGGACGGCAGCACCGACGGCGGCGACCACGAACGCGCCATCGACGAGCTGGTCGCAACGAGCTTCGCGAGCTTCAAGGCGCTCGCGGAACCCGGCCGCAAGAGCCGGGTGCAGACGCTACACCCCGCTTGAGTCACGTTGACCGGCAACCAACCCAGGGAGGGAATGACATGAAGCTGACCCACGCACTGACGGCACTCGCGCTCGGGGCCGCCGTCCTCGCGACGCCTGCGGCCGCGCAGGACCGCATCTCGATCGGCACCGGCGGCACCGGCGGCCTGTTCTACGTGATCGGTGCCGGCATGGCCGACGTGCTGAACAAGCACATGAAGGACACCACGGCCCGCGCCGAAGTGACCGGCGCCTCGGTGGAGAACATCCGCCGCGTCGGCGCCGACCAGATGACCTTCGGCTTCTCCTCGTCCTCGACGCTCTACGAGGCGAAGAACGGCGAAGGCGCCTTCAACGGCGACGCCCAGCCGGTCGCCGCGATGGCCTATCTCTATCCGGCCGTGCTGCAGGTCGCGACCGTCAAGGATACCGGCATCGCCTCGTTCGAAGACCTGAAGGGCAAGCGGGTGAACCTCGGACCTCCGGGCTCCAACGCCGCCGTGCTCGCCAAGCGCCTGCTCGAGGCCTACGGCGTGTTCGATGCCGGCAAGGCGCAGTTCCTGTCCTACACCGAGGGCACCAACGCGCTGATGAACGGCACCGTCGACGCCACGGTGGTGCTGGCCGGCGCGCCGACCGCCGCCCTGATCGACCTCGACGCCCAGCGCGACATGGTGCTGCTGCCGCTCGAGGAATCGAAGGTCGCCGACATGATCGAGAAGTATCCGTTCTACCAGATCTACGAAATCCCGGCCGGCACCTATCCGGACCAGACCGGTGCGGTCGCGGTGATCAACGACCCGGCGACGATCTTCACCCGGGAAGATGCCGATGCGGACATGATCTACACGATCACCAAGACCATCTTCGACAACCTCGGAGAGCTCGGCCAGATCCATCCGCAGGCGAAAGCCATCAAGCTCGACACGGCGACCAAGACGCCGATCGCGCTGCAGGCGGGTGCCCAGCGTTACTTCGACGAGAAAAAGTAAGAAGCGGACGGCGGCGACATGGCTCTCGGCCTTGAACAATTGCGTCTGAGGCCCGCCGTCGAGCGGTCGGGGCCGGAAACGGTGATCGTTTCCGGCCTCGTCGCCGCCGGCGCGGTCGCCGCCACCGCGCTGGTGATCTACGGCGCCTATTACGGCCTGATCACCGCGCTGATCCTGCGTTCGTCGTTCTTCTCGCTGATCGCCGCCTCCGGCCTGCTCTATCTGGGCCTCAAGGCCAAGTCCGGCGTGGTGCGCGTCCTGTGCTACGCGCTGGCGCTGTTCGCGCCCATCCCTGGCCTGCATCTCTGGCAGTCCTACATCGACATCGTCATGCGCGGCGCGATGGCGACGCCGCCGGACCTGTGGATCTTCGTCGGCCTGATGGCCGTCATCCTGCTGCTCGCCCGGCTGACGCTCGGCTGGACGCTGGTCATCCTCGTCGTCCTGTCGCTCGCCTACGCCTGGTTCGGCTACCTGATCCCGGGCAAGTACGGCCACGGCGGCTACGACCTGCACCGCCTCACCTCCACCCTGATGCTGTCGACCGAGGGGGTGTACGGCGTCCCCATGGGCGTGGCGGTGGAGTACATCTTCCTGTTCGCGCTGCTTGGCGGGCTGCTGATGAAGATCGGCACCGGCGAGGTGTTCGTCGATCTCGCCCGCGGCATCACCGGCCGCGTCCAGGGCGGTCCCGGCCTGTCGGCGGCGCTGTCGAGCTCGCTCCTCGGCACCATCAACGGCAGCGCCGTCGCCAACGTGGTGACCACCGGCACCTTCACCATCCCGCTGATGAAACGGGTCGGCTACAGCCCGGCGCTGGCCGGCGCCATCGAGGCCGCCGCCTCCTCGGCCGGCCAGATCCTGCCGCCGGTGATGGGGGCCGCGGCGTTCCTGATGGCCGAGATCATCGGCGTGCCCTATTCGCAGATCGCGCTTGCGGCGCTGGTGCCCGGCCTCCTCTACGTCGTCGCGCTGATGGTCGCGGTGCGGCTGGAGGCCGGCAAGCTGGACCTCGAGCGCGACACCTCGGCGGGCCTGGCGCTGCTGCGCGAGACGCTGCTCAAGCGCGGCTACCTGCTGATCCCGCTGATCGCGCTGATCGCGTTCCTCTCCAACGGCTACACGCCCACCCAGTCGGCGGTGATCTGCATCGTCTTCGGCCTGGCGATCTCGCCGTGGCGCAAGGACACCCGCGTCGGCCCGGCCGGGCTGGTGCTCGTCTGCCGCGACACGCTGATCGCCACACTGCCGATCGTCGCCGCGGTGGCGGCCGCCGGAACGGTGATCGGCGTGCTCAACCTCACCGGCCTCGGGCTGATGCTGTCGAGCCTGATCGTCGAGACCGGCGGCGACAAGGTGTGGGCGATCCTGCTGCTGACGGCGGCGGCCTCGTTCGTCCTCGGCTTGGGGCTGCCGACATCGGCCGCCTATCTGCTGCTGGCGGTGCTGGTGGCCCCCGCGCTGACCCAGCTCGGCCTGCCGATCATCGTCGCCCACATGTTCATCTTCTACTACGGCCTGGTGTCGGCGATCACGCCGCCGGTGGCGCTCGCGGCCTATGCGGCGGCGTCAATCTCCGGCGGCGACCCGAACAAGACGGCGGTCGAGGCGGTGCGGCTCGGCTTCGTCAAGCTGCTGGTGCCGTTCCTGTTCGTCACCATGCCGGGCCTGCTGATGATCGGCACCGGCACGCAGATCTTCCTGTCGATCGTGTTCGCGGGGATCGGCGTCGTCGGCATCACCGTCGGCCTCGCCGGCTGGCTGGTGCGGCCGCTGGCGTTGGCCGAACGACTGGCGATGATCGTCGCCTCGCTGCTGGTGCTGTGGCCGACCGACGTGGCCTCGACCGAACCGGTGACGCTCGCGGCCCGGCTGGTCGGTATTGTCGGCCTGGCCTTTCTCGCCTATCGGTCGACGGCGGCCGGAGAGCCGCGGCCGGCCAGCACCGGCTGACGACCCCGCACGGGCACACACGACATCGGGAGACGGACCATGGCCGACAGCGAACCCTGTTTCGACGTGGCGCATCTGGGCCACGTCGAGGTGTTCACCGACAGGCCGGAAGAGAGCCTCGACTTCTTCGTCAACGTCTACGGCCTCACCGAGAGCGGCCGCGAGGGCTCATCCGTCTACCTGCGCGCCTGGGACGACTACGAGTTCCACACCCTGAAGCTGACCGCCGCGGCGACCACCGGCATGGGCCACGTCGCCTACCGCACCACCTCCGAGGCGGCGCTCGCCCGCCGGGTCAAGGCGATCGAGGCGATGGGCTGCGGCATCGGCTGGACCGACGGCGACCTCGGCCACGGCCGCGCCTACCGCTTCCACAGCCCGGACGGTCACGTCTTCGAGCTCTATTACGACACCAACCGCTACGTGGCGCCCGAGGCCGAGCGCCCGGCGCTGAAGAACATCGCCCAGCGCTACCACGGGCGCGGCGTGGCGGTGCGCCGGCTCGACCACCTGAACCTCCTCGCCCAGGACGTCTCGAAGATCCGCGATTTCATGGTGGCGGCGCTCGGCAGCCGCGTCACCGAGCAGATCCAGCTCGACAACGGCCGGCTCGGTGGCTGCTGGTTCACGGTCAACAACAAGAGCTACGACGTCGCCTTCACCGAGGACCATTCCGGCGCGTCCGGCCGCTTCCACCACATCACCTACGCCGTGGACCAGCGCGAGGACGTGCTGCGCGCGGCCGACATCTTCCTGGAGAACGGCGTGTTCATCGAGACCGGGCCGCACAAGCACGCGATCCAGGGCACGTTCTTCCTCTACGTCTACGAGCCCGCCGGAAACCGGGTCGAGGTGGCCAACGCCGGGGCGCGGCTGATCCTGGCGCCGGACTGGCAGACGGTCACCTGGACGGAGGCGGAGCGCCGCAAGGGGCAGGCCTGGGGGCTGAAGACCATCGAGAGCTTCCACACCCACGGCACCCCGCCGGTGGGCGAGACGATCATCGAGTAGCGCACCGGATCGCCGGCGCCGCACGCAACGGATCTCCCATCATGAAGATCGCCTTCATCGGCTTCGGCGAAGCGGCCCGGGCCTTCCGCGACAGCCTGGCGGCGACGGACCCGGCGCTCGGCTTTTCCGCCTACGACATCCTGTTCGACAGCGAGGGCATGGAGGGCCCGACGGCCGAGGCGGCACGCACGGCCGGGGTCGCGGCGTTCGGCAGCCCGGCCGAGGCCATCGCCCACGCCGACTGGATCGTCTCCGCCGTCACCGCCAGCTCCAGCCTGGCGGCTGGACGGTCGGTGGGTCCGGCAATCCGGCCCGGCCAGGTGTTCATCGACATCAATTCGGTGTCGCCGGGCCGCAAGCAGGAGACCGCCGCGCCGATGACGGCGAAGGGCGCGGCCTACGTCGACATGGCGGTGATGGCGCCGGTGCATCCGCGCGGCCACCGCACCCCGGTGCTGGTGGCGGGCGCGCTGCCGGACGGCTTCCGGGAGAGGCTGGCGGCACTCGCCTTCGACCTGGAGGTGGTCGGTGAGACGGTCGGCGCCGCCACGGCGATCAAGATGGTGCGCAGCCAGTTCGTGAAGGGGCTGGAGGCGATCACCGTGGAGACGCTGCTCGCCGCATCGGCCTCGGGCTGCCTCGAGTACACGATGAAGTCGCTTTCGGCGTCGTATCCGGGCCTCGATCTGCCGACGCTCGCGCCCTACCAGTTCGAGCGCACGCTGAAGCACGGGATCCGGCGGTCGGAGGAGATGCGCGAGAGCGCCGCCACCGTGGCCGAGCTGGGCCTGCACGGCGCGCTCGGCGACGCCATCGCCGACGTGCAGCACAAGATGGGGAGCCTGCCGGCCGACCGGCTGCCCGGCGACGATCTCGCCGAGGCGCTCAAGCGGCTGGTGGAACTCCGCCGGGGCGCGTGATCGGACCGGAGGGGACGGCGTTTCCCGCAGCCGTTACGGATCGAAGATCAGCACCATGTAGGCGACGAACACCACCAGGTGCGCCATGCCCTGAAGCATGGTGGTGCGCGACGCGCCGAAGGTGACGATGCTCATCAGGAGCGTCAGCACCAGCATCACCGTTTCGGTGGAGTCCAGGCCGAGCACCACCGGGTCGCCGGTGACGAGCCCGATGACGACGACGGCCGGGACGGTGAGGCTGATGGTGGCGAGCGCCGAGCCCAGGCAGATGTTGACGGACCGCTGCAGGTGGTTGTTGCCGGCCGCTTCCAGCGCCGCGAGGCCTTCCGGCGCCAGCACCAGAATGGCGACCAGCACGCCGCCGAGGGCCGCCGGCGCCCCGAGCTGCCCGGTGCCGTAGTCGACCAGGACGGCGAGCTTCTTCGACAGCAGCACGATCGGCACGAGGGTGAGAACCAGCATCACCGCGTGGAAGGGGACGTTGACCGGGTTGTGGTGGCCGTGGCTGCCCGGCTCGTCATCCTGGTCAGGCGCGGCACCCGCCGCCGTGATCGTTTTCGGCTGCACGAAGAAGCTCTGGTGCCGCATCGTCTGGATGGCGATGAAGGTGCCGTAGAGGACCACCGTGAGGCCGCCGAAGAAGATCGCCTGGAAGGTGGTGAGCGTCGGCGTGTCGGTCGAATGGGTGAAGTTCGGCAGGATCAGCGAGAGGGTGGCGAGCGGCAGCAGGACGCCGATGTAGGCGCGGGCGCCCTGGAAGTTGAACTCCTGCTCGCGGTGGCGCAGGCCGCCGATGAGGAGCGCCAGGCCGATCATCAGGTTGAGCACGATCATGATGACGGCGAGCATGGTGTCGCGGGCGAGCTCCGGCGTCTCGCTGCCGGTCAGCATGATCGCCGAGATGAGCGCCACCTCGATGGTGATGACCGCGACGGTCAGGATCAGCGTGCCGTAGGGCTCGCCCAGCAGCTCGGCGAGGCAGTCGGCGTGGCGGACGACGCCGAAGGCCGCCCACAGCATCGCGGCGAACAGCCAGATGAAGAGCCCCGCGGTGATGACCGGGTTGGAGAGATCGGCCAGCCAGGCCTTGCCGTAGAGGGTGAAGATGACCGTCGTCAGAAGCCCGGCGAAGAAGGGACCTTCCTTCCGCGCCAGGCCGAGCACTCCCGTTTGTCCACCAGCCATTCCGCCGCTCATTCCTTTTCCCCGCACCGATCCGGATGCCGCACCGCACACCGAGCGGCGTGCCCGATCTGCCCGGCAATTTCAAGGTGCACGCAGCGCGCTGGGGCGCCGGCGGTTCGGACGCGGCGGCGCGGAGCGCCGCTCAGAAGCCGAACAGGCGGGGCAGGTAGAGCGCGATCGCCGGGAACGCGATCAGGATCGCGACGCGGACGATGTCGGCGGTGATGAACGGCAGGATGCCGCGGATGACGGTGCCGATGGAGAGGTTCGGCGTCACCGCCTGAATGACGAACAGGTTCATGCCGATCGGCGGGGTGATCAGCCCGATCTCGGCCACGGTGACGACCAGGATGCCGAACCAGATGCCGTCGAAGCCGATGCCGGTGGCGAGCTGGTAGAGCGGCACCACCGTGAGCAGCACCATCGACAGGCTGTCCATGAAGCAGCCGAGCACCAGGTAGAAGACGATGATCAGCAGCAGGATGCCGAGCGGCGGCAGGCCGGAGGCCTGGATCGCATCGGTGAGCACCGAGGTCAGGTGGCTGAGCTCGATGAAGTAGTTGAACAGCGACGCGCCGACCAGGATGAGGAAGATCATGCCGGTCATGCCGGCGGTCTCGGCGAGCCCTTTCACCAGGATGCCGGCGGTGAGCTTGCCGCGCAGGATGGTGATCAGCAGCGCCCCGCCGGCGCCGACCGCGGCGGCCTCGGTGGGCGAGAAGATCCGCCCGTAGATGCCGCCGATGACCAGCACGATCAGCAGCGCCGCGTCCCAGATCCGTCCCATCGCCGCGAGCTTCTGGCGGAACGTGAAGCGCGGTCCGGCCGGTCCGAGCTCCGGCTTGCGCAGCACCTGGACGAGCACGGCGGCCATGTAGAGGGCGGTGGCGAGGAGACCCGGCAGCAGGGCGGCGGCGAACAGCGCGCCGATCGATTCACCGGTCAGGATGGCGTAGAGGATCAGGATGATCGACGGCGGGATCAGCACGCCCAGCGTGCCGCCGGCGGCGACCGAGGCGGAGGCGAGGCTGTCGGAATAGTTGCGGGCGCGCATCTCCGGCATGGCCACCCGGCCGATCGTCGCGGCGGTGGCCAGCGACGAGCCGCAGATGGCGCCGAAGCCGGCCGAGGCGCCGATGGTCGCCATGGCGATGCCGCCGCGCCAGTGGCCGATGAGCGCCTGCACGCCGGAATAGAGGTTCGCCGACAGCCCCGAATAGGTGGCGAACACGCCCATGAAGATGAACAGCGGGACGACTTCCATGCCGTCGTTGGAGATCGCCTCGAACGGCAGGTTCGACAGCACGTAGGTGGCGCTCGACCAGCCGCCGATCCAGATCGAGCCGACGGTGCCGACCAGCGCCATGGCGAGCGCGATGGGCACGCGCAGCGCGATCAGCGCGACGACGATCCCGAAGCCGATCGGGCCGGCGAGTTCCGGGCTCAAAGGGGCTTCTCCATCGGACCGTAGACGATCGTCTCGGCGGCGCGGGCGAGGGCGGCGAGCGCCCCGAGCGCCAGGCCGAGAAGGAAGATGCCCCAATAGTAGATGAGGGGGATCTGCAGGTTGGGGGTGGTGTCGCCGTAGGCGTAACGGAGCATCGCCCCCTGCCAGGTCAACCAGACGAGGAAGGCGAGGAGCGCCGCGGAGACGATCGAGACGGTCACGTCCAGAACGATCCGCGCGCGCCGCGGAAACCGGTCGGCCAGGAGGTCGACCGTGATGTGCGAGCCAAGGGTGAAGCCGTAGGGGATCGACAGCGAGGCGGCCGCCACCAGGCACAGCTTGTTGATGTCGGCGGTGTCCGTGAACGCGCCGCCGACGAGCTGACGCCAGACGATGTCGGCACAGGTCAGCAGGATCGCCACGAGCAGCGTGGAGATCCCGGCGAGGGCGAGCCAGAACGTCAGCCGGCCGAGCGCACGGGCGGGCGCGAACCGCAGCCCGCCTGTC
This sequence comes from Amorphus sp. MBR-141, assembly GCF_053628695.1. NCBI lineage: Bacteria > Pseudomonadati > Pseudomonadota > Alphaproteobacteria > Hyphomicrobiales > Amorphaceae > Amorphus > Amorphus sp. MBR-141. Next base: position 152,100 of record NZ_JBRJGW010000003.1, read on the forward strand.
TCGCGCATCCGCGACTCGATCTCTCCGAGATCACTCACGCCGTGCTGCCGCCGGTCAGGAGTTGGAGTATTTCTGCACGAGCGCGAGCGCCTGCTCGTAGAGCTCGTGCGGGTTCTCCACGCCTTCCTTCTTCAGGCCGTCGAGATAGGAATCGATCATCGGCTTCAGCTGGTCGCGCCACTGGTCGCGGGTCGCGTCGTCGATGACGATGATCTCCTGGCCGCGGTCGACGGCGTCCTTCTTGCCGGCCGCGTCCCACTTGTCCCACCACGGGCCCATCTGCGACTGCCAGGCTTCGCCGGTGGTCTCGTCGATGATCTTGCGGGCGTTCTCCGGAAGCGCCTCGTAGGATTTCGGGTTCATCACGATGTAGAACGCAGCCGCGTAGACGCGCGCGTCGGTGTGGTACTTGAGCACCTCGTTGAGCTTGATCGCCCCCACCAGATCCCAGGTCGTCGCCACGCCGTCGAGCGCGCCCTTCTGCAGCGCCTCGTAGATCTGCGCCGGCGGCATGCCGATGGCGCTCGCGCCCTCGAACTCCAGCATGGCGTTGACGGCCGGTCCCGGCGAGCGGATGCGCAGGCCCTTCAGGTCGGACAGCTGCTTGATCGGCCGGTCGACCGTGTGGAACAGCGCGCCGTGATGGGTCATCAGGCCCAGCACCTTGAAGCCGTCATACTCGCCGCCGAGCTGGCCGGTCTCGTAGAGTTCCCACAGCGCCCGGCTGCCGGCACCCGCCTTCTCCACCACGAACGGCAGTTCGATCACCGAGGTGTGCGGGAAGCGCCCGCGCGGAATGCCCGCGAGGCCGAACGCGATGTCGGTGACGCCGGCGCGCACCTGGTCGGCCTGGCGGTCGGCGCGGCCGAGCGCGCTGGAGACGTTGTGGATCTCGAAATCCACCTGGCCGTCGGTCTTCTCGCGCAGCTGCTCCGCCCACGGGCGCAGCATGTCCACCTCGATCCCGTGGGTCGGCGGCAGGTAATGGGTGATGTCGAGCTTGATGGTCTCGGCGCGCAGGATCGCCGGCATCGCCAGCGTGCCGACGGCGGCGACCGATCCGGCCAGAAACGTTCTGCGATTGGCCCTGAAAGTCATGAGGCTGTTCCTCCCGAACTTGGTTTTCACGATGGCCGCCCCGGGGGGGCCGACGCGTGCGTTCACGGTCTTCTTGGCAGTCACCGGGCCGGACCCGAGCCGGCCCGCCCCACCACGTCATTTCATGCGCCGGATCTCTTGCGGTCCGGCGAGCGCAAGCGACGCTTGCCCAGTGGCACCGATTTGGCAAGCCCCGAAACGGTCGGCGGGGGCGTCGCCATCGCCGCACCGCCGGGGCCGGTTCGCACCGGCCGGCGTGCCGCATCGTTGCGCGAAGGGAATTTACTTAGTATACCTAATCAAATCAAGCTCGGCACCGCGGCGCGACCATACGCGCCGGAAATGGATGCGAGACGAGTTCGGGGACGACGACGGGTCCGCCGGCTGGCGGCCCAATCTGGAGGAAACGCGATGACCGAGACCATCGACGACGCAACCCGCGCCAAGCGCCAGGAATTCTACGACCGGCTGGCCCCCAACAACCTGGCCCCCTTGTGGGAAGTGCTGAAGGGCCTGATGCCGCCGGAGCCGACCTCCAAGGCGGTGCCGCACCAGTGGCGTTACGAAGAGGTGCGGCCGCTGCTGATGGAATCCGGCGGCCTGCTGACGGCGGAAGAGGCCGAGCGCCGGGTGCTGGTGCTGGAGAACCCGGCGTTTGCCGGCGAGAGCCGCGCCACCGCCACCATCTATGCCGGCCTGCAGCTGATCATGCCGGGCGAGACCGCGCCGGCCCATCGCCACACCCCGTCGGCGCTGCGCTTCATGCTGGAGGGCGAAGGCGCCTTCACCGCCGTCGGCGGCGAGCGGACCACCATGCGCGCCGGCGACTTCGTCATCACGCCGAGCTGGGCCTACCACGACCACGGCAACGAGGGCTCCGGCCCGTGCGCCTGGCTCGACGGCCTCGACATCCCGATGGTGCGCTTCTTCGAGACGGTGTTCTCGGAAGGCTACAACGACAAGAGCCAGAGCCTGACCCGGCCCGAGGGCGACGCGCTCGCCCGCTTCGGCAGCCGCATGCTGCCGCTCGACGACTCCGGTCGCCGCTACGGCCAGACCACGCCGATCTTCAACTACCCCTACGAGCGCACCCGCGAAGCCCTCGTCACCGCCGCAAAGGGCGAGGACCTGGATCCGCACCTGGCGACGACGCTGCGTTACGCCAATCCGGTCGACGGCGGCTGGACGATGCCGACCATGTCGGCGTGGATGACCCACGTGCCGAAGGGCTTCGAGACCAAGCGCATGCGCTCCACCGACGGCATCGTCATGTGCGTGGCCGAAGGCCGCGGCCAGGTGACGACCGGCGACAAGACGTTCAGCTACGCCCCGCGCGACGTCGTCGTGCTGCCGGCCTGGGCGTGGCGGTCGTTCAAGGCGGAAGAGGATTCCTTCCTGTTCTGCCTGTCCGACCGGGTCGCCCAGGAAAAGCTCGGCCTGTTCCGCGAACAGCGCGGCTGACACGGCGGCCAGACGGACAGCAGCGCCCGGCCCGTCGCCAGACGGCCGGGCGCGCCACCCCGTCCGACCGAGCCACACAACAATCCAGGGAGACACGCATGCGCTTTTGCCGGTTCGACGACAACCGCCTCGGCCTCGTGGACGGCGATACCGTCCGCGACGTCACCGCCGCCGCCGACAGCCTGCCGCCGGCCCGCTGGCCGCTGCCCCACGGCGACCTGTTCATGGCCCACTTCGACGAGATGCGCGCCGCCATGGAGCGCCTCGCCAAGGACGCGCCGGCCAAGCCGCTGAGCGCGGTCAGGCTGCTGAGCCCGATCGCCAATCCGGGCAAGATCGTCGCCGCGCCGGTTAATTACCAGCTCCACCTCGACGAATCCCGCGTCGACACCGAAATCAACTTCGGCTCCAGCGTGAAGACGATTGCCGAGTGCGGCGTGTTCCTGAAGGCGACCAGCTCGCTCGTCGGTCCCGGCGAGGGCGTCGTCGCCGACTGGTCCGACCGACGCATCGACCACGAGATCGAGCTGGCGGTGGTGATCGGCAAAAAGGGGTTCCGGATCTCCGAGGAGGACGCCCTGTCTTATGTAGCCGGCTACACGATGGGCTTCGACATGACGATCCGCGGCACCGAGGACCGCAGCTACCGCAAGTCCCTCGACACCTTCACGGTGCTCGGCCCCTGGGTGGTGACGGCCGACGAACTGCCGGACCCGAGCGCCCTCGACTTCGAGCTGAAGGTCAACGGCGAGACCCGGCAGAAGTCGAACACGCGTCATCTGGTCTTCGACGTGAAGCGCCTGATCGCCGTCGCCTCCAAGGCCTACACGCTCTATCCGGGCGACGTCATCCTGACCGGCACGCCGGAAGGCGTCGCGCCGGTCGTGCCGGGCGACGTGATGCAGGCCTGGATGCAGGGCATCGGCGAGACGACGATCGCGGTGCGGGGCGCTTGAGCGACCCCGACACCCCGACCGGCACGGCCGGCGAGCCGGTGCTGACGCCGCTCGACGGCATCGTCGGCTTCCGGCTGCGCCGGCTGCAGGCCCGCTGGGTCACCCACTGGGGCCACTGGTTCCGGGCACTCGGGGTGTCCACCACCCCGGTGCAGGGCGGCATCCTGCTGCTGATCCGCGCCAACCCAGGCATCAGCCAGGTGGCGCTGGCCCGCCTGCTGCAGGTCGAGGCGCCGACGCTGATGCAGGCGCTGGCGCCGCTGACCCGGGCCGGCCTGATCGCCCGCGTCCGCTCGCCGCGCGACGGCCGCGCCTTCGAGCTGCGGCTGTCGGCGGCCGGAACCGCCGTCACCGACGTCATCGCGGCCGACATGGGCCGGCAGGAGGACGACCTGCTCGCCGCCCTCTCCGCCTCCGAGCGCACGACCTTCCTGGCGCTCCTCGACAAGGCGCTCGCCAGCGCCGATGCGGCCACCGCCGCGATCAGCGCAGAAGCTTGCCCACCAGCCGGCGAAACGTCGCCGCTTCCTCGGGGCTGAGCTTCTCCAGGAAGCGCCCTTCGAAGGCGAGCGCCAACGAGGCGATCTCGGCAAACAGCGCCCGCCCCTTCTCCGTCAGCGACAGCGCCACCAGCCGGCGGTCCTGCGGCACCTCCTTGCGGATCAGCCCGGCGGCCTCCAGCCGCGCCGCGGCCCGGCTGACCTTGGCCTTGTCCATCTCCACCCGCCGGTAGATCTCGCGCACCGAGACGTGCTCGTACTGGGACAGGTGCGCCAGCACCCGCCATTCCGGGATCGAGATGGAGAAGCGGCGGCCGTACTCCGCGCCGAGCTCGACCGACAGCCGCGACCCCAGCACGTTCACCAGGTAGGGCAGGAAATCGTCGAGGTCGAAGGCTTGCCCGGGGTCGGGCGGCAGATCCGTCATTCGGTTGACAACCGTTTCATATGATATGATCTTGCGTGCCAATCTGGCCCGTCCGGGCCATCGAGGCAATGGCCGGGCTGCGGACCCAGCGCCGCAATCGACCACCCCGCCAGGTCGATCCGGACCGGTGATGGCCCGATCGGCCGCAGGCCCGACACCAACGCATCTGGCTATCGCGACAGGGAGAACGCCATGGGCATCGCCTACATGCCGGGCTTCGGCAACGACTTCGAGACCGAATCGCTACCGGGCGCGCTGCCCCAGGGGCAGAACTCGCCCCAGCGCTGCCCCTACGGCCTCTATGCCGAGCAGCTGTCCGGCTCGCCGTTCACCGCGCCGCGCGGCACCAACGAGCGCTCGTGGCTCTACCGCATCCGCCCGTCGGTGCGCCACACCAGCAGCTTCACGCCGTTCGAGGCGCCGAACTGGAAGAGCGCCCCCAACCTCGACGACAGCACGCTGCCGATCGGCCAGTTCCGCTGGGATCCGACGCCGATGCCGAACGAGGCGACGACGTTCGTCCACGGCATGCGCACGATGACGACGGCCGGCGACGTGCACACCCACGTGGGCATGGGCGCCCACGTCTACGCCTTCAACGAGGCGATGGAGGACGACTACTTCTTCAACGCCGACGGCGAGATGCTGTTCGTGCCGCAGGAGGGCACGCTGGACCTGTTCACCGAGCTCGGCCGCATGGAGGTCGCCCCCGGCGAGATCGCCGTCGTGCCGCGCGGCATGATGTTCAAGGTCGGTCTCGCGGGCGGACCGGTGCGCGGCTACGTCTGCGAGAACTACGGCGCCAAGTTCACCCTGCCCGACCGCGGCCCGATCGGCGCCAACTGCCTGGCCAACCCGCGCGACTTCCGCACGCCGGTGGCAGCCTACGAGGACAAAGAAGTGCCGTGTCGGGTCCACGTGAAGTGGGGCGGGCGCTTCTACGAGACCGAAATCGACCACTCGCCCCTCGACGTGGTCGCCTGGCACGGCAACTACACGCCCTACAAGTACGACCTCTCGACCTTCTCGCCGGTGGGCGCGATCCTGTTCGACCATCCCGATCCGTCGATCTTCACGGTGCTCACCGCGCCGTCGGGCGAGCCGGGCACGGCGAACATCGACTTCGTGATCTTCCCGCCGCGCTGGCTGGTCGCCGAGCATTCGTTCCGGCCGCCCTGGTACCACCGCAACATCATGTCGGAGTTCATGGGCCTGATCCGCGGCCAGTACGACGCCAAGGAAGAGGGCTTCCTGCCCGGCGGCATGAGCCTGCACAACATGATGCTGCCGCACGGCCCCGACGCGTTCGGCTTCGAGAAGGCCTCCACCGCCGACCTGAAGCCCGTGAAACTCGACGAGACCATGGCCTTCATGTTCGAAACCCGATACCCGCAGCACCTGACGCGCTACGCTTCGGAAACGAAGACCCTGCAGGAGAATTACCACGACTGCTGGGACGGCCTTAAGAAGCGCTTCGATGGAACGCCAGAGGGGAATTGGGATCGATGAAACTCGCAAGCCTGAAGTCCGGCGGCCGTGACGGCCGCCTTGTCGTCGTGTCGCGCGACCTCACCCGGATGACCGACGCGGGCGAGGTCGCCCCGACGCTGCAGGCCGCCCTCGACGACTGGGCCCACTGCGGGCCGAAGCTCGCGGCCCTGGCCGAAAGCCTGGAGACCGGCGCGCTGCCGGCCGAGCGCTTCCACGAGCACGACGCCATGAGCCCGCTGCCCCGCGCCTACCAGTGGGCCGACGGCTCGGCCTACGTGAACCACGTGGAACTGGTGCGGAAGGCCCGCGGCGCGGAGATGCCCGACAGCTTCTGGACCGACCCGCTGATGTACCAGGGCGGCTCGGACGCCTTCCTCGGCCCGCGCGATCCGATCCGGCTCGCCGACGAGGCGTGGGGCATCGACATGGAGGGCGAGGTCGCCGTCATCGTCGACGACGTGCCGATGGGCGCCTCGCGCGAGGTCGCCGCCGAGCGCATCCGGCTGATCATGCTGGTCAACGACGTGTCGCTGCGCGGGCTGATCCCGGCCGAGCTGGGCAAGGGCTTCGGCTTCTTCCAGTCGAAGCCGTCGTCGGCCTTCTCGCCGGTGGCCGTCACCCCCGACGAGCTCGGCGACAAGTGGGACGGCGGCAAGGTCCACCTGCCGCTCGCCGTCGACTACAACGGCAAGCCGTTCGGCCGGGCCGATGCGGGCGTCGACATGACCTTCGACTTCCCGACGCTGATCGCTCACGCCGCCAAGACGCGCCCGCTCGGCGCCGGCGCGATCATCGGCTCCGGCACCGTCTCCAACAAGCTCGACGGCGGCCCCGGCAAGCCGATCGACCAGGGTGGCGTCGGCTACTCGTGCCTGGCCGAGGTCCGCACCGTCGAGACCATCGACACGGGTGCGGCGAAGACGCCGTTCATGAGCTTCGGCGACACCGTGCGTATCGAGATGCTGGACGACAAGCACCACTCGATCTTCGGCGCCATCGAGCAGACGGTCGAGAAATATAAGTAATTCTGATATTGAAAGGATCCGGGAAGAACGGAGGAAGCTAGATGGAACCCGACCCAAGCGAAATTCGACGGCTCACTCCAGATCAGATAGCTATCCTCTCTCTTTCCAACCCGTACAGCGCTCGGAATCACAGGCGCTCCCAAGACACAATGCTGCTAACTTCAAAAGAAATTTATTTCTGGGCATTTTGTATATGCCATTTTGCTTACAATCGATCTAAGAAGACAGACGACTATCCACTTATCGAAGACGAATTTCGAGAAATAGTGAATGAAGGCTTATACAGAATATTATTTATTGAGAACGGGCACCGAATTAAGAGAGGCGCTCCTTACTCTCCCTATCAAATCCCGCTTAGTGAATTCAAGAGAGCATTAAATCTTCCGGATTCAACTATAAGCGGCCCTCGCTACTCAAAATGGTTATCTCGAGTAGATGAGATGGAGGAAGACGGACTACTAGAAGACCCTTTTGAATATCCAGCCCTTGGAATGGGACTTTTCTGCTTGGGACTGGTTCCGTTCTCCTTCACACGCCGGACCGAAGAGGGTGATAGTCTATACTTAAAAATTAAGGCATACTTTTGGGAGGTGGAATATAATAGAAAATCCGCTGGAACAGAAATTAATGTCAAAATACTTACATACCGGCTTGTTCAAATTTTTCGAGATGATATTCCGAAGTTACTATCAAGCATGGATAAAGAACGCCGCTAGAAGTGATAGAGTAAAATAAACCAAAAAAATGAGCAAGATGCAACGAAATGCTAGGCCAGCTCTTCTTTAGCCTGCTCCTCGCCACCTCCGTCGCCACGGCGTCCGCGAAGGCAGCAGACCCGCAGGCGCCCGTCAGCGAGGTCATGAAGCAGACCCAGTCGAACTGGGCGGACGATGGCTCGGACTTCCAGCCGCTGTTCTCCGACGAGCGGCTGGCGCAGCTCTACAGCCGGGACTTCCGCGCGCTGTTCGCCGAGGCCAGCAAGAGCGCGTTCGCCAGCGAGGCGGGCACGCCCTTCGACTACGACGTCATCGTGAATGCCCAGGACGGATGCCCGCTGAAGGACATCGCGATCGCGGCCGAGCCGGGCGCCGGACCGCCGAGCGTCGTCGTCGCGCGCTACAAGTTCCTGACCTGCTTCGGCAACGCGCCGGAGTACCAGGCGGTATCGGAGACGCGCTTCGACGTGGTCGAGGAGAACGGCCGCGCCGTGATCGACGACATCCGGACCGCCGACGGCGATGGCGGCTTCAATTCCCTGAAGGACGAGATGAAGGCGATCGCGGCCGAGCCCGGCAACTGACCGGAGGGACGCGTCGACCGCGCGCCCGGCCCCACCGGGAGCGCACGCCAGACAAAGGGGCCGCCGGATCAACCGGCGGCCGGAGCCGCAGAGCGCTTCCCGCCCGTCGCAGTCGCCGGAGGGCCGGACCCGGCGCAGGGCTCGAAACCCGGGAGGATGACAATGCCCCATGTGACGCCCCTCGACCGCGCGAGCCTGCCGCAGTTCGCCGACCTGTTCGAACGCTACGACCGCATCCGCGGGTTCCTGCCGAACTCGATCCTGACCATGAGCCGGCGGCCGAAGATCGCCGAGGCGTTCATGCTCCTGAACCAGGCGATCCTCTATGAGGGGACCGTGCCGGAGGATCTGAAGATGATGGTGGCCTACATGGCGAGCTCGGCGGCCGGCTGCCGCTACTGCCAGGGCCACATGGCCAACCTCTCCAGCGTCTACGGCGTCTCCGACGAGAAGATCGCGGCGATCTGGACGTTCGAGGAGAGCCCGCTCTTCACCGACGCCGAGAAGGCCGCGCTGCGCCTGGCGCTCCACGCCGGCGCGGTGCCCAACACCGCCGAGGCCGCCCACTTCGACGAGCTGCGCAAGCACTTCAACGACGACGAGATCGTCGAGATCGTCGCCTCGATCGCCCTGTTCGGCTATCTGAACCGCTGGAACGACACCATGGCCACCGAGATGGAAGCAGCACCCGGCCGGCTGGCCGAGCGGGCGATCGGGCCGGCCGGCTGGACCGCCGGCAAGCACGGCGCCGCCTCCTGACCGCCCCATGACCCATGCCGCGCCGAGCGCGCGGCCCGCACCCACCGGCGCCGCTGCGGCGCCCGCACGAACCCGAGGGACTGGACCTATGGCAAAGCAATTCGCCTCCACCGGCGACATGAGCGACAAGAAGATCACCTTCGAGGAGGTCGGACCGGATCTCTACGCCTTCACCGCCGAGGGCGACCCCAACACCGGCGTCATCATCGGCGACGATTCGGTGATGATCTTCGACGCCCAGGCAACGCCGCGGCTGGCCAATCTCGTCATCGAAAAGGTGCGCTCGGTCACCGACAAGCCGATCCGCTACGTGACCCTCAGCCACTACCACGCGGTGCGCGTGCTGGGCGCCTCGGCTTACGAGGCCGACGAGATCATCGCCTCCGACGTCTGCCGCTCGATGGTCTACGAGCGCGGCAAGGAAGACTGGGACTCCGAGTTCGGCCGCTTCCCGCGGCTGTTCCAGGGCCATGAATCGATCCCGGGCCTGACCTGGCCGACGATGACCTTCGAAACCTCGATGAGCGTCTATCTCGGCAACCGCCGCGTCGACCTCATGCATCTCGGGCGCGGCCACACGGCCGGCGACATCGTCGCCTGGGTGCCGGACGCCGCCGTCATGTTCACCGGCGACCTGGTCGAGTACAAGTCCGCCTGCTACTGCGGCGACGGTCACTTCTCCGACTGGGGCGACACGCTGGACGCGGTGAAGTCGTTCGAGCCGACCGCCATCGCGCCCGGCCGCGGCGACGCGCTGATGGGCGAGGCGAAGGTGGAGGAGGCGATCGAGCTCACCCGCGACTTCCTCGATTCCACCTACCGGCCGATCGCCAAGGTGGCGGCGCGCGGCGGCACGCTGAAGGAAGCCTGGGACGCCTGCCGCCAGGCCTGCGATCCGAAGTTCGCCGACTACGCGATCTACGAGCACTGCCTGCCGTTCAACGTGGCGCGCGCCTTCGACGAGGCCCGCGGCATCGACACCCCGCGCATCTGGACCGCCGAGCGCGACAAGCAGATGTGGGAAGACCTGCAGGGCTGAGCCCGGTTGGTCGGCGAGGTTCCGAAGGAGGTCCGGCAACCGCCGGCCGCCTTCGGGCGTTGCCATGTGATCCGGCGGCCGGAACAGGGACGCGCACGTGCGGCTGGTCTATCTGATCCTCGGCTGGCTGTTCGTCGCGCTCGCGTTCGCGGGCGTCGTCCTGCCGGTGCTCCCCACCACGCCGTTCCTGATCGTCGCGGTCGGCTGTTTCGCGCGCTCCTCGCCGCGCCTCGAAGCCTGGCTGCTGGCGCATCCCCGCTTCGGGCCGGTGCTGCGGGACTGGCGCAGCCACGGCGCCATCCCGTTGCGCGCCAAGCTGTTCGCCTATTCCGGCATGACCGCCGGCTACGTGTTCTTCTGGGTGATGGTGCGGCCGGGCTGGCCGCTGGCGGCCGCGGTCGCGGCCCTGATGGCGGGCGGTGCGGCCTACGTGGCAACGCGCCCGCTGCCACCTTCGCCGTGACGATGGGGCCCTGCGCGCGGGCGGCCGACGGGGCCTCGGTCCACAGCCGGATCGCGCGTGTGTTTTCAGTCTCCCTGATATCCCCTATCTTCCGGGCAGCCGCGCGGTGCACCCGCGCCGTGCCCCCGTTCCCAACGATTGGAGACCGAACCCCGTGCATCTGAAAACGGACGTGGTGATCGTCGGCAGCGGCCCCGTCGGCATGACTCTCGCGCTCGATCTGGCGGCCCGCGGCGTCAACGTCGTCACGGTCGAGACCCGCCGGGTCGACGAGGCGCCGAGCGTCAAGTGCAACCACGTCTCGGCGCGCACCATGGAGATCTTCCGGCGGCTCGGCCTCGCCGCCGAGGTCCGCGAGGACGGGCTGCCCGGCGACTATCCCCACGACGTCACCTACCGGGTGACGACCACGGGCCGCGAGATCGCGCGGGTGCCGATCGCCTCGCGCAACGACCGCTTCACCCCGGCCGACACCGGCCCGGACGGCGCCTGGCCGACGCCCGAGCCGCCGCACCGGATCAACCAGATCTTCCTGGAACCGATCCTGGCGCGCCACCTCGTCGCCTCCGAGCGGATCACCGCCTTCCATCGCCACGAGGCGACCGGCTTCGAGGCCGACGGCGACGGCGTCCGCGTCACCCTCCGCGACCTCGACGGCGGCGAGACCCGCATTGTCGACGCCCAGTATCTCGTCGGCTGCGACGGCGGCCGCTCGCCGACCCGCAAGGCGATCAGCGCCTCGCTGTCGGGCGACGCGGTCATCCAGCGCGTCCAGTCCACCTACATCCGCTGTCCCGACCTGATCGGCTGCATGCGCGTGCCGCCCACCTGGGCGATGTTCTCCATGAACCCGACGCGCAGCGGCAACGTCTATTCCATCGACGGGCGCTCCACCTGGCTGGTGCACAACTACCTGCGCGACGACGAGCCGGACTTCGCCTCCGTCGACCGCGACGCCTGCATCCGTGCCATCCTGGGCATCCCCGACGACGTCTCCTACGAGATCCTCGCCAACGAGGACTGGTACGGACGGCGTCTGGTGACCGACAAGATGCGCGAGGGCCGCGTGTTCATCTGCGGCGACGCCGCGCACCTGTGGGTGCCCTACGCCGGCTACGGCATGAACGCCGGCATCGCCGACGCCGCCAACCTCGCCTGGATGCTGGCCGGCCGCCTCAACGGGTGGGCACCGGAGGCGATCCTCGACGCCCATCAGGCCGAGCGGCTGCCGATCACCGACCAGGTCAGCCGCTTCGCCATGGACCACTGCGCCTCGATGGCCAAGCAGCGCAGCGCCATCCCCGCCGGGATCGACGACGCCGGGCCCGACGCCGACGCCGTCCGCGCCCGCTTCGGCGCAGATGTCTACCGGCTGAACGTCCAGCAGTACTGCTGCGGCGGGCTGAACTTCGGCTACTACTACGACGCCTCGCCGATCATCGCCTACGACGGCGCGGCGCCTCCCAGCTACACCATGGAGACGTTCACCTCGTCGACCGTGCCGGGGTGCCGGGCGCCGCATCTGTGGCTCGCCGACGGCCGCTCGCTCTACGACGCCATGGGGCCCGACTTCGCGCTGCTGCGCTTCGATCCCGCCATCGACGCCGGCCCGCTGGTCGACGCGGCCGCGGCCGTCGGCCTGCCGCTCCGGGTGCTCGACGTGGAGACCAGCGATCCGCTGGCCTCGGCCTACACCACCGCGCTCACCCTGGTGCGCCCCGACCAGCACGTCGCCTGGCGCGGCGACCATCTCCCGGCCGATCCGAAAGCCCTGGTCGACCGGGTGCGCGGTGCGGCAAACCTCTAGTGTCGCTTCCGATCAGGTGGACTCACGTGATCGATCAGAAATGGCTCCAGATCCAAACCCTTGAGCCTCAGTCGGTCGCCGGGCCGCCGGTCAGCCGGGCCGCGGCCGCGGCGATCACCTCTTCCTCGCTGGTCCGGATCACCAGCACCGGCGTCGGGCCGGCGGACACCTCGGCGGCGCTGCGGGCGTTGGCGTCCGCGTCGATCGCCAGGCCGAGATAGCCGAGCCCGGCGACGATGTCCGCACGGACGCGGCCGGAGTTCTCGCCGATGCCACCGCAGAAGACGAGCGCGTCGAGCCCGCCGAGCACCGCGGTCAGCCCGCCGATCTCCCGCTGGGCGCGGGCGACGAAATAGGCGATCGCCGCCTCCGAGGCCGGCGTGCCCGCCGCCTCCACGTCGCGCATGTCGGCGCTCACGCCGGACAGCCCCAGCAGCCCGCTTTCGCGGTAGAGCAGCCGTTCCAGCTCCTCAAGCCCGAAGCCCTCGAACCGCATCAGGTGGAGCAGCACGCCGGGGTCGATCTGGCCGCAGCGGGTGCCCATCGCCAGCCCGTCGAGGGTGGAGAAGCCCATCGTTGTCGCCTGGCTCTCGCCGCCGGCCATGGCGCACATGGAGGCGCCGTTGCCGAGATGGGCGACGATCACCCGGCCGGCGTGGAGCTCCGGGTACTGCGCCTTCAGCCGGCGCGCGACGCTGGTGTAGCTGAGCCCGTGGAAGCCGTAGCGGCGCAACCCCTCGTCATAGAAGCGCGGCGGCAGGGCGAACGCCGACTGGGTCCACGGCATGGTCTGGTGGAAGCCGGTGTCGAAGCAGCCGATTTGGGCGACCGAGGGCGCCGCCGCCCGCGCGGCGCGCACGCAGTCGAGATTGATGGGCAGGTGGAGAGGCGCCAGCGGCTCGAGCCGCGCCAGCTCGGCAAGGGTCGCGTCATCGAGCAGCCTCGGTTCGGTGAGCGTGCTGCCGCCGTGCACGATGCGGTGGCCGACGGCCGACAGCGGCCGATCCCCCCAGACGGGCGCGAGCGCCGCGATCAGATGGGCCAGCGCCTGCTCGTGATCGGCCGCCTCGACGGACGCCGACGTCTCGCCGGCGAGCCGATCGACGGTCTTCATCGCCGCCGCGCCGCCGATCCGGGACACGGTGCCCGAGGCGACTTCGGCAAGGCCGTCGGACGGATCGAAGACGGCGACCTTCAGGCTCGACGAGCCCGCGTTGACGGTCAGGATCATGGCTCCCCCGGAGTGTGCGGCATGCCCGGCGCCCGCGCGCCCCGCCTCAGGCGAACGACAGCCGCGACAGCTCCAGCGCGGCGGCGTCGAGCTGCGGCAGGAACGCCTTCGCCCGCTCGATGTCGAAGCGCTGGGTGGGCGCGTGGAAGGACAGCGTGGCGAAGAGCCGGCCGTTGGTGTCGCGGATCGGCACCGCCAGCGCGATCATGCCTTCCATGAACTCCTCGTCGTCGGTGGCGAAGCCGTCCGCGCGGGCCCTGAGCAGCGCCTCGCGGAGACGCGCCGGATCGGTCAGGCTGTTGGGCGTGCGCGGCTCCAGCGTGGCGGCGGCGAGGTAGCGGTCCAGATGCCGGCTCGGCAGCGAGCTCAGGTACATCTTGCCGGACGACGTGCAGTAGAACGGCACCCGCGTGCCGACCGGCAGCTGGATGCGCAGCGGCCAGTCCGTCTCCACCCGCTCCAGGTAGATCATCGCATCGCGCTCGGGCAGAGAGATGTTGCAGGTCTCGCCGATCCCCGTGGCGAGCCGCGTCAGGATCGCCAGCCGGGCGGTGCGCAGCCGGAGCGACGACAGGATGCCGCCCGACATCTCGCGGGCCCGTCGGCCGGGCGCGTAGCTCCGCCCGTCGATGTCGCGCTGCAGGAAGCCCTCTTCCTCCAGGGTGGCGAACAGCCGGTGGATGGTCGGCTTGGGAAGCCCGAGCCCCAGGTTGACCTGGGTCGGCGTGATCGGAACGCCGGCTGCCGCGACCGCCTCCATCACCAGAAGCAGGCGCAGATTCGTCGGAATCGTGTCCTTGCCCTCGTCGAGAGCCTGCATGCACCACCGCCCGAAACCGAGAAAGACCCATCCGAAACGAGACGACCTTAGAAGAAGGAGGAATCCGCATCAATTCGATCGTGGACCGCAGCCGGCCGAACCCGGCAGCGGCGACGTCCGGTCATCACAGCACATTTTTTAGAATTTTGATACTTGCGGTCTCATTATCAAGAGTTGATTGTGGGGGTACACCGGCGAACAGGTGACCTGAGGGACGGGACGTGGGGACGGCATGGAGCAGCTGAGGGCTGATTACGTCATTGTCGGCGCTGGATCGGCCGGCTGCGTGATCGCCAACCGCCTGAGCGCCGACCCGTCGGTGCGGGTGATCCTGATCGAAGCCGGCGGCCGCGACAGCAATCCGTGGCTGCACGTGCCGGTCGGCTACTTCAAGACGATGCACAACCCGTCGGTCGACTGGTGCTACCGGACCGAGCCCGACCCCGGCCTCAACGGCCGCAGCCTGGAATGGCCGCGCGGCAAGGTGCTCGGCGGCTCCTCCTCGCTGAACGGCCTGCTCTACGTGCGCGGCCAGGCCCAGGACTACGACCGCTGGCGCCAGATGGGGCTGGAGGGGTGGGCCTGGTCCGACGTGCTGCCGCTGTTCAAGCGGTCGGAGGACCAGGAGCGCGGCGGCGACGACTTCCACGGGACCGAGGGCCCGCTGGCGGTCTCCAACATGCGGCTGGTGCGGCCGATCTGCGACGCCTGGATCGCCGCCGCCGAGGCCGTCGGCTACCGCTTCAACCCCGACTACAACGGCGCCACCCAGGAAGGCGTCGGCTACTTCCAGCTCACCGCCCGCAACGGCCGGCGCTGCTCGGCGGCGGTGGCCTTCCTGCGGCCGGCCCTCAGCCGCCCCAACCTGCAGATCGTCACCCGGGCGCACGTCCGCCGGGTCGTCGTCGAGGACGGCTGGGCCACCGGCGTCGAGTTCACCGACCCGGACGGGACGCCCCGGCTGGCGGTCGCCGAAGGCGAGGTGATCCTGTCGGCCGGGGCGATCGGATCGCCGCAGATCCTGATGCTGTCCGGCATCGGCGAGGCGGCGCACCTGGCCGGGCACGGCATCGCGCCGGTCGTCGACCTGCCGGGCGTCGGCCGGAACCTGCAGGACCATCTGCAGGCGCGGCTCGTCTACAAGTGCAACGAGCCGACGCTGAACGACGAGGTGCGCAGCCTGGTCGGACGCGCCCGGATCGCCCTGGAGTATGCGCTGTTCCGCACCGGCCCGATGACGATGGCGGCGAGCCTTGCCACCGGTTTCCTGCGCACCGACGACCGGCTGGAGACGCCGGACATCCAGTTCCACGTCCAGCCGTGGTCGGCCGACAGCCCCGGCGAGGGGGTGCACCCGTTCTCCGCGTTCACGATGTCGGTGTGCCAGCTGCGGCCGGAGAGTCGCGGCGAGATCCGGCTGCGCTCGGCAGACCCGGCCGAGCATCCGGCGATCCGCCCGAACTACCTGGCCACCGAGACCGACCGGCAGACGGTGATCGCCGGCATCAAGATCGCGCGGCGCATCGCCGCCGCGTCGCCGCTCGCCGAGAAGATCGCCGCCGAATACCGGCCCACGCCGGACATCGTCGACGACGACGGCCTGCTGGAATGGGCCCGCAACACCGCGACGACGATCTACCACCCGACCGGCACCTGCAAGATGGGCACCGGCGCCGACGCGGTGGTCGACGCCCGGCTTCGCGTCCGCGGCATTCGGGGATTGCGCATCGCCGACTGCTCCATCATGCCGGAGATCGTGTCCGGCAACACCAACGCGCCGGCCATCATGATCGGCGAAAAAGCAAGTGACCTGATCGTCGCCGACCGGGGATAGCCTGCGGAACGACGGGTTCAGGACGACCAATTGGGAGACGCGCCATGCGCATGACGACAGAAGAAGCCTTCGTGAAGGTGCTCCAGATGCACGGCATCGAGCACGCCTTCGGCATCATCGGGTCGGCAATGATGCCGATCTCGGACCTGTTCGGCCGGGCGGGCATCCACTTCTGGGACTGCGCCCACGAAGGCTCCGGCGGCATGATGGCCGACGGCTACAGCCGCGCCACCGGCCGGATGTCGATGATGATCGCCCAGAACGGGCCGGGCATCACCAACTTCGTGACGGCGGTGAAGACCGCCTACTGGAACCACACGCCGCTGCTGCTGGTGACGCCCCAGGCGGCCAACAAGACGATGGGCCAGGGCGGCTTCCAGGAAGTCGAGCAGATGAAGCTGTTCGAGGACATGGTCGCCTACCAGGAAGAGGTCCGCGACCCGTCGCGGATCGCCGAAGTGCTCAACCGGGTGATCCTGGAGGCGAAGCGCGCCACCGGTCCGGCGCAGATCAACGTGCCGCGCGACTTCTGGACCCAGGTGATCGACATCACCCTGCCGCAGATCGTCGAGTTCGAGCGGCCGGCGGGCGGCGAGGCGGCGTTGGCCGAGGCGGCCAAGCTGCTGGCGGCGGCGAAATTCCCGGTGATCCTCAACGGCGCCGGCGTGGTGCTGGCGGACGCCATCGGCGACACCGTGGCGCTCGCCGAGCGGCTGGCGGCGCCGGTGTGCGTCGGCTACCAGCACAACGACGCCTTCCCGGGCTCGCACCCGCTCTATGCCGGCCCGCTCGGCTACAACGGCTCGAAGGCGGGCATGGAGCTGATCTCCCAGGCCGACGTCGTGCTGGCGCTGGGCACCCGGCTGAACCCGTTCTCGACCCTGCCCGGCTACGGCATCGACTACTGGCCGAAGGACGCCAAGGTCATTCAGGTCGACATCAAGCCGGAGCGGATCGGGCTGACCAAGGCGGTGAGCGTCGGCATCGTCGGCGATGCCGGCAAGGTGGCGCGCCGGCTGCTGGAGCTGCTGCCCGAGGGCGACGCCGCGGCCGGCCGGGAGCGCCGCGACCTGATCGCCACCAAGAAGTCGGCCTGGGCCCAGCAGCTGAGCTCGATGGACCACGAGGACGACGATCCGGGCACGACGTGGAACGAGCGGGCCCGCGCCGCCAAGCCCGACTGGATGAGCCCCCGCATGGCGTGGCGGGCGATCCAGGCGGCGCTGCCGCGCGAGGCGATCATCTCCTCCGACATCGGCAACAACTGCGCCATCGGCAACGCCTATCCGTCGTTCGAGGCGGGGCGGAAATATCTCGCGCCGGGCCTGTTCGGCCCGTGCGGCTACGGCCTGCCGGCCATCGTCGGTGCGAAGATCGGCTGCCCGGACACGCCCGTGGTGGGCTTTGCCGGCGACGGCGCCTTCGGCATCGCGGTGACCGAGCTCACCGCCATCGGCCGCAAGGAATGGCCGGGCGTCACCATGGTCGTGTTCCGCAACTACCAGTGGGGCGCGGAAAAGCGGAATTCGACGCTTTGGTTCGACGACAACTTCGTCGGCACCGAGCTCGACGAGCAGGTGAGCTACGCCGGGATCGCCCGGGCCTGCGGGCTGGAGGGCATCGCCGCGAAGACGATGGACGAGCTCACCGCCGCCCTCGACAAGGCGATCCGCGACCAGATGGACCGCGGCCGCACGACGCTGATCGAAGCGTTCATCAACCAGGAGCTTGGCGAGCCGTTCCGGCGCGACGCGATGAAGAAGCCGGTCCCGGTGGCCGGCGTCGACGCGCACGACATGCGGCACCCCGCCTGAGGGCAGGCGCCGCACCGCACCAGGGGTCCCCCTGACGAACAGGGACCTGGCCGACCCCGGCCAGGTCCGATCGAAGATTGCACCGGATGCACTGTTGATGTCTTATTGAGGCTAGAAGTCTCATTTTCACTGGGGAGGGAAGATGAGAGTTGCGTCGTTCCAGTGTGAAACGTGAACCGGCCGACCGCCACCGCGGGTCGTCCTGCGCACCGCTGCGCTGATCGCCCTTCGACGTTGCAGCGCCTCCAACCGCCTCCTCCAACGCACGACACGACAGGGAGGACGCGATGACTATGAGTCCGGAGGCCGAAGAACGGCTCCGCCGCCTCACGCGGATACTGGATTTTCCGGGCATGCTGGTCGGCAAGGCGGCCGCCTGGCTGATCGTTCCGATGGTCGGCGCGCTGGTCTACGAGGTGATCGCCCGGTTCGGCTTCAACAGCCCGACCATGTGGGCCTACGACGCCACCTTCATGTTCTACGGCGCCCTCTTCATGCTGGGCGCGGCCTACACCCTCGGGCTCGATTCCCACGTGCGGGCCGACTTCCTGTTCAACATCATGTCGCCGCGCTGGCAGGGGCTGATCGACTTCCTGTTCACGCTCTGCCTGTTCTTCCCGGCGATGTACTTCTTCACCGTCGCCACCTTCGACTACGCGCTGGTGTCCTGGTACCGGGGCGAGCGCATCCCCACCAGCCCGATGATGCCCATCATCTATCCGCTGAAGACGGTGATGCCGATCACCGGCGCGCTGCTGCTCATCCAGGGCGTGTCGGAGCTTCTGAAGAGCTACTTCAGCATCGTCACCAACCGCCGCTTCCGCACTCCCACCGAGGAGGCAGGCGCATGACTGACGCTGGTCTCGGACTCATATCGCTCGGCCTGATCTTCGTCGGCATCCTGACCGGCTACCCGATGGCCTTCACCTTCATCTTCATCTCGCTGGTGTTCGGCTGGCTGGGCATCGGCGACCGCGTCGTCACGCTGATGCAGTACCAGTTCTTCGCGCTGATGCGGGACACCACGCTGGCGGCCATCCCGCTGTTCCTGTTCATGGGCTTCGTGCTGGAACAGTCCGGCCTGATGGAACGCATGTTCAAGGCGCTCCGCCTGCTGCTCGGCCGCCTGCGCGGCTCGCTCTACCTGATCGTGCTCATCGTCGCGACGGTGTTCGCGGCGGCCACCGGCATCGTCGGGGCTTCGGTGACGGTGCTCGGCGTGATGGCGGCGCCGATCATGATGTCGTCGAAGTACGACACCCGGCTGTCGGCGGGCGCCATCGCCGCCGGCGGCACGCTCGGCATCCTGATCCCGCCGAGCATCCTGCTCATCGTCATGGGGCCGGTGGTGGGCGTGCCGGTGTCGGACCTGTTCACCGCCGCGATCATCCCCGGCCTGATGCTGTCCGTCGTGTACATCGCCTACACGCTGATCCGCAGCTACTTCAATCCGGAGCTCGGCCCTCCCCTCACCATGGAGGAGATCGCCGAGACGACGACCGCGGAGAAGCTGAGAGAGCTGCTGCTCGGCATCATTCCCGTCACCGTGGTCATCGCCTTCACGCTCGGCGTCATCATCGCCGGCATCGCGACACCCACCGACGCGGCGGCGTGCGGCGCGCTCGCCTCGCTGGTTCTGGCGCTGCTCTACCGCCGGATGCCGTGGGCCTCGTTCAAGCGCTGCGTCTACAGCACCCTCGTGCTGTCGGCGATGATCATGTTCCTGCTCGGCTCGGCCAACTTCTTCGGAGCCGTGTTCTCCCGGCTCGGCAGCGCCAACCTGCTCACCGAGTTCCTGCTGAGCCTGCCGTTCTCGCCCACCGTCATGCTGGTGATCATCCTGGCGATCGTCTTCGTACTCGGCTCGCCGCTCGAGTGGATCCCGATCGTCCTGGTCATCGTGCCCATCTTCCTGCCGACCATGGTGGAGATGGGCTACGACCCGCTGTGGTTCTCCATCCTGATCGCGGTGACGCTGCAGACCTCGTGGCTGACGCCGCCGATGGCGCTGTCGGCCTACTTCCTGAAGGGCGTCGTCCCCCAATGGAAGATGGGGGACATCTATCTGGGCATGACCCAGTTCGTCGGCCTTCAGCTCCTCGTCGTGGCGCTGCTGGTCGCCTTTCCCGAAATCGTCCTCTGGCTGCCGAACGCCCTCAGGTGAGGCCAGCGCCGATCCCGGGACAGAAAGGAGGTCCGCCATACCGAGCCGTCGACTGACCAAGCAAAAGCACATCAAAGGGAGGAACTATCGATGACCATTTCAAGGTTGGGGTATCTGGCAGGGGGAGCGCTCGGGGCGCTCTGCCTGTTCGCGGGCGCGGCCAGCGCCCAGAACGACACCTACGAGATGCGGATCCAGACCGCGATCCCGAACTCGAGCCTCTATTTCAAGCTGATCGAGGATTTCGCGACCCAGGTCGAGACGATGTCCGGCGGCCGGCTGGAAGTCGAGGTGCTGCCCGACGGAGCGGAGGTGAAGGCCTTCGAGATCCTCGATGCCGTCGACGCCTGCCTCGTCGAGGCCGGCTACGCCTGGCCGCACTACTGGTCCGGCAAGCATCCGGCCTACGTGCTGTTCTCCAACGTCCCGGCCAGCACCGGCATGGACCAGGAAACCCTGATGGCCTGGTACTACAGCGGCGAGGGCCAGAAGCTCTACACCAAGCTCACCCAGGAGATCATGGGCCTGAACGTGGTGCCGTTCCTGATGCAGCCGATGGGGCCCGACCCGCTCGGCTGGTTCTCCAAGCCGTTCAACAACATGGATGAGTTCCGCTCGATCAAGTACCGGTCGCCTCCGGGCATCGCCGGCCAGACCTACACCGCCATGGGCGTGCCCGCCGTGGCGATGCCGGGCGGCGAAATCGTTCCCGCCGCCCAGCGCGGCACCATCGACGCCGCCGAGTGGATCGGCCCGGCGGACGACCGCAACCTCGGCCTCAGCAAGATCTGGAAGTACTACTACCTGCAGGGCCTGCACCAGCAGACCGACGTCGGCGAGCTGATGATCTGCAAGAGCTTCTGGGACGACCTGCCGGAGGACCTGCGGGCGATCGTGGAGACCGCCATCATGGCGAATTCCGCCAAGACCCAGGCGATCAACCTCTACGAAAACTCCAAGGCAGTGAAGGAGTACGCCGACGAGGGCATCGAGATGCTCGACACGCCGGACGAGTACTACACCCTGTTCATCGAGGCGCAGAACGAAGTGGTGAAGAAGTACATCGCCGACGACGACTTCTTCGGCGAGGTCTACGAGTCCCAGGCCGACTTCGCCGACCTGGTCCACCCCTACCACTCGCGCGTGCAGAAACTGAAGAGCGCCGTGGTGAACGGTGCCCCCCAGGCCAAGCAGGGCGCCAACTAGATCCCACCGAAAGCGGGCCCCGCTTCGGGGACGAGATCGCTGGAGCGCCGTTCTGATCCCGTCAGGACGGCGCTCCAGGATCCGATTGGGCCCGGGTGAGACGACACGCGGCCGCCGGCGATCAGCCGGCGGCCGACCGCGTTCCG
Organism: Amorphus sp. MBR-141; assembly: GCF_053628695.1. NCBI lineage: Bacteria > Pseudomonadati > Pseudomonadota > Alphaproteobacteria > Hyphomicrobiales > Amorphaceae > Amorphus > Amorphus sp. MBR-141. The sequence goes on from NZ_JBRJGW010000003.1 coordinate 173,641, forward strand.
GGGCACGGGCGCCCGCGCGCGGAGCCGGACCGCACGAAAAACCCCGCACGCGTGGCGAGCGGGGCCTGTAGCCGGAACGTTCCGAAACATCAGTCGGATACCAGGAAACTGGTACCCCCAAGGGGACTCGAACCCCTGTTTCCGCCGTGAGAGGGCGGCGTCCTGGACCACTAGACGATGGGGGCTTCGAAGCGGCGGGCCGCTCGAAACAGACCGCGGATATAGCGAACCCATGAATGCGACGCAAGCGCCTCGTGCATCCGATCGCATATCGGCCGGGGACAAGGGCGCGGGCCGCCCAGCTCGCGCGATCCCTGCCCGGGCGGCGGGCTAGTTTCCGGCCGTCGTCAGCGTCACCGTCGAGACGGTGCGCCCGGTCGCCAGATCGACGACACGGACTTCCGTCCCGCCGTCCGGCGCCGCGATCACCAGCGTCAGCCGGTCGCCCGTCGCGGTCGCGGACCGCAGCTCGGTCCCCGCCGGCAACGCCACCTGCAACTCGCCGGCCGCCTTGGGCATTGCTTTGTCGGCAACGGACAGGCGATAGAAGATGGCGGCGAACACGGCAACGAGCCCGGCCACCATGATGAGGCCGGACACAGCCAGGAGCCGCCGGAGCTTGCGCTGAACGCGCTCCATCGCCGGATCGAGTTCCTGCTCCGGCTTGTCGTCGAGCGCGGATGAAGCCATGACCAGTACCGCTTTTCTTCCCGAGTCCGATTTTCCCGAAACCGACCGGTTGGACCTCGTCGTCGACGACGACGCGTCCGCCCAGCGGCTCGATGTCTACCTTGCCGCCCACATCCCGGATCTGAGCCGGGCACGGCTGCAAGCGCTTATACGGGCAGGTCAGGTGCGTGTCGACGGCACGCCCGCCACCGAGACGAAGCGCCGGATCGCGCCGGGCATGCGCATCGAGATCGACGTGCCCCCGCCGGAGCCGGCCAAGGCCCAGGGACAGCCTATCCCCCTTGAAATCGTTTACGAAGATGCCCATTTGATCGTCATCGACAAGCCTACCGGGCTTGTCGTTCACCCCGCAGCCGGACATGCCGACGGAACCCTCGTCAACGCGCTCATCGCGCATTGCGGGTCGGAGCTGTCGGGCATTGGTGGCGTCGCCCGCCCGGGCATCGTCCACCGCCTCGACAAGGAGACCTCGGGTCTGATGGTCGCGGCGAAGTCCGACGCGGCGCACCAGGGGCTTGCCGCCCAGTTCGCCGACCATGGCCGGACCGGTCCTCTCGAACGCATCTACCGCGCGCTCGTGTGGGGCGCGCCGTTTCCTCCCCAGGGTCGCATCGACGCACCGCTCGGCCGCGACCCGCACCATCGCCAGCGATTCGCGGTGGTGGCCAGCGGCAAGGAAGCCATCACCCACTACGTCACCGACCGGAGTTATCCCGTCGCCGATCCGATCGCCAGCCTGGTTTCCTGTCGCCTGGAGACGGGTCGCACCCATCAAATTCGCGTGCACATGGCCCATCGGGGACACCCGCTGCTGGGCGACACGCTCTACGGCGCCGGCTTCCGCACCAAGGCGAAGCGCCTCCCGGAAGCCGCCCAGGACAAGCTCGCCGCCCTGCGCGGCCAGGCGCTGCACGCAGGCGTTCTGGGCTTTGCGCACCCGGTGACGGGCGAAACGATGCGCTTCGAGAGCCCGATGCCGCCGGCGCTGGCGGCCCTCGCCGAGGCGCTCAACGCCGCCTGACCCGCCCGACCGGCACGCCAGGCGCCACGGCGCTTCCGGCTGCTTCGGGGAACCTTTGCCAGGCCCCCGTTTTGACCCATTTGGGTTACACTGTTTTCCAGCGTGCCGATGTCGGGTCGGCAGCTGCGGCTGTGGACCCGACGGATCAATGGACGCCTGTTCCGTTTCGCCGACCAAGGGAAACGGCAAGACACTCGGATCCGCCCGACGTGCGGGCAGGTCCGGATTGTTTCGACCGATCGGCCGCACCCCGGCAAAGCCCGTGGGGCCCGATCCCTGAAAAGGAGGGCGCATACTCATGGCCCGATCCAGTCTGCCAGCGATTGCATCCGGCGATGCCGGACTGTCCCGCTATCTCGACGAAATCCGTCGCTTCCCCATGCTGCAGCCGCAGGAAGAGTACATGCTCGCCAAGCGGTACCTGGAGCATGACGACCCCGACGCGGCGCATCGCCTCGTCACCTCCCATCTGCGGCTGGTCGCCAAGATCGCCATGGGATACCGCGGCTACGGCCTGCCGGTCGGAGAGGTGATCTCCGAGGGCAACGTCGGCCTGATGCAGGCGGTCAAGCGCTTCGACCCCGAAAAGGGCTTCCGCCTCGCCACCTACGCCATGTGGTGGATCAAGGCGGCGATCCAGGAATACATCCTGCGCTCGTGGAGCCTCGTGAAGATGGGCACCACGGCCAACCAGAAGCGGCTGTTCTTCAACCTGCGCAAGGTGAAGGGGCAGATCCAGGCCCTCGACGAAGGCGACCTGAAGCCGGAACACGTCGCGGCGATCTCCAAGCGCCTCGGCGTGCCGGAGGAAGACGTCATCTCGATGAACCGCCGCCTGTCGGGCGATTCCTCGCTCAACGCCCCGATCCGCCAGGAGGCGGATGCCGGCGGCGAATGGCAGGACTGGCTCGTCGACGACAGCGAGACCCAGGAGCAGACGCTCGCCGACTCCGAGGAGCTCGACAACCGCCGCCAGCTCCTGAAGGACGCCCTCGGCGTGCTGAACGAACGCGAGCGGCGCATCTTCGAGGCGCGCCGCCTGGCGGAGGACCCGATCACCCTGGAGACCCTGTCGGAGGAATTCGGCGTCTCCCGCGAGCGCGTGCGCCAGATCGAGGTGCGCGCCTTCGAGAAGGTCCAGAAAGCCGTGCAGAAGGCCTCCCGCGAGCTGGAACGCCCGCGGCTGGCGCTCGCAGACTCCTGATCTCTGCGGACTGCCGAAGCGATCGACCCGGGACCCCGCGGCCTGCCGCGGGGTTCTTTTTTGGGCCGCGGCCTCCCGACTTTTGAGGGATTGGGGACACCTTGCGCCGCAAACCGGAGCAACGGTGTTTCCTCCGCGGCGCCGAATGAACTATTTAGACGACATGAATCACACGCTCGCCGAGAAAGCAGCCGATGTCGCGTCCCTGCTGGCCGCGCTCGCAAACGAGAAGCGCCTCCTGGTGCTGTGCCTTCTGCTTTCCGGCGAGCTCTCGGTGACGGCGCTCGCCGAGGAAGTCGGGCTGAGCCAGTCGGCGATGTCCCAGCATCTGGCCAAGATGCGGGCCCTCGGGCTCGTCGCCGGGCGCAGGGACGCCCAGACCATCTACTATCACATCGCCTCCGACGAGCTCCGCCAGGTGATGGGGACGCTCGCCGAGATCTACTGCCCGCCGGACCCGGCGATGGCATCCGGCCGGACCTGCTGATCCGGCCCGGCCTGCCGCCGCCCCTTCACCCGGCCCTTTCGCCTGACGCGGGACCGGTCGGAACCAGCCGCATGGAGTACACGTCGTGACCGCACGGGGCCGCTGGCGCACCCTCACCTTCGGGCTGAAGACCGTGCTCGGACTGTCCGAGGCGGGGTTCTTCATCCCCCACCGCCACGCCGGCCTTGCCAAACTGGCGGAGCACGAGCGCTACGACGCGCTGGTTGCCACGTTCGAGGCGCGGCTGCCGGCTCTGCGCGCCTTCCTCGCCGCCATCGACGGGTTCGCCGAAGACCTCGCAGCCATCGGCGGGGCGCCGCCGCCCGAACCCCGCTTCGAGCAGGACTGGTTTCCCCGTCTCGACGCCGCCGCGCTCTACACGCTGGTGCGCACCGAACGGCCGGCCCGCATCCTGGAGATCGGCTCCGGCCATTCGACCCGCTTTCTCGCCCGCGCCGTCCGCGATGGCGGGCTGTCCACCCGCATCGCCGCGATCGACCCGAAGCCGCGCGCCGACATCTCGAAGCTGCCGGTCGAACTTGATCTGCGGGTCTTGCAGGAAGCAGGCGGCGCCGTCGGCCGCGACCTTGCGGCGGGCGACCTCCTGATGTGCGATTCCAGCCACGTGCTGATGCCCGGCACCGACGTGGACATCGTCCTCAACCGGATCATGCCCGGGCTGCCGTCGGGCGTCCTCGTCGGCTTCCACGACATCTTCCTGCCCGGCCCCTACCCGGCCGCGTGGCCGTTCACCTCGTACAACGAGCAGCTCGGCGTCGCCGCCCTCCTGCAGGGCGGCTACGAGCTGGTGTTCTCCAGCGCCTATGTGCTCGAGGCGCTCGCGGACGAGGTGCAGCGCACGGTGATCGGACGCCTGCCGATCCAGGACGGCGCGCGGGAATCGCTCATTCTGCTCAGGAAGCGCTGAAGCCAGGTCCCGAGACCGATGGGAACCGGTCTTCCGCCCGGATCCGCCAAGGCTCGGCCGCGAACGCCAACGGCCGCCCCGGAAGGGCGGCCGCGGGATCGTCGGTCCGGGCGTGCGATCAGGACGGTCAGTCCTTCGGCTGCGGCACCAGGCGCAGATACGGCTTCACGGTCTTCCAGCCGCCCGGATACTTCTTCTTCGCCTCCTCGTCGGAGACGGCGGGCACGATGATCACGTCCTCGCCGCTCTTCCAGTTCACCGGCGTCGCCACCTGGTGCTTCGCGGTGAGCTGCAGGCTGTCGATCAGCCGGATGATCTCGTCGAAGTTGCGCCCCGTCGAGGCCGGATAGGCGAACGTCGCTTTGATCTTCTTGTCCGGGCCGATGATGAACACCGAGCGGACGGTGAACGTGTTGTCGGCGTTCGGATGGATCATGTCGTAGAGCGAGGCCACCACCCGGCTCGGGTCGGCGATGAGCGGGAAGTTCAGGGCCGTGCCCTGGGTTTCCTCGATGTCCTTCGACCAGCGTTCGTGGTCGTCGAGCGGATCGACGGAGACGCCGAGCACCTTCACGTTGCGCTTGGCGAACTCGGACTTGAGCTTGGCGGTGTAGCCGAGCTCGGTGGTGCAGACCGGCGTGAAGTCGGCCGGGTGCGAGAACAGCACCGCCCAGGACCCGTCGATGTAGTCGTGAAACTTGATCGGGCCTTCGGTCGAATCGACCTCGAAATCAGGCGCCGTATCCCCGATGAGCAATGCCATGGCAGTAACCTCCTTCATTGCAGGTATTGTCTATGTGGTCCTCGATCGTGCCAACGTCGAGGAATGAACGCGCCGGCCGTGCCGGGAAATCCGAAATGCCATTCCCCTGCCTCCCCCAGACGGCGAAATTGTAGCGGGAATCCCTGGCAGGGGACACGGTAGACGCTGTCGCAGCCGGGCCGTGAGGAAGCCGGGCGGCACTTCCGCAGTCCGGCAAAACACCCGAGCGAAAATCCCGCAGCTGCCGCTTGGGCATCGGCCGTTCACGCCGGATTGACGACGCCCGGCTGGTGTGCGGCAGTCGCGATCGGCTTGGAACGTGGTACAGCACATATCCACTGGAACAGCCCGGCAACACGCCGCAACCACGACCAGCAAGGGAGCCGCCCGATGTCCGAAATCACCCCCCTCATGCCGCGCCAGCCGGTGCCGGAGCTGTCGCTGCCGCTCGCCGGCGGCGGCACCTGGTCGCTCGAGGCGAACAAGGGCGATGCCTTCACCCTGCTCATCTTCTATCGCGGCCTCCACTGCCCGATCTGCAAGCGCTATCTCGGCCAGCTGCAGTCGCTGCTGCCGGAGTTCGCCGCGCGCGGCGTCAGCGTGGTGGCCATCTCCAGCGACGATCAGGAGAGGGCGGAGAAGGCGAAGGCCGACTGGGGACTTGCGGACCTCTCCATCGCCTACGGCCTCGATCTCGCGCGTGCGCGAAAGTGGGGCCTCTACATCTCCACCGGCCGCAACCAGGAGCCCGCCCTGTTCAGCGAACCCGGGATGTTTCTGGTCCGGGCCGATGGCACGCTCTACTTCGCCTCCGTGCAGACCATGCCGTTCGCGCGGCCGCCGCTCGGCGACCTCCCGGGCGCCCTCGACTACGTGATCAAGACCGACTACCCGGCCCGCGGCGAGGTCGAAAAGGCGCTCTGAGTCATCAGAACTCGCGCCGGTCGCCACGGCGACCGGCTCCGCGGGGGCGGCCTGACCCGCCGGCGCGCGGTCGCGCGCAGGAACTGGCAAAGTCCCAAAAGAGTCCATCCGGATTTGCTGTGCGAACAAGCGACGGTCCAGCAGCTGAATGCTGCTGGACCGTCATCGGCTGCCGCGCCTACTGAAGCTCCACCGCGAAGCTCTCCACCGGCGGGGTCGTCGTCACCAGCCCCTGCGCCTTCATGAAGGCGCCGAAGCGCGCATAGCGGCCGGTGTCCAGCGCCGACGGCCTCAGCGCGAAGCGCCTGAGCGTCTCGACGAAGGCCTGCCGGTTCAGCTCGTCGTCCAGGTCCGGCTCCGCCTTGAGGAACACCTCCAGCGCCTCGTCCGGATGGTTGGTCTGCCAGGTGACGGCCTTCTCCACCGCCCGCATGAACGCCGCCAGCGCCGGGTCCGACAGGCGGTCGTTCTTGGCCACGAAGATCAGCTCGTCATAGGCCGGCACGCCGTGCTCTTCGGGGAAGAAGGCGCGGCCGGCGGCCCCTTCCAGCTTGAGCTGGGTCAGCTCGAAGTTGCGGTAGGCGCCGATCACCGCGTCGACCTGCTTCGACAGCAGCGCCGGCGACAGCGAGAAGTTGACGTTGACCAGCGTCACGTCGTCGAGGCTCATGCCGACGGAATCGAGCATGGCGGCAAGCAGCGCATCCTCGAAGCCCGCCACCGAGAAGCCCACCGTCTTGCCTTTCAGGTCCTCCAGCGTCTTGATCGGCCCGTCTTCCAGCACCACCAGCGTGTTGAGCGGCGTCGCCACCAGCGTGCCGATGCGGGTGAGCGGCAGCCCCTCCTCGACCTGCTGGTAGAGGCTCGGCTGGTAGGTCACGGCGATGTCGCCCTGGCCGGCGGCGACCAGCCGCGGCGGCGCGCTCGGGTCGGACGGGGCGATCAGCTCCACCTCAAGCCCTTCCTCGGCGAAGAAGCCCTTCTCGCCGGCGATCACCAGCGGCGCATGGTCCGGGTTCATGTACCAGTCGAGCAGCACGGTGAGCCTGGTGGTGTCGGCCGCGGCGGGGGCGGCGAAGGCGAGCGTCGCGGCGAGGCACGCGAGGGCGAGGCGGAACATGAAGTGGTCTCCCTTTCAGGGGGTTGGTGAGGGGATGAGCTAGAGGTTTTCTGGCGCCCACGGCGCCAGCCGTCGGGCCGCCGCGTCGACGCCGAGGCGCAGCGCCACGGCCATGGCCGCAAGGCAGAACAGGGCGGCGAACAGCACGTCCGACTGAAGCCGGGCGTTGGCCTGCAGCATCACGAAGCCGAGGCCGGCGGAGGATCCCACCCATTCGCCGACCACCGCGCCGATCGGCGCCACCGCCGCGGCGACCTTCAGCCCGGACAGCAGGCTCGGCAGCGCCGCCGGCATACGGAAATGGACGAGCGTCTGCAGGCGCCCGGCGCGGTTGAGCAAGGCGAGGTCGAGAAGGCCCGCATCGGTGCGGCTGAGGCCGTCATAGTAGGCGGAGGCGACCGGGAAATAGATGATCAGCGTCGCCATCACGATCTTGGAGGCCATGCCGTAGCCGAACCACAGCACCAGCAGCGGCGCGATGGCGAACACCGGCAGCGCCTGGGTGACGATCACCACCGGCAGGATCAGCCGCCGCGCCAGCGGCATCAGGGTCATCGACAGGGCGGTGGCGACGCCCATCAGCGAGCCGATGAGGAATCCCAGCAGGATCTCGCTCAGCGTCACCAGCGTGTTGGCCAGCAGGTACGGGCCGCGCGCCTGGAACGCCGCCGCGACCTTCAGCGGCGGCGGCAGGATGAACGGCGGCAGCGCAAAGATGCGCACCACCGCCTCCCAGATCAGGAGGAGGCCGACGGCCACCAGCACGGCTCGCAGGACGGACATCACCGGATCGGGCGCGCGTGCCTAGATCGGGTCGGGCGCGGGCGCGGCCCGGCCGGACCTCCGGAACGCGGACGCCGGCGGTCGCCCGGCACGGCTGCCGGCGCACGGGTGCCCGGACACGTCGCGGGCGTCGATCGGGCCGCGCGGGTCCGGCGGTCGGTTCTTGGCGCGGGAGGCGTGCAGCATGGGATCTACCGTCCAAAAGAGTCGGAATCGGGAGATCCGGGGATGACGAGCGGTCGGTCGTGTCCGTCCCTTCGCCGGTATGACCCGGATCAGGTTCAAAGGGTTCGGCACACCTGTCGTGCCATCTCAGCTCGCCGTGCGAGCTCCCCTCGGAACGCCGTCATTGTTGCCCGAACCGGTGCCGGGGCGCAAGGGCCCGGACCGCGACGGCCCGGACGGCCTCTCGTGCCGGACAGTTGGCGCCGCCTGATCGCAAGCCCCTCGAGCCCATGAAAAAGCCGGCCCCGCGGAACGGGGCCGGCTCTGTCTCGCGTCCGGTGCGGCGGACGACCGCCCGGTCAGTTGCCGGCCCAGGCCGCCAGCGCGTCGTCGATCGCCTTGGTGCCTTCCGGCCCCTTGTTGAGCGTCAGGATGGCGCGGCCGCCGTTGGTGTAGAGCAGCGGAATGTCGATCCAGCTGCGCGTCTTGAGCAGCTCGAGGTTCTGCTTCTGGTCGGCCTCCGTCGCCGAAAGCGCGATCCAGAACAGGTTGTCCGACACCTTCGCCGACGCCCCCAGCAGCGCGTTGCCCTGGGCCGCCTCGGTCTGCTTCATGATCAGCCCGGGCACGTTGGCGATGCTGCCGCCGGGGAAGTCCGAAGGCAGCTCGAACTCGACCTCGACCAGGTGGCTGGCCGGCAGCGCCGAATCACCGTTCTTGCGGAACAGCAGCGTGACGGTCATGTCGCGCGCCGGGATTTCCAGCCTGGCGCGGACCACCGGCTCGGCCGGCTGGCCGCCGATCGATTCCTGGGCGAAGTTCCAGGTGATGGTGCCGCGCTGGGCGTTGCCGCCCTCGGCGGCACTCGCGCCTTCCTCGTAGAGCACCACGTCGAAGTCGCCGGACGTCGCCGTCGACTGCTGCGGCTGGACCGACGGGGTCGCGGCCGCCGGAGCCGGCGTCGTCTCGGCAGGCGCCGGCGTGGTGCCCGGCAGCGGCGCTTCCTGCTGGGTGCCGTCGCCGTTGCGCGGCGTCACCACCCGCGTGGTCTTCACCGTACGGGCATCGGGCGCCACGACGGGGGCGGCCTCCTCGTCGGCCGGGGCGCCGATGCGGTCGGAGATCTTGCTGGATTCCGCGTCCGAGGTGGTGGCCGGCGTCGTGGACGATGACTGGGCCGTCTCGTCGGACGACGACATCATCGCCATGATCGCGTCGCGCTGGCTGTAGAGCGCGAACGCCCCCACCGCGAGCACCAGCAGGATGACCAGCGGCGCAATCAGCCAGCGCAGGCTGCGCCGGCGGCCGCGCTCCGCCGATTCCGGCGGATAGGCTTCCTCGAGGGGCGCGTCGTCGTAGTCGCCCTCGTCGTAGCCGTCGTCCTCGTAGGGTTCGTCGTCGTAGTCCTCGTCGTCCGCGGCGCGCGGCGCGTCGTCGATGCGGTCGTCGACGGGCTCGCCCGCCGGCCCCGGCGCAGCGCTGCCACGTCGGCGCAGCCAGCCGCGCCGGTCGGCGGACGGCGCGATCGCCGGCGTCTCCGCCTCGGCCGCGGCCTCCTCGATCTCTTCCTCGCTCAGGTCGTCCTGCGGTCCGGCCTCGGGCGGCGCAACCGGGGCGCGGGCAGGCCCCTCACCCCGGCCGAACGGACGGCGGAACGCGCCGCGGTCGCCGGAGGTCTCGGGCGGTGCGGCATCGACCTCGTCGACGTCGGCGACATCGGGGATCGGCGGCGCCGGACGTCCGAGGCTCGGCTCGCGGCGGCGCTGCCCGGCATCGGCGGACGCCGTGTTCTCGGGCGGCGGGACGCGCGTCGGCGCGGAGGCGTCGGGACGCCCCGGGACGGCGGTCGGGGCACGCGGGGCCGGGCGCTGGTCGCCACGCTCTTCGGCGCCGGCGCGGGGCGCGGTCGGGAAGCTGGGGCGGGTCGGGGCGGCCCGCGGCGGCTCGGGCTGCGACGGCGCGGCGGGCGCCACCGGCGGGGCCGGGCGTGGCGGCGGAGCAGGTGCTGCCGTGCGCGCCGCGGCCGGCGTGTTGGACGAAATCGGCGCGCCGGGCGCCGGCGAGCGGCCGGCCCGGGCGATTTCCGCCTCGAGCTTGCGGATCGCGTCTTCGAGCGCCAGCCGCTGCTGGGTCACCTCTTGAGCCGGCAACGGCGGATCGAGGCTCTGCAACTGCTTGAGCAGCGCCTTGCGCGCCTTGTCGTAGACGGCCCGCCGGTTGGGGCCGCTCTTGTCCGGCAACGCCGAAACCGCTCGTTTCAGGACCGTGTGGAAATCCGCCATCGCGCGAGAAGGGCCCTATTGCTGTGAGTTTGCGGAGACTTAGCCCCGAAACGGGTCTTCCACAAGGATTGTGTCGTCCCGTTCAGGACTGGTCGACAAAAGTGCGATCGGTGCGCCCACCAGTTCCTCGACGTGGCGAACGTACTTGACCGCCTGCGCCGGAAGGTCGGCCCATTTCCGCGCGCCCGCGGTGGTCGCCTTCCAGCCTTCTATTGTTTCATACACTGGTTCGACACGCGATTGCGCCGCCTGTGAGGCAGGAAGATGGTCGATTTCCTTGCCATCGAGGCGATAGCGGACACAAATCTTCAACTCGTCAAGGCCGTCGAGCACGTCGAGCTTGGTCAGCGCGAGGCCGGTGATGCCGCCGGTGGCCACCGCCTGGCGGACCAGAACGGCGTCGAACCAGCCACAGCGCCGCTTGCGCCCGGTGACGGTGCCGAACTCGTGACCGCGCTCGCCGAGGAAGGCGCCGACGTCGTTGTCCTGCTCGGTGGGAAACGGGCCGGAGCCGACGCGGGTGGTGTAGGCCTTGGTGATGCCGAGCACGTAACCCAGGCTGGACGGGCCAATGCCCGAGCCGGCCGCCGCCTGGCCGGCGACGGTGTTGGACGAGGTGACGAACGGATAGGTGCCGTGGTCGATGTCGAGCAGCGTGCCCTGGGCGCCCTCGAACAGCACCCGCTTGCCGTCCTTGCGCGCCTCGTCGAGGCAGCGCCAGGTGGCATCCACGTAGGGCAGGATCTTCGGCGCCACGGAGGTCAGCTCGTCCAGCAGCGTCTGCGGATCGATCTTCGCCACGCCCAGCCCGGCGCGCAGCGCGTTGTGATGGGTGAGCAGGCGGTCGATCTTGTCGGGCAGCGTGTCGGGCTCGGCGAGGTCGAGCACGCGGATCGCCCGGCGGCCGACCTTGTCCTCGTAGGCCGGGCCGATGCCACGGCCGGTGGTGCCGATCTTGCCGGCGCCGCTCGCCTCCTCGCGGTGCTTGTCGAGTTCGCGGTGCAGCGACAGGATCAGCGCCGCGTTCTCCGCCACCTTCAGGCTGTCGGGACCGATCTCGACGCCCTGGCCGCGCAGCCGGTCGATCTCCTCCATCAGCGCGTGGGGATCGAGGACCACACCGTTGCCGATGATGGAGAGCTTGCCCGAGCGCACGACGCCGGAGGGAAGCAGGCTCAGCTTGTAGGTCTTGCCGTTGACCACCAGCGTATGGCCGGCATTGTGCCCGCCCTGGAATCGGACCACGATGTCGGCACGCTCCGAGAGCCAATCGACGATCTTGCCCTTGCCTTCGTCGCCCCACTGCGACCCGACCACGACGACATTGGCCATTGGCTGAAAAAATCCCTGGACGTTCGATGTTGCACAACAAGGCCGCCTGCCCGACCGGACGATGCCGAGCCGTGCATGCAAGCGGGCCGAATGATAGCCACGGCATTCATGGCTGGCGAAGCGGCCGGTTGCAAGGACGTCGACGGTGGAAAAGCGCACCGACGGCGCGGCGAAACCGCCGACCCCGGGCAGGAAGGCACTGAACGATGCGCGCGCTGGGCCGGATCATCTACGGGCAGCCCTATCTGCTGCTGACGGTCACCGCGATGCTGTGGGGCGGCAACATCGTCGTCGGCCGCTTCGCCGTGGGCAAGGTCCCGCCGATCGCGCTGGCGCAGTTCCGCTGGACCGGGGCGCTGCTGATCCTGCTGCCGTTCGCCCTGCATGCGATTCGCCAGGACTGGCCGCGCATCAAGCGCCACCTGCCCATCCTGATCCTGCTGTCGCTGACCGGCGTCACCCTCTACAATGCCCTCATCTATTACGGGCTGAAATGGACCGAGGCGCTCAACGGCGCGCTGCTGCAGTCGGCCCAGCCGCTGCTGATCGCGCTGTTCGCACTGATTCTCTACGGCGACCGGCTCAACCGCTTCCAGGTCTCCGGCATCGCCGTCTCCTTCGTCGGCGTCATCCTGATCGTCTCGTCCGGCAATCCCGTCTCGCTGCTGGAGCTCGAGATCAATCCCGGCGACGCGATCATCCTGGGCGCCGTGGTGATCTACGGCTTCTACTCGGCGTTCCTGAAGTCCCGGCCGGCGATGCATCCGATGTCGTTCCTGGCCGCCATCTTCTTCCTCGGCTCGGTGATGCTGCTGCCCGCCTTCATCCTCGAATGGGCCGGCGGCGCCCGCCCGGTGAACACGCCCGGCGCCTGGTTCGCCTGCCTCTATGTCGCGATCTTCCCGTCGCTGGTCGCCAACTTCTGCTTCAACCGGGGCGTCGAGCTGGTCGGCCCGAACCGCGCCGGGCCGTTCTTCCAGCTCATTCCGGTGTTCGGATCGCTGGCGGCGATCATCTTCCTCGGCGAACGGCCGGCCTGGTATCACGGCGTCGGCTGGGTGCTGATCGCCGGCGGCATCGTGGTCTCCCAGCGCACCCGCTGGTTCGGCCGGCCGCAGGCAGGCTGAGCTGACGACCCGACCGCCACGTTCCGAGTTCGAAATCGGGTGGCCGGATCGACCGGCCCCAGACATGGTCCGCGCATGACCCCATCCGTTGCCCCGGCCCCCCGTCCTCTCGTCCTGACACCCCGCGACTGGGCGATGCTTGCCGCGCTGTCGGTGCTGTGGGGCGGTTCGTTCTTCTTCGCCAAGATCGCCGTGGCCGAGATCCCGCCGCTGACCCTGGTCGCCCTGCGGGTGGCGGTGGCGGCAGCGGCGCTGCACGTCTTCCTGTTCGCCACCGGCCGCCGGTCGCCGCTCGCCGACGCACGCTTCCCGGCCTTCGTGGTGCTCGGGATCTTCAACAACGTGATCCCGTTCTCGCTGCTGTTCTGGGCCCAGACGACCATCCCGTCGGGGCTGGCGGCGATCCTCAACGCGACGACGCCGATCTTCACCATGGTGCTGGCGACGCTGCTGACCGCCGACGACCGGGCGACGCCGCTGAAGATCGGCGGCATCGCGCTCGGCTTCCTCGGCGTGGTGGTGATGCTGGGAACCGGCCTGTCGGGCGGCAGCGGCAGCCTGCTGGCGGAAATCGCCTGCCTCGGCGCTGCCCTCTCCTACGGCATCTCCGGCATGCTCGCCCGGCGCCTCACCGCGGCGCCTCCCGTCCTCATCGCCACCGGCCAGCTGACCGGCAGCACCCTGATCATGATCCCGCTGGCGCTGGTCGTCGACGCCCCGTGGACGCTGGCGACGCCGAGCGCCGCCGCCGTCGGCTCGGTCGCCGCCCTGGCGCTGGCGTCCACCGCCCTCGGCTACCTGCTCTATTTCGCGGTGATGCGATCGGCGGGGGCCACCAACACGTCCCTCGTCACCTACCTCGTGCCGATGACCGCCATCCTCCTCGGCACGGTCTTCCTCGGCGAGCGGCTCGGCCTCGCCGACTACGCCGGCATGGTGCTGGTCATCGGCGGCATCGCGCTCGCCCAGGGCCGCCTGCGAAAGCCGCGCCCGGTGCCCGCAGCCCCGCAACCGGGAGGCCCGTCCTGATGCCCGCGTCCGCGATTGCCGACCGTGTCGCCGCCATCGACTGGGGGGAGGTACGCGCCACCCTCGACGCGGTCGGCGCCGCCTCGACCGGGCCGCTGCTCACCCCGGACGAATGTACCGAGATCGCCGCCCTCTACGACGATGCCGACCGGTTCCGCTCGAAGGTGGTGATGCGTCGGCACGGCTTCGGCGAGGGCGAGTACCAGTATTTCGCCCGGCCGCTGCCCGGCCCCGTCGAAGCCTTGCGCACCGCCGTCTATCCGCAGCTGGTGCCCACCGCCAACGCCTGGGCCGAAGCGCTCGGACGCGGCGAACGCTATCCCGAGCAGCACGGCGACTTTCTGGAGACCTGCCATGCGGCCGGCCAGGAGCGGCCGACCCCGCTGCTGCTCAAATACGCCGCCGGCGACTACAACCGCCTGCACCAGGACCTCTACGGCGCCGTCCATTTTCCGCTGCAGATGGTGGTGCTGCTCAGCCGTCCCGGCGTGGACTTCGACGGCGGGACGCTGGTGCTCACCGAGCAGAAGCCGCGGCACCAGTCGCGGGCCGAGGCGATCGCGATGCGCCAGGGCGAGGCGGTGATCTTCGCCGTCAGCGAGCGGCCGGGCTTCGGCGCCCGCGGCGCCCACCGGCTGGTCATGCGCCACGGCGTCAGCCGCATCACCCGCGGCGACCGCATGACGCTGGGCGTCATCTTCCACGACGCCGCCTGAGCATCGGCGCCGGGCCCGTCGCCCCCTCGGCATCGTGGTCATCCGCAGGCACGCGGCGTAGGATGGGGGAAGCTCCGGGCCGGACGCCCGGGCCGGTCCCTTCGGGTCGGCCCGCTTTGATCCGACGGGGCATGTCGAGGACAGGGGGGATTGATGTCGCGACCCAACAGGAGACGGCCGGGCGACTGGCTCACCGCCGACGCGGAGTCCCTCCGCAAATGGATCCTCAACCTGAAGGACCGCGCGGCCGGGACCGGTCCGGACGACTATGTGGTCCCGATCCGGGAGCTGCAGACGCTGGTCGAGGAAAATCCGATCCTGAGGGCCGCCACCGAGGCGATGTTCGTCGAGGCGATCGCCTACGCGAAGGATCAGCCCACCGGCGCGCCTGCCGTCACCGGCTGGCACGAGTTTCTCCAGCTCCTCAACGCCGTCATGACGATCGCGCCGGAGTTCATCGTGGACAAGGGCAGCGACGAGGCCCAGGGGCTGGTCGGCTTTCCGATCAACGCCATCCTCGACTGGCCGATGGGAACGGCCTCCGGCGTCACCGTCTTCCAGGACAGGAGCTTCAATGCCGGCATGAAGGGGGTGCTGACCTACTGGTCGCAGTTCCTGACCAGCGAGCCGTCGCGCTACGTGCTGGCCGAAAACGATCCCATGAGCGACCCGGCGATCATCGCCTGGCTGAGCGCCCCGGCGCGCGAGCAGATGGTGTCGGTCGCCCAGCAGCCGTTCCCCAACCCACCGAAGGGCCAGACGCTGGAGGACATCTTCGCCGTTCCGGACCCGAACGATCCGACCTATCTCGGCTACACCTCGTGGGACGACTTCTTCACCCGGGTGTTCAAGGAAGGCCAGCGGCCGGTCGGCGACGCGGTGCTCGTCAACGCCTGCGAATCCGCCCCGCTCCAGGTGCAGACCGGCGTCGAGCTGGAGGACAACATCTGGGCCAAGGGCCAGCCCTATTCGCTGTCAGACATGCTGAACGGCGACCCGCTCGCGCCAGAGTTCGCGGGCGGCACGGTCTACCAGGCATTCCTGAGCGCGCTCAGCTACCACCGCTGGCACAGCCCGGTGGACGGGACGATCGAAAAGGTCGCGAACGTCGACGGCACCTACTATCTCGAAAGCCCCTGGGAGGGCATCTATTCCGACGCTCCCGACCCTTCGGCGCCGAACGCCTCGCAGCCCTTCATCACCTCGGTCGCCGCCCGCGCCGTCATCTTCATCCGCGCCGACGATCCGGCCATCGGCCTGATGGCGATGGTGCCGGTCGGCATGGCCGAGGTGTCGAGCTGCGAGGTCACGGTGAAGGCCGGCGACCGCGTGAAGCGCGGCGACCAGGTGGGCATGTTCCATTTCGGCGGCTCCACCCACTGCCTGGTGTTCCGCAAGGGCGTGGAGCTCGACTTCCAGGTGCCCGTCACCGACAAGCCAAACCTCGACGCTACCAACGTCGCAGTGCGCTCCAACCTCGCCAGCCTGAAGTAAGGCTTTCCGCAGTCGATGGCCTGATCCTCTCCCGCGACAAAAAAAGGCGGGCCCTTGCGGGCCCGCCGTGCAGTCGGCCTTCGCAGGCCTTGGGAGAGACGGGGAATCAGAAGGCGAGCTGCTTCACCTGGGTGACCATCGGCAGCTCGTTGACCGCCTTCAGCACCTCGGCGGTCACCGGCTCGTCGATCTCCACCAGGCAGATCGCCTCGCCGCCGCGCGAGTCGCGGCCGAGGTTGAAGGTGGCGATGTTGACGCCGGCGTCGCCCAGCGTCGAGCCGAGGCGGCCGATGAAGCCCGGCTTGTCCTCGTTGGTGACGTACAGCATGTGGTCGCCGAGTTCGGCTTCCATGTTGATGCCCTTCACCTGGATGATGCGCGGCTTGCCGTCGGTGAAGACGGTGCCGGCCACCGAGCGCTCCTGGCGTTCGGTCACCACCGTCAGGCGGATGTAGTTCTCGTAGGCGCCGCGCTGCTCGCGGCGGACTTCCTCGACGTTGATGCCGCGATCGCGGGCGATCGCCGGCGCCGACACCGCGTTGACGTCCTGCAGCAGCGGCCGCATCAGCCCGGTCAAGGCGGCCGAGGTCAGGGCGCGGGTGTTCATCTCGGCGACGTCACCCTCGTACTCGATGCGGATGCCGCGCAGGCCGCTCTCGGTGAGCTGGCCGGCGAACGACCCCAGCTGCTCGGCGAGCTTGGCGAACGGGATCAGCCGCGGCGCCTCTTCCGCCGAGATCGACGGCATGTTGAGCGCGTTGGTGACGGCACCGGTCAGCAGGTAGTCGGCCATCTGCTCGGCGACCTGCAGCGCGACGTTCTCCTGGGCCTCGGTGGTGGCGGCGCCCAGATGCGGCGTGCAGACCAGGTTCGGCGCGCCGAACAGGACGTTCTCCTTGGCCGGCTCCTCGGAGAACACGTCGACGCCGGCGGCACCCACCTTGCCCGAATCCAGCCCGGCCCGCAGGTCCGCCTCGACGATGAGGCCGCCGCGGGCGCAGTTGATGATGATCACCCCGTCCTTCATCGTCGCGATCGCCGCCGCGTCGATGATGTCGCGCGTCTTGTCGGTCAGCGGCGTGTGCAGGGTGATCACGTCGGCGCGCTTGAAGAGGTCGGCGAGCTCGACCTTCTCCACGCCCAGCTCCAGCGCCCGGTCGACCGACAGGAACGGATCGAAGGCGATGACGCGCATCGCCAGGCCGATGCCGCGCGCCGCCACGATCGAGCCGATGTTGCCGCAGCCGATCACGCCCAGCGTCTTGCCGGTGATCTCGGCGCCCATGAACTTGTTCTTCTCCCACTTGCCAGCCTGGGTGGAGGCGTCGGCGGCGGGGATCTGGCGGGCGGCGGCGAACATCATCGCGATGGCGTGTTCGGCGGTGGTGATCGAATTGCCGAACGGCGTGTTCATGACGATCACGCCCTTCTTGGTGGCGGTCGGCACGTCGACGTTGTCGACGCCGATGCCGGCGCGGCCGATCACCTTCAGGTTGGTGGCGTTCTCCAGCAGCTTCTCGGTGACCTTGGTGGCCGAGCGGATGGCCAGGCCGTCGAACTGGCCGATCATCTCGGCGAGCTTGTCCTTGTCCTTGCCGAGGTCCGGCTCGTAGGTGACCTCGATGCCGCGGTTCTTGAAGATGTCGACGGCGGTCGGCGAAAGCTGGTCGGAAATCAGGACTTTGGGGGCCATCTCAGGCGCTCCTCTCATGAGAGTGCGCGGCGACGCTCGGGGCTCGGGCCCGGTCGCGCGCGAAAAGGAAAAGGGGAAAGACGCGGGCCGCCGGGCCATGCCGGCGACCGATCCACGGGTGGCAGGCGCGCGCTACGCGGCCTTGGCCAGCTCGGCCTTCTCGGCCGCAAACGCCCAGTCGAGCCAGGCCGTCAGCGCTTCCAAGTCGGAGACCTCGACGGTGGCGCCGGCCCAGATCCGCAGACCCGCGGGCGCGTCACGGTAGGCGCCGATGTCGTAGGCGACGCCTTCCTTGTCGAGCCGCGAGACCAGCGCCTTGGCGAACGCCGCCTGGGCGTCCTCGGGCTGGCCGGCGACGGCCGGGTCGACGATGGTCAGGCAGACGCTGGTGTTGGAGCGCGTCTGCGGGTCCACCGCGAGGTTCGCGACCCACGGGGTCCGCTCGACCCAGGCGTCCAGCACCGCGAAGTTCCTGTCGGCGCGGGCGAACAGGCCCTCCCTGCCGCCGAGCGACTTCGACCAGGCGAGCGCATCGAGATAGTCCTCGACGCACAGCATCGAGGGTGTGTTGATGGTCTCGCCCTTGAAGATGCCCTCGTTGAGCTTGCCGCCCTTGGTCATGCGGAAGATCTTCGGCAGCGGACGGTCGGGGGAGAAGCTCTCCAGCCGTTCCACCGCGCGCGGTGACAGGATCAGCATGCCGTGCGCCGCCTCGCCGCCGAGCACCTTCTGCCAGGAGAAGGTCACCACATCGAGCTTGTCGAAGGGCAGGTCCTGGGCGAAGGCGGCGGACGTCGCGTCGCAGATGGTGAGACCGGCGCGGTCGGCCGGGATCGCGTCGCCGTTCGGCACGCGCACGCCGGAGGTGGTGCCGTTCCAGGTGAACACCACGTCGCGGTCGAAGTCGATCTCGGCGAAGTCGACGATCTCGCCGTAGCCGGCCTTGAGGATCCGGCAGTCGGCCAGCTTCAGCTGCTTCTGGACGTCGGTGACCCAGCCTTCGCCGAAGGATTCCCAGGCGACCATGTCGACGCCGCGGGCGCCCAGCATGGACCACAGGGCCATCTCGACGGCGCCGGTGTCGGACGCCGGCACGATGCCGATCTTGTAGTCGGCCGGCACGCCGAGAACGTCGCGCGTGTCTTCGATGGCCTGCAGGAGCTTGGATTTTCCGATCTTGGCGCGATGCGAGCGGCCGAGGGCTGCATCTGCAAGCGCTTCGAGCGACCAGCCGGGTCGCTTGGCGCAGGGACCGGACGAGAAATTGGGATTGGCCGGACGCACGTCCGGCTTCGTGGCAGTCGTGCTCATGGAGCTATCCTCTCAGATAGTCTGCCCTTCGTTGGGGAAGGGTGTCCCGCCGATGGGGATAGTCCTGAGCCGGTCGGCAATCAAGCGGATCTCGCGGCGGGGTTCCCACTTTACCGGGCCCGGCCGGTGCCGAAGGGCCGGATGCGAGGTGCTCCGGATCCCGCAATGGCCGCGGGCTGCCGTCGAATCCCGGCGCGGCACAGCGGACCGCGCACGCCTGCGTCACTCCGCCGCAGGCGTGGCGTCCCGGCGGCCGGTCGGCCACCGGGCGAAAGGCGCAGGCGGTGCGCCCGCGGCCGGGCCGGCCTGCCTTAGCCGGGATCGGTCTCCGACCAGATGTTCTCGTCGATCTGGCCGGCGAGTTCGGGGTAGCTGGCGGCGTGGAAGCGCGGCACCTTGCCCTCCTTCTTCTGGGCGAAGTAGTCGCGCGTCAGCTTGGCGACAGTGCCCGACAGCAGCACGATGGCGATCAGGTTGATCGTCGCCATCAGGCCCATCGAGGCATCGGCCGCGTTGAACACGGTGGCCACGCTCTGGATCGCGCCCCACACGACCATCGCCAGCACCGCCAGCCGCAGGACGCTGAGCGGCACCTTTCCGCCGAAGCCCAGGAAGGTCATGGCATTCTCCGCGTAGGAGTAGTTGCCGATGATCGAGGTGAAGGCGAAGAAGAAGATCGCGATGGCGATGAAGTCGTCGCCGAAGCCGCCGATCTGCGCCGACAGCGCATCCTGCGTGAGCTGGGTGCCGGTGACGCCGTTGCCCGGATCCAGCACGCCGGACAGCAGGATCATGATGGCCGTCGCGGTGCAGATCAGGATCGTGTCGATGAACACGCCCAGCGCCTGCACCAGGCCCTGGGACGACGGGTGGTGCGGGTCGGGGGTGGCGACCGCCGCGATGTTCGGCGCCGAGCCCATGCCCGCCTCGTTGGAGAACAGGCCGCGCTTGACGCCGTTCATCATCGCCGCCATGACGCCGCCGGTGACGCCGCCCGCCGCCTCCTGCAGGCCGAAGGCGCTGGCGAAGATCGAGCCGAGCACCGCCGGCACGTCGGCGATGTTGACGATCAGCACGAAGATCGCCAGCAGCAGGTAGGCGCCGGCCATGAACGGCACGATGATCTCCGCCACGCGGGCGATCTGCCGGATGCCGCCGAAGATCACCACGCCGGAGATCGCCGCGACGACCAGCCCGACGGCCACCTTCGGCACGCCGTAGGCGCCCTGCATGGCATCGGCGATGGAATTGGCCTGGACCGCGTTGAAGATCAGCCCGAACGACAGGATCAGGCAGACCGAGAAGATGGCGCCCGCCCACGGCACGCCGAGCCCGCGCGCCAGGTAGAAGGCCGGGCCGCCGCGATACTGGCCCTCCTCGTTCTTCACCTTGTAGAGCTGCGCCAGCGTGGATTCCGAGTAGGCCGTCGCCATGCCGACCAGCGCCACCATCCACATCCAGAAGATCGCCCCGGGCCCGCCGAGATAGAGCGCCACCGCGACGCCGGCGAGATTGCCGGTGCCCACCCGCGAGGCAAGGCTGGTGCACAGCGCCTGGAACGGCGTGATGCCCGACTTGTCGCTTTCGCCGGTGCCAAGCACCGCCCGGAACATCTCGGGGAAATGCGCGAACTGCAGGAAGCCGAGGCGCAGCGTGAAGTACACCCCGACCGCCAGAAGGCCGTAGATCAGGACGTAGCCCCAGAAGATCGTGTTCAGGAAATCGATGATGGTGGACACGGGGGAGCCTCTCCTCTTACGCGTACGGACGATCAGGATGCGCGGGCAGACGGTCGGCGCGGGGAGGCTGCTGCGCCGAAGCGATTTCCGAACGGCGACCGAGGCCCGGTCCCGGCGGACATCAGGTCGGTTTCGCCGAACACTCCCGACAAAGTTTCGCCGCAATCATAGACCGCTCGCGCCGCCGCTTCCAAGTCCTTTGCGCGACATGGAAAATGGCGGCCTCGCCGGCCGGCGAGGCGGGCGACATGACCGCCGCGGCCGGTGCTGAAGCCGGCCACGCGGCCGATCGGCTGGCCGGAGACCCGGGGCAGGCCAACCGGTTTGGGAGGCGGCCCCGGTCGGGGCCGGCCAGGCGCTACATGATTTGCAGGAGAAGCACGTAGATCGTCCCGGACAGGGTGATCGCGGCCGGCAGCGTGAGCACCCAGGCGAGCGCCAGGTTGCGCACCGTCGACATCTGCAGCCCCGAGCCGTTTGCCGCCATCGTGCCGGCCACGCCCGACGAGAGCACGTGGGTGGTGGACACGGGAAGGCCGTACTGATCGGCCGCCAGGATGGTTGCCATCGCCACCAGCTCCGCCGAGCCGCCCTGCGCATAGGTCAGATGGGTCTTGCCGATCTTCTCGCCGACGGTGACGACGATGCGCTTCCACCCGACCATCGTGCCGAGCCCAAGCGCGATGGCCACGGCGATCTTCACCCACAGCGGTATGAACTTGGTCGCCTCGTCGAGCGACCGCTCGAAGGCCACCAGGTTCTGGTGCGTCTTGGCGTCGAATTTCGGCTCGCCGGTCTTCAGCATCACCCGGATGGTCTCCGAGGCGAGGTACATGTCGTTGCGGACGTTCGAGACCGCGGCTGCCGGCACGTCCGCCAGGGTGGCGGTGTGCTCCACCGTCACCGCCAGCTCCCGGGTGATGTCCGCAAGCGCCGGAACCGTAGCCGGAGACAACGTGCGGTCGCGGACGTAGGCCGTCAGCACCTCCCGCGGATCGCCGGTCGCCTCGACGGCACCCGTGCCCGCCGCGCCGCTGCCCTCAATATTGGTCAGCGACGCCGCCGTCACCTGGGCAAGGGCCCGGAACTGCGCCATGTCGGCCGGGGAGACGGCCCTGTTCAGCGCGTAGGTGGTCGGCACGATGCCGATCAGGATCAGCATGATCAGTCCCATGCCCTTCTGTCCGTCGTTGGACCCGTGGGCAAAGGACACGCCGGTACAAGTCAGCACGAGCAGCCCGCGGATCCACCACGGCGGCGCCTTCTTCCGCTTCGGCTCGCGGTAGAGTTCCGGATTTTTCACCAGCACCTTGAGCGTGATCAGGAGCAGACCCGCGGCCACGAAGCCGACCACCGGCGAGAGCAGCAGCGAGTAGGCGATCTTGACGGCCTGGCTCCAGTCGACGCCCGAGGTGCCGCTCAGACCGTGCAGGATCTGGTTGGCAAGACCGACGCCGATGATCGAGCCGATCAGCGTGTGCGACGACGACGCCGGCAGACCCATGTACCAGGTGCCGAGGTTCCAGATGATCGCCGCGATCAGCAGGGCGAAGACCATCGCCATGCCTGCGGACGAGCCGACGTTGAGGATGAGTTCGACCGGCAGCAGTGAAATGATCCCGAACGCCACCGCGCCCGAGGAGACCAGAACGCCGAGGAAGTTCCACAATCCGGACCAGACCACCGCGAAATGCGCGGGCAGCGCATTGGTGTAGATGACCGTCGCCACGGCGTTCGCGGTGTCGTGAAAGCCGTTCACGAATTCGAAGCCGAGGGCGATCAGGAGCGCCAGGAGCAGGAAGAGAAACGGGATGATCGTGAGCGTCGTCATCCCGCTGGCGACCATGTCGTGCAGGACCGACCAGATCACGAACGCGCAGCCGCCGGCCAGGACGAGCAGGAAAAGAACCAGCCCCGTTCTCCCCTTGTTCTCGCGATCGAGAACGACGCGGGGCTCGGTGTCCGCAGACGATACCTCATCAACGGTGGCGGCTGTCGCGTGCGTCTGCATGGATGATCCCCCGATCCCACTTTGGTCTCAGGGTCATGCAGCTTCGCTGTAACGGCCAAATGACGGGCCGATCCGGGCCGACGCCATGGTGATCGGGAGCATTTCCCGTTCAGACCGAAACGAGCAGACCGAGAAGGGATTTGCTCAAGGCATTGATTCTGGAGCCATTTCTTATCGATCAGGTGTTTCCACCTGATCGGAAAAGGACCTAACGGAACAGGTAGCGGATGCCGAAGCGCAGCTCGTGGCCATCGACGCCGTCGAGGGTGACGCGGCTGCCGTTCGAGCCGGTGCCGGTCTTGGCGTCGCCGAAATTGACGTAGCGGTAGCCGGCGTCCAGCTCGACGGCCTCGGAGAGATCGAGGGTCACGCCGGCGGCGACCGACCAGGCCAGGTTCCATTCGGAGTTGTCGGCGAACGACGTCGTCCCGCCCGCCGGCATGCGCTGCGCGACGGAATCGAGCGACAGGTTCGCCACGCCGAGACCACCCCCGACATAGGGCCGGATCCAGGATTCGGGCGCGAACTCCGCATAGGCGGTGGCGAGCAGCGCGGTGGAGGTCAGCGAGCCGGAAACGGCGCCGCTGCCGGCCGTGCCGCTGGTATCGGCGGAGAAGTCCCGGCCGGGCGCGTAGGCGACGGTGAGATCGCTCCGGAACCAGTTGGAGAAGCGGTAGCCGACGCCGCCGCCGACGCTCACCTGGGCGTCCAGCGTGCCGGTGTCGACGGTCCCCAGGCCCGCCGGTGCGTCGACCACGGACACGCCGGGCGAGGGCGACCAGATGCCGCCGACGTCGAAGCGCACGTAGGCGCCGCGCCGCTCCACCTCGTCGGGAAGGATGTCGTCGGTGTGCTGCAACACCGGCACGTCGGCGGTCGCATCGACGTCGGACGCGGCGGCTCCCCCGCCCGGGACAACCAGCGCGACGATTGCCGCGGCGAGCAGTTTACATGCGTGGCGGTGCATCACGGCTCCTTCGACCCACCGGTGACGAGCGATCGATTCGATCGGTCCGCCACAGTGGGGCGAAGGGCGTTAATTCGGCGTTAACCGTGTTTGTTAACCACGTCCGCCCGCGGCGCGCCGGACCACAAGGCCCGGCGGCGATCAGGCGGCCTGGACCACCGCCGTCGCGATGTCGTCGACGACCGCCTGGACCAGCCCGGCGTCGTCGCCCTCGCCCATCACCCGGATCAGCGGCTCGGTGCCGGACGGGCGCACCACCAGCCGGCCGGCGTTGCCGAGCCGGTCGCGGCCGCTGTCGATGGCCTTCAGCACGATGTCGTTCTCCAGCGGCTTGCCGCCGTTGTAGCGCACGTTCTTCAGGATCTGCGGCACCGGTTCGAAGCGGTGGCAGACCTCCGACACCGGTTTGCCGGTTCCGACCACGACCGACAGGATCTCCAGCGCCGCCAGCAGGCCGTCGCCGGTGGTCGAATAGTCGGCCAGCACGATGTGGCCCGACTGTTCGCCGCCGAGATTGAAGCCGTGGGCGCGCATGTGCTCGACCACGTAGCGGTCGCCGACGCGGGTGCGCGCCAGCGACAGGCCGAGCCCGTTCAGGTAGCGCTCGAGCCCGAGATTGGACATCACCGTGGCGACGAGGCCCGGCGCGGACAGCCGGTCGGCCTCCTTCCACGAGCCGCCGATGACGGCCAGCAGCTGGTCGCCGTCGACGGGCTGGCCTTTCTCGTCGATGACGATCAGCCGGTCGGCGTCGCCGTCCAGTGCCACGCCGATGTCGGCGCGCACCTCCAGCACCTTCTCGCGCACCTGGGTGAGCGAGGTCGAGCCGCAGTCGGTGTTGATGTTCGTGCCGTTCGGCTGGTTGCCGATCGGCACCACCTCGGCGCCCAGCTCCCACAGCGCCTCGGGGGCCACGCGGTAGCCGGCGCCGTTGGCGCAGTCGACCACCACCCGGATGCCGTCGAGGCTAAGATTGCGCGGAAAACTGCGCTTGATGTACTCGATGTAGCGGTCGCGGACGCCGTCGAGGCGCTGCGCCCGGCCGATGTCGGCGCCCGTCGCCAGCCGCTTGGAGAGGTCCTCCTGCATCAGCCGCTCGACCTCCAGCTCCACCTCGTCCGACAGCTTGTAGCCGTCGGAGCCGAAGATCTTGATGCCGTTGTCGTCGTACTTGTTGTGGGAGGCGGAGATCATCACGCCGATGTCGGCGCGCAGCGACCGCGTCAGCATCGCCACCGCCGGCGTCGGCACCGGGCCGAGCAGGAACACGTCCACGCCGACCGCGGTGAAGCCGGCGACGAGGGCGTTCTCTAGCATGTAGCCCGACAGCCGGGTGTCCTTGCCGATGACCACGCGGTGCTGGTCGTCGCCGTTGAGCAGCGCCAGGCCCGTCGCCATGCCGACCTTCAGCGCGATGTCCGGCGTCATCGGCCAGCGGTTGGCCTCGCCGCGGATGCCGTCGGTCCCGAAGAAAGTGCCCATCTACCCGAGAGTCCTCTGTCCGTTGTCTGATCGGACGGCCGGGCCGGTCCGATGGCTCGCTCCGCTGGCGGAAGGCGCCCGGCCGGAAACGGCCGATGCCCGCCGTTGGTTCGCGGCGTCCCGGGCACCCGGGACGCTCCGTGAAAGATTCGTCCGGGGACGCGAGCCGGATAGGGATAGCCCGAGACGGGGCCGCCTGTCCCGCCAACCGTCTCACTTTTTATCGGCTTTTGTTACAGCGCTCTGGTTCCCGAGAGCGCCGTCTGCAACCGAGTGTGCGGCTCCGTCGCCTTCCGCCGAGATCGGTCCGGACGCAGCCGGCCGCAGAGGGCCGCAGAGGGCCGCAGACGAAAAAGGCCGGGCGCTTGCCCGGCCTTTTCGCGGTTGTCGTGTCTTCGAGACGGAGCCGGTCAGCCCTGGGGCTGCGGCTCCAGGCCGCCGGGTTCGCCCCGGTCGCCCTTCTCGCGGGTGCCGCCGGTCGACGGCACGGTGGCCGCCCGCGGTCCCTTCGGCGTGTCGTCCGTGCTCTCGCGGACGGGCGGCTTGCCCTCCAGGAGATCGCGGATTTCCTGGCCGCTGAGCGTCTCATACTCGAGCAGTCCCTTGGCGATGGTGTGCAGCTGGTCGATGTTGGCCTGCAGCACCGCCTGGGCGGTCTCGTAGCCGGCGTTGACGAAGCTCTTCACCTCCTCGTCCACGACCTGCTGGGTCGTCTCCGAGACGTGCTGCTGGCGCGCCACGGCGTGGCCGAGGAAGACTTCCTCCTCGTTCTCGCCGTACATCAGCGGCCCGAGCTTGTCGGACATGCCGAACTGCGTCGCCATCGCCCGCGACAGCTTGGTCGCCATGCGGATGTCGGCCGAGGCGCCGGAGGTGACCTTCTCGTGGCCGAAGATCAGCTCCTCGGCGACGCGGCCACCCATGGCGACGGCGAGATCCGCCTTGCACTTCGCCCGGGTGAGCGACAGCTGATCGCGTTCCGGCAGCCGCATCACCATGCCGAGCGCGCGACCACGCGGAATGATCGTCGCCTTGTGGATCGGATCGGAGGCCGGCATGTGCAGGGCGACGAGAGCGTGGCCCGCCTCATGATAGGCGGTGAGCTTCTTCTCTTCCTCGCTCATCACCAGGGTGCGGCGTTCCGCGCCCATCATCACCTTGTCCTTGGCATCCTCGAACTCCTGCATGGTGACCAGGCGCTTGTTGCGCCGGGCCGCCATCAGCGCCGCCTCGTTGACGAGGTTCATCAGATCGGCGCCGGCGAAGCCGGGGGTGCCGCGGGCGAGCGTCTTCAGGTCCACGTCGGGCGCCAGCGGCACCTTGCGCACGTGCACCTTCAGGATCTTCTCGCGACCGACGATGTCCGGGTTCGGGACGACGATCTGCCGGTCGAACCGGCCCGGGCGCAGCAGCGCCGGGTCGAGCACGTCCGGACGGTTGGTCGCCGCGATCAGGATGATGCCCTCGTTCGGCTCGAAGCCGTCCATCTCCACGAGGAGCTGGTTGAGGGTCTGCTCGCGCTCGTCGTTGCCGCCGCCGAGGCCGGCGCCGCGATGGCGGCCGACCGCGTCGATCTCGTCGATGAAGATGATGCAGGGCGCGTTCTTCTTCGCCTGCTCGAACATGTCGCGGACGCGGCTGGCGCCGACGCCGACGAACATCTCGACGAAGTCGGAGCCGGAGATGGTGAAGAACGGCACGTTCGCCTCGCCGGCGATGGCGCGGGCGAGCAGCGTCTTACCGGTGCCGGGAGGGCCGACCAGCAGCACGCCGCGCGGGATGCGGCCGCCGAGGCGCTGGAAGCGCTGCGGATCGCGCAGGAAGTCGACGATCTCCTGCAGGTCTTCCTTGGCCTCGTCGACGCCGGCGACGTCCTCGAACAGGACGCGCCCGTGCGCCTCGGTCAGAAGCTTCGCCTTCGACTTGCCGAACCCCATGGCCTTGCCGCCGGCCCCGCCCTGCATCTGGCGCATCAGGAACAGCCAGATGCCGAGGATCAGCAGCATCGGGAACCAGGTGGCCAGGATGCCGAGCAGCGAGAAGCCCTCGTTGGCCGGCTTCGCCGTGATGGCGACGTTGCTGGTCTCGAGCTTGTCGATGTAGCTGGCGTTGCTCGGCGCGTAGGTCTGGAACGCCCCGCCGTGGTTGTACTTGCCGGCGATCTGCTGGTCGGTGATCGTCACCGCCCGCACGTTGCCCTGCCCCACCTCGTCCAGGAACTGCGAGAAGGAAATCTCGGAACTGTTGGTGCGCTGGCTCGGGCTCTGAAAGAGCTGGAAAAGGGCGATCAGCAACAAGCCGATGATCACCCAGAGCGCAAAATTGCGAAACGTGTTGTTCATCACGGCCCTTTCGCAGCCCGTCTTCTTTACGCGATCGGCACCAGGCCGGGTGCCGTCTCAAGGCGCTTCCCGTTCAGATCGATGGACCTGACCGAAGAGGAATTGCTCAGCTCGGTGAAGCCGGAGCCGTTTCCCGCCGATCGGTGCAGACACCTGATCGGGAAAGGCTCTGGCCGGAAAGATAGGGTTCCGGTCTGCCCGTGCCAAGGCGGATCGTCGCGATTCCGCGGCGCGCCGTGCCCGCGCCGACGCGGCCGAACGGTTAACGTCAGCGCCCCGGCGGCGGGGTGGCGAAGTCCGCCGCAACGGCACCGCGCCATTCATGCGCGGCAAAGTGGCCGAACGCGGGCGCCGCAACAAGGCCCTCGCCGCAAAAGATCCCCGGAACCACCGCCATTCCGGCCGATGCCGAGCGCCAGTCTGGCGGCGCAAGCTTGCGCCAGGCGGATCCCACCGCCCGCACGGTGACCGGCTCGGGGGCCGCGTCGGAGAGCCGCACCCGCCAGCGTCCGTCCCAGACGCCGCTCGTCCCCGGAGCAAGCGCCATGTCCGCCAGCCCGCCCCGCCCGGCCTCCCGGCAGACGACGAGCCGGCCGTGGGCGAGGGTCAGAAGCGCGCCGGCCAAGGTGAACCGCGCGGCCCCCCCCGCCTCGATCGCCGCCGCCGCGCGCTCCAGCCGCTCCAGCCGCGGCCCGACGTCGCCGCCGCCCGCCCAGCCCAGCATCCGCGCCAGCAGCCGCAGCCGCACCTCCTCCGGCGCGGCGGCGAACGCCGCCACGTCGAGCGCCAGCACGCCGAACGCGTCCGCTTGCAGCGCCGTTGCCGCCAGCGCCTCGACCATCGCGTCGATCGCCGCGTCGGCGCGGGCGAGACGGCCGGCGGTGGCGGCGAGCCGGCGGGCGTCGAGGCCCTCGGCGGCGAGCGCCGGCATCAGCCGGCGCATGCGCACCCGGGCGAAGCGATCGTTTTCGTTGGAGGGATCGTCGCGCCAGCCGATGCCGTCGCGGCAAAGGGTGGCGCGCAGCCGCGCCCGGGGCACGCCGAGCAGCGGCCGCACCAGGGCGACGCCGCCGTCGGATGTCTCCGCCCGACGTCCGTCCTGGTCCGACGGGCCGCCTTCCGGGCCGGCCGCCAGCCGCCGCACCGGCGCCATCGCCGACAGGCCCTTCACGCCGGAGCCCCGCGCCAGCCGCAGCAGGACCGTCTCGGCCTGGTCGTCGAGGGTGTGGGCGGTGAGAATCGCCGTCGCGCCGGCGTCGCGCGCCACCGCCGCGAGCAGGCCGTAGCGGGCGGCCCGGGCGGCGGCCTGGATGTCGGCGGCGGGCTTGTCGCCCTCCCAGCGCCGCGTCACCGCCGCGAAGCCGCAGGCGGCGGCCGCCTCCAGCACGAAGCGCGCATCGTCGGCCGCTTCGGCCCGCAGGCCATGGTCGATGGTGGCGACGACCGCCTCGGGAGCGGTCGGGTCGGCATTGCGGAAGGCCCGGTAGAGCGCCATCAGTGCCATGGAATCGCTGCCGCCGGACACCGCCAGCACCACCCGCCGGTGTCCGGCCGCAGCGGCAAACAGCCCGCCCAGTTCGTCGGCCGCGATCGGCCGGGCGTCGCTCGGTCCGGGGTCAGGCGCAGCCGGCACGCTGGCGCTCCTGGCGCGCGCGGTCGAGCAGCGACGGGTCGGCGGACGGATAGCTCGACAGCAGTTCGGAGAACGACGAGCAGGCCGCGGTGCTCTCGCCCATGCCGGACAGCGCCATGCCGAGCTTCAGCAGGCTGTCGGGGGCCTTGTCGCTGTCGGGATGCTCCGTGTAGCTCTTCAGGAACGCCTCGGCGGCCTCGGAATGCTTACCCGACTGCAGCAGCGCCTCGCCGATCCAGAACTCGGCGTCGCCGGCCCGCGGGTCGTCGGGATGGGCGGCGACGAAGGCGCGGAACGCCCGCTCGGCCGCCTCGTACTTACCGGCCATGACCAGCGCGTAGGCCGCCTCGTAGTCGGTGGTCGCCGACGCGCTCGGCGGCTCGGAATAGCTGGGCGAGGCCGCCTGGCCGATCGCCGATCCGAGGATGTCGCCGCGCGCCAGCGCCGACAGGTCCAGCGGGCTGCCGGGCTCGGCCGCGCCGATCGAGCCGGTCGTCTGCGGATCGTCGAGGGCGGCGTCGCGCTGCGATCCCGCGGCGGGCGGCGCGTCCTCGAAATTCTGCCGGCGCGGTTTGCCGCCTTCCAGCTGCTGCAGGCGGAACTCGTTGTCCTCCTGCATGCGGCGCATCTGGTCCTGCATCTGCTGGGTGGCGTGGGACAGCTGCTCGATCTGGCCATTCAGCTGGCGGATCTGGTCTTCCAGCCGGTTGATGCGCAGCGTCAGCTCGCCCTGCTGGCGGTTGTTGTTGCCCCACTGGACGAGCTGGATGCCGCCATCGGGGGCGGCCGCGACAGGCGCGACGGAGAAGGTGGCGGCCGCGGCGGCCGCCACCAGGGCAGTGCGTGCAAACATCATTCGCATCTCTCGATCTCCCGAACTCGATCGGTGCGGCGGCGCGTCCCCCGTCAACGCGGGGCCTCGTGGCGACCCTACGCCAATCCCGCATGGCCGCCCAAAGCATTTTCCCACGAGGCCCGCCGCCGGCGGTCGACCGGCCCAAACGCGGTCGGGCGCCCTCCGATGCCGGAAGGCGCCCTGGATCGCGACGGGGTCCGACGTCGGGTCGAAACGACCGGACGTCATCGTGGTCTAGCTGCCGGCGTTGTCCAATACGGTCACAGCACGACGGTTCTGCGACCAGCAGGACTCGTTGTCACAGACGGCCACCGGCCGCTCCTTGCCGTAGGAGATGGTGCGCATCCGGTTCGGGGCAACGCCGCGACTGGCGAGGAAGGCCCGCACCGAGCTGGCACGACGGGCGCCCAGCGCCAGGTTGTACTCGCGGGTGCCGCGCTCGTCGGCGTGTCCCTCGATGGTGATCGTGTACTTGTTGTAGCGCTGCAGCCACTGGGCCTGCTTGTCGAGGGTCGCCTGGGCCGTGCTCGACAGATCCGTCTGGTCCACCGCGAAGTAGACCCGGTCGCCGACGTTGACGACGAAGTCCTGCGCCGATCCGGGGACGGCCTGGCCGTTCAGCTGTTCCTGCTTCTGAGCACAGGCGGCCAGCACGGCCGCGATCAGAATTACGACCGCCGCGCGACCGATGCTCCGCAGTGCGAAATTGGTAGCCATCTCCAAGTGCTCCTTTTGCCCCCACCCCAGCGGAAGCGATCTTGCGCGGGACGTTAGGATCCGGTGGTAAAAAGTCGGTTCAGAAAGAGGGTTAACTGCGCCAATTCGATCCAAGTTCGATCAATGCCGGTAAGACGTCTGCGCGCGGTGCGCCGCGCGTACCGACCGGCCCGAAACCCTCTTCGTGCATAGCAGCATGGCGCTGGTGAGGCAAAACGGCCGCGACCGGCACGCAGGCCGCGCCGGCCGATGGAAACGCGCCCCGTGGGGCGCGCCGCAGCCCTCGTTCCGGGCCAGGCGGCGAGGCGCAGGACCGGCCCCGCCCCGGCGTCAGTCCATCAGCGGAGACCAGGCCGGATCGGACGCGAAGGTGTCCGTGTTGACCCGCATCTCGTTGTGGCCGGTGATGTCGACGGTGTAGAGCGACGGCCCACCCTGGGCACCCTGGGTCTCGCGGAAGAACATCAGCACCCGGCCGTTCGGGGCCCATGTCGGGCCCTCGTTGTGGAAGCCCTCGGTGAGAATCCGCTCGCCCGATCCGTCCGGCTTCATGACGCCGATGGCGAAGCGTCCGCCGGCCTGCTTGGTAAACGCGATCAGGTCGCCGCGTGGTGACCACACCGGCGTCGAGTACCGCCCGTCGCCGAACGAGATGCGCGTCGGATTGGAGCCGTCGGCCCCCATCACGTAGAGCTGCTGGGCGCCGCCGCGGTCGGATTCGAAGACGATCTGCCGGCCGTCCGGGGAGTAGGACGGCGAGGTGTCGATCGACGGGGAGTTGGTCAGCCGCGTCGTCCGCCGCGACCCCAGGTCCATGGCGTAGATGTTGGCGTTGCCCTCCTGCTGGAGGCTCATCACCACCTCGCGCCCGTTGGGCGAGAAGCGCGGCGCAAACGTCATGCCCGGGAAGTTGCCCAGCACCTCGCGCTCGCCGGTCTCGATGTTCAGCAGATAGACGCTCGGCGCGCCGCCGCCGTAGGACATGTACGTCACGTCCTGGGTCGACGGCGAGAAGCGCGGCGTCAGCACCAGTTCGTCGCCGCGGGTCAGGTAGCGCACGTTGGCGCCGTCCTGGTCCATGATGGCCAGACGCTTGGTGCGGTCGTTCTTCGGTCCGGTCTCGGAAACGAACACCACGCGGGTGTCGAAATAGCCCTTCTCGCCGGTCAGGCGCTCGTAGATCGCGTCGGCGATGATATGGGCGAGCCGGCGCCAGTTGTCCGGCTGGGTGTAGTATTGCTGGCCGATCATCTGCTCGCCGGCGAACACGTCCCACAGCCGGAATTCCGCCTTCAGCCGCCCGTCGGCCTCGCGCGTCAGCGTGCCGGCGACCAGCGCCTGGGCGTCGATGGCGCGCCAGTTGGCGAAGTTCGGAACCGCCGCCGCATCGAGGATCTGGTCCACGTAGGCGGTCGGATCGATGGGCCGGAACAGCCCGGACCGCTGCAGGTCGCTGGCGATGACCTGGGTCATCTGCTTGGCGAGGTCCGCCTCGCCGCCGGCCGAACCGAAGGTCGGCAGCGCGATCGGCAGCGGTTCCACCTGGCCCTGGGTGATGTCGATCTGCACGAGCGCCTGGGCCGGCACGACGGCACCGAGGAAGGCGGCCGCAAGCGCGGCGGCCCTGCGGCGCCAGCCCTTCGGGGAAAAGATGGACCGGCGCAGAACCGGCAGGGTCATATCGAAAGCCATTGGCTAGCTCATCCTCTAGATCCCGGAGACGTCGGGCCGGGCGGGACCGGGCGTCAGGAACGTGATCGTTTTCAACACTTGAGAGCGGAATGCGGCAGAAGCTCGGCTTCCCCTGTCCTCATCCCGCGCATGGCCGGCCGCTGGCGGACCGTTCATGCGGCCTCAGAAGAGATCTCTCGGATCGAAGGTGACGCGGACTTCGCGCCAGGTGTCGTATTTCTCCAGCGGAAGATTGTAGGGCTGGCAGCGCAGCACGGCGCGCCGCGCGCTGTCGGCCGCCGCCTGGAAGAACGGGTTGGAGCCCGAGTTGATAACCTCCGGCGAGCCGGAAACGGTTCCATTCTGGTTCAGCTGCATCTGCACCGTCACGATCAGGTCCTCGGCGCCCTGGGCGCCCACCGGCGGGTTCCAGCAGCGCTGGATCTGGGCCCGGAGCGCGTCGAGTTCGGTCATCGTCATCGCCGCATTGGTGCCGCCCGAGCGGATGCCGGCGGAGGCCCGCGACGAGCCGCTGCCGCCGCCCGAGGGCTCGACCTTGTTGAGCAGCGCGGAAATGCGGTCGGCGTCGAAGCTCTCGTTCGTCTGGCTGGCCGCCGACTGGGTCGGCTGCGGCCGCTTCGGCGGCGGGGTCGGTCGGGCGCGCGGCACCACGTTGGTGGTCGGCGTCGGTTCGGCTTCCGCCTGCTGCTCCGGTTCCGGCGTCGGTTCGGGCTCCGGTTCGGCTTCGGCCTCCTGCTGGGGAGCGGGCGTCGGCTCGGGCTCCGCTTCGGCCTCCGGCTCGGCCGCGTCTTCCGCCGGGGCGGCGGCCTGCTCGCTCGGAAGCGGCGCCGCGGATTCCGCCTTCGACGGGTTCTCGCGCTCGGCCGGCTTGTCGGCCGCCTTCTTTGTCTCGCCGGCGGTGTCGGCCTCGGTCTTGGCCTCGACGGTCTCCAGATCCGGCTTTGGCTCCGGCTCGACGGGAGCGGTCGGCGCGCCCTTGGAGATGTCGGTCACCTCGCCGATGGTGACGAGCTCGACCGGGAACATCTCCATCGGCTTGGCCGCCATGGACTCCGCGTCCGGCCACGCCAACACACTCCACAGGAGGATGGCGCCGTGTCCTGCCACAGAGACGATCAAGCCGACACGCATGGTGAAAAGATCTAGCCTTCGATTGCCGCTTCGAGGTCCGGCCTGCCCGCTTCAAATAAGAGCGGGCGCACACCGGGACGTCAGTTGCTGGAGCTCTGGGGTTCCTGCTGGGTCACCAGGCCGATACGCTTGAACCCGGCGGCGTTGAGCCGGCCCATGACCGACATGATCGCGCCGTAGCCCACGTCCTGGTCGCCGCGCACGTAGATCCGCTCTTCGTAGCCGTTCTGGGCGATCGCGGTCAGCCGCGGCACCAGGTCGTCGAGGGTGATCTCGCTGTCCTGCAGGAACACCTGGCCCTGAGCATTGATCGACACCGTCAGCGGCTCGTTGTCGCCTTCCAGCGGCTTCGCACGCGATTGCGGCAGATCAATGGGAACGCCGACGGTCAGAAGCGGGGCGGACACCATGAACACGATCAGGAGCACCAGCATCACGTCGACGAACGGCGTGACGTTGATCTCGCTCATCGGCCGATGCCGCGGCGCGCGGCGGCGGCCGCGGCCGCCGGAGGAATTGGAGAGTTGAACACCCATGGCTCAGACGCGCTCTTCTTCCAGCCGTTCGTCGATCTCGCGCGACAGGATCGCCAGGAACTCGTCGGCGAAGCCGTCCATCCGGGAAATGATCTTGCCGACGTCACCTGACAGCTTGTTGTAGAAGATCACGGCCGGGATGGCGGCAAGCAGGCCGAGCGCGGTGGCAAACAGCGCTTCGGCGATGCCGGGGGCGACGACCGCGAGGTTGGTGCTCTCCGACACCGCGATCGCCTGGAACGAGGTCATGATGCCCCACACCGTGCCGAACAGGCCGATGAACGGGCCGGCCGAGCCGACCGAGGCGAGCACCGCGAGCCGGCTTTCCAGCCGCTCCGCTTCGCGCCCGATGGTCAGCGTCATCACCCGGTCGAGGCGCTGCGAGAGGCTGGCGATCGCCGGGTGCTCGCCGTCGTGGCTGCGCTTCCACTCGGTCATCGCCGCGACGAACACCGCCGCCAGCGCCTGGTTGGAGCGGCTGGACAGCGTGCGGAAGAGATCCTCCAGCGACTGGCCCGACCAGAAGGCGTCCTCGAACCGGTTCATTGCCTGGCGGGTGCGGCGGTACAGGATCACCTTGTCGATGATGATCGCCCAGCACCAGATCGACGCCGAGACCAGGCCCAGCATGACGATCTTGACGACGATGTGCGCCTGCAGGAACAGCCCGAACAGCGAGAAGCCAGAGTGGGCGGCGAGATCGGCGCCGGCTACCGCAACGGTGGAATCCATATTCAGTCCCGACTTTGCTTCTCGTCACCGGTCCGGCGGCGTGCGGCGCGCGCACGACCACAGGTCCGAGGGGAAGGCTGGGTGACAATCTGGGTACGAGGATGACTGGCGCCTCTGTCAGCACAGAGTTTGTCAAAACTGCGACTCCCGCTGGAAAAACGGGCGCAACAGCTGTCGCCAATTAGGGTGAACGGACCGTTAAGACGGGTCGCCTTCCGCCTCGATCGCGTACGGCTGGAGCAGCGCCAGCGCCGCCTTCGGCAGCCGGCGTGGCCGGCCGTCGGAGGAGATCACCACCGCCTCAACCTTGGCGCGCACCAGCACCTGCTCGTCGCGCAGCACCACCTGGTCGAGGCCCAGCCGGGCGGCGGTGAGGTGGGTGAGGCGCGTCTCAACCTCCAGCACGTCGTCGATGCGCGCCGGCGCCTTGAACTCCAGGCTCATCGTCCGCACCGCGAAGGCCAGCGACGCCCCGTAGGTGCCGTCGGCGAGGTCGGTGTGGTGCACCCCGCTGAGGCGCAGGAAATCGGACCGCCCGCGCTCCAGGTAGCGCAGATAGTTGGCGTGGTAGACGACGCCGGAAAAATCCGTGTCCTCGAAATAAACCCGCGCGGCGAGCCGGTGGCGGCTGCCGGTGAGCCTGCCTGCGAGATCGGGCCAGGTGGTCATGGGAAGCGGTCCTGCCGACTGTTCCGGGAAAGGAGGGTGTGCCATCGGCAAGGGTCTACACGCAAATCGCGACGGAAAACCGGTGCCCACTTTTCCTGGGCTCGCTCGTTCTTCCCGCAAGCCCGGACGGAAAACCGGTGCCCACTTTTCCTGGGCTTGCTGGACCAGCGCGCGACCGCGCGCCGCGCCATAGGCCGCCCCCGCGGAGCCGTGAGCGCAAGCTCACCGGCGTGAGCGCAACAACTATTTCCTCCCGAACAGCCGCTCGATGTCGGAGAGCTTGAGCTCGACGAAGGTCGGGCGGCCGTGGTTGCACTGGCCGGACTTCGGCGTCGCCTCCATCTCGCGCAGCAGCGCGTCCATTTCCTCGGGCTTCAGCCGGCGGCCGGTGCGGACCGAGCCGTGGCAGGCGACCGTGGCGGCGACGTGGTCCAGCCGGTCGGCGAGCCGGTCGGTGGTCTCCCACTCGGCGAGGTCGTCGACGAGGTCGCGCACCAGCCCCTGCACGTCGAGGCGGCCGGCCAGGACCGACGGCACTTCGCGGACCGCGACGGCGCCGGGTCCGAAGGATTCCACCACCAGCCCTGTCTCGGCCAGCGCGTCGGAAACCGCCAGCAGCCGGGCGGCGTCCTCCTCCGGCAGGTCGACGATTTCCGGCACCAGCAGCATCTGGCGGGCGACGCCGGAGCGGGCGCGCTCGGCCTTCAGGCGCTCGTAGACCAGCCGCTCGTGGGCGGCGTGGCTGTCGACGATGACGATGCCGTCGCGGGTCTGGGCGAGGATGTAGTTCTCGTGGAAGTGCGCGCGGGCGGCGCCCAGCGGGCGGTCGAGGTCGCCGTCCACGGCGTCGCGCAGCGCCGCGCGGGTCTCCGCCGACGGCGCCGCCACGGCCGAAAACGCCGCCTGTCCGTCCTCGGAAAAGCCGGCCGGATAGGCGCCGGCGCGCTGGTGCGCAGGCTGCGCGTACGCACCGGACGTGCGCGTGGACCAATCTGCGCTTTCCTGCGCTTTTTGGGCGTAAAACGCGGTTTTTGCCTGCGCACTGGTCTGCGCACTTCCCTGCGCACCGGCTGCGTCCGGACGGAACGCCTCCAGGGCCGTTCGCGCGGAGGTTGTGTTGGCCGCGAGCCCCGCCTGGGCGAGCGCCTGCTTGATCGAGCCGACCAGCAGCCCCCGCACCAGGCCCGGGTCGCGGAAGCGGACGTCGGCCTTCGCCGGGTGGACGTTCACGTCCACCTCGGCCGGGTCGAGGGTGATGTAGAGGGCCGCCACCGGATGCCGGTCGCGGGCCATCACGTCGGAGACGGCGCCCCGGAGCGCCCCGAGCAGCAGCTTGTCGCGGACCGGGCGGCCGTTGACGAACAGGAACTGCTGCAGGGTGTTGGCCCGGTGGAAGGTCGGCCGGCCGATCAGACCCTCCAGCCGCACCCCGTCCCGGCCGGCGTCGATGACCAGCGTGTTGTCGACGAAGTCGCGGCCGATCACGTCGGCGATCCGCATCACATCCGCGTCATCGCCCTCGCGGGCCGGGTAGTCGGTGCGGCTGCGGTCCGACCCGGTCAGCACGAAGCGGACCTCCGGGTGGGCGAGCGCCAGCCGGCGGACGATGTCGGTGATCGCGGTGGTCTCGGCCCGGTCGGACTTCAGGAACTTCAGCCGGGCGGGGGTGGCGAAGAACAGGTCGCGGACGTCGACGATGGTACCGGCCGCCACCGCCGCCGGCTTCGCCTCGGCGACCAGCCCACCCTCCACCTGGACGCACCAGCCGCTGTCGTCGTCGCGGGTGCGGGTGGAGATGGTCAGTCGCGCCACCGAACCGATCGACGGCAGCGCCTCGCCCCGGAACCCCAGCGTGGCGATCGAGAACAGATTGTCCTCATCGAGCTTGGAGGTGCAGTGGCGCTCCACCGCGAGCACCAGATCGTCGCGGCTCATGCCGGAGCCGTCGTCGATCACCCGGATCAGGCTCTTGCCGCCGGCCGCCGTGACGATCTCGACCCGGCGCGCGCCGGCGTCGATGGCGTTCTCGACCAGCTCCTTGACGACGCTGGCCGGCCGCTCGACCACCTCGCCGGCGGCGATCCGGTTGATCACGGCATTGGAGAGCTGGCGGACGGGCATGGCGGCGGGGCGGTCTCGATTCGGAGGGAAAAGGTTAACGGCCGAGCATGACGGATTCGGAGCCCGAGGTCAGGTCCCGATTTGCCGGCCTCCACCGCCGGCCGCCAACCGGCCCGACGCCGCCGGCGGCGGATTTCGCGCTGCCGCATCTTGACCCGGCGGCGCCGGGAGGCGATGCCCTGCGCCATGACCCATGCGACCCCCGACTTCCCCGCCGGACTGTCCGCCCTCGCCCCCGACTACGAGGCCCTCCTCGTCGACGTCTGGGGCGTCGTCCACAACGGCGTCACCGCGTTCGCCCCAGCCACCGACGCGCTGGCGCGCTTCCGCCGCGAGACCGGCGGCCCGGTGGTGCTGATCACCAACGCGCCCCGCCCGGCGGCGCCGATCGTCGAGCAGCTGGGCCAGCTCGGCGTGCCCGCCGACGCCTTCGACGCGGTGGTGACCTCGGGCGACGTGACCCGCGGCCAGATCACCCGGCTCGGCGCCGCGGCGCTCTACCACATCGGCCCGGAGCGCGACCTGTCGCTGTACGACGGCCTGGACGTCCGGCTCGTCGGTGCCGAGGATGCCGAGGCGATCTGCTGCACCGGCCTGTTCGACGATTACAACGAAACGCCCGAGGACTACAGGGAGCGGCTGTCGGCGCTGGCCGGCCGCGGCCTGCCGCTGGTCTGCGCCAATCCGGACCTCGTGGTCCAGCGCGGCGCCGACACCATCTACTGCGCCGGCGCGCTCGCGAGCCTCTACGCCGAGCTCGGCGGCGAGGTCCGCCAGGCCGGCAAGCCGCACGCGCCGATCTACGAGGCGGCGTTCGACCGGCTCGCGGAAGTGCTCGGCCGCGCCCCGGACCGCGACCGCGTGCTCGCCATCGGCGACGGGCTGATGACCGACATCAAGGGCGCGGTCGGCCAGGGCGTCGCCGCGCTGCTGATCACCGCCGGCATCCATTCCGCCGAGTTCGGCGCCCCCGACGCGCCCGACCCGCAGATGGTGGCGGACCGGCTGGGCCGCGACGGGCTGGCGGTGCGCGCCGTGCTGCCGCGCCTCGCCTGGTAGGTCTTCCCGCGCCGCCTCTTCGCGCGCGGCCAGGGGACCGCCCGGACATTCTCTCCCGGACCGCATGAAGGTCGTGGAAGCGTTGCACATGCGTGTGTAGGCTGGCCCCGATCGTGAGCCGCCTCACGGGGCCCCGGGGAGGAAAGATGAGCACCAAGACGCTGGACGCGAGCCACTATCACGGCCGCCGCCTGATCGACACGCCGATCCTGAACAAGGGCGACGCCTTCACCGACGCCGAGCGCACCGGCTTCCGCCTGCACGGCCTGCTGCCGCCGTCGCTGGAGACGCTGGAGACCCAGATCGCCCGGGCCAAGGACGCCTACGACCAGAAGACCACCGACCTGGAGCGCCACATCTACCTGCGCGCCTTACAGGACACCAACGAGACGCTGTTCTACGCCTTCATGGCGGAGAACATCACGGCGCTGATGCCGATGGTGTACACGCCGGTGGTCGGGCTCGGCTGCGAGAGGTTCTCCGAGATCTACCGCCGTCCGCGCGGGCTGTTCATTTCCTATCCGCTGCGCGACGACATGGAGGCGCTGCTGGAATCGGCCGGCCACCAGGACGTGCGGGTCATCGTCGTCACCGACGGCGAGCGCATCCTCGGGCTGGGCGACCAGGGCGCCGGCGGCATGGGCATCCCGATCGGCAAGCTGTCGCTCTACACCGCCTGCGGCGGCATCCCGCCGGAATACACGCTGCCGATCACGCTCGACGTGGGCACCAACAACCAGGCGCTCATCGACGACCCGTTCTACATCGGCTGGCGGCACGAGCGGATCACCGGCGACGACTACGTCGCCTTCGTCGACCGCTTCGTCAACGCCGTGAAGCACAAGTGGCCGAACGTGCTGCTGCAGTTCGA
Organism: Amorphus sp. MBR-141; assembly: GCF_053628695.1. Lineage (NCBI taxonomy): Bacteria > Pseudomonadati > Pseudomonadota > Alphaproteobacteria > Hyphomicrobiales > Amorphaceae > Amorphus > Amorphus sp. MBR-141. The sequence continues at coordinate 213,268 of NZ_JBRJGW010000003.1, forward strand.
GGACTTCGCCCAGAACCACGCCACCATGTTCCTGGAGCGCTACCGCGACCAGCTGTGCATGTTCAACGACGACGTCCAGGGCACGGCGGCCGTGGTCGTCGGCACGGTGCTGTCGGCCGTCAAGCAGTCGGGCCGGCCGCTCTCCGACCAGAAGGTGGTGATCGTCGGCGCCGGCTCGGCCGGCTGCGGCATCGCCGAGCAGATGATCCAGCTGATGGTGGAGGACGGCGTCGATCCGGACGCGGCCCGCGGCCGCTTCTACATGATCGACCGCGAGGGCCTGGTGTTCGACACCCAGGAGAACCTCTGGCCGTTCCAGGCGAAGCTCGCCCACACGGCGGCCGACGTCGCCGCCTGGCCGGCCGGCGAAAAGCCCGGGCTGTTCTCGCTGCTGGAGACCGTGCAGAACGCCGAGCCGACCATCATCATCGGCGTCACCGGCCATCCGGGCGTGTTCACCGAGGAGGTGATCCGCGCCATGGCCGCCAAGACCGAGCGGCCGATCGTGTTCCCGCTGTCAAACCCGACCTCGCGCTGCGAGGCGCAGCCGGCCGACGTGCTGGCCTGGACCGACGGCAAGGCCATCATCGGCACCGGCAGCCCGTTCCAGCCGGTCGAGCACGGCGGCAAGACCTATCCGATCGCCCAGACCAACAACGCCTACATCTTCCCGGGCCTCGGCCTCGGCATCCTGGCGCTGGGCATCCCGCGGGTGAGCGACACCATGTTCATGGCGTCCTCGCGGGCGCTGGCGGAGGCGAACCCCGGCGGCGACGGCGACGTGCCGATCCTGCTGCCGCCGCTTGCCAAAATCCGCGACGTGTCGCGTGCCATCGCCATCGCGGTGGCCAAGGCGGCGATCGCCGACGGGCTGGTGCCGGAGATCACCGACGCGGAGATCGCCGCGAAGGTCGACGCGGCCATGTGGGATCCGATCTACTGCAGCTACGTTCCGGCGTGACATTGGCCAGCAAGAGGACCTGAAGAATGGCGAAAACGCGGGTTGCCGACCAGATGGTCGAGATCCTCGAGGCGGCCGGGGTCGAGCGCGTCTGGGGCGTGGTCGGCGACAGCCTCAACGGCTTCACCGAGGCGCTGAGGACCAGCAAGACGATCTCCTGGATGCACGTGCGCCACGAGGAGACGGCGGCCTTTGCCGCCGGCGCCGAGGCGCAGCTGACCGGCAAGCTGGCGGTGTGCGCCGGCAGCTGCGGGCCGGGCAACCTGCACCTGATCAACGGGCTGTTCGACTGCCACCGCACCCGGACGCCAGTGCTGGCGATCGCCGCCCACATCCCGAGCGCCGAGATCGGCTCCGGCTACTTCCAGGAGACCCACCCGGAGCAGCTGTTCCGGGAGTGCAGCCACTACTGCGAGCTGGTGTCGAGCCCGAGCCAGATGCCGCGCGCCATCGAGATCGCCATGCGCACGGCGATCCAGAAGCAGGGCGTCGCCGTGCTGGTGATCCCCGGCGACGTGGCGCTGGCGGCGGCGGCGAGCGAGGCGGCGGTGAAATGGGCCGAGGTGGAGCTGCCCGTCGTGGTGCCGCCGGAGGCGGAGATCGACCGGCTGGCCGAGCTTCTGAACGGCGCCGGCTCCATCACCATGCTGTGCGGCGCGGGCTGCGCCGGCGCCCATGACGAGGTGGTGGCGCTGGCCGCCGCCCTGAAGGCGCCGATCGTCCACTCGCTGCGCGGCAAGGACCACGTGGAGCACGACAACCCGTACGACGTGGGGATGACCGGCTTCATCGGCTTTTCCTCCGGCTACCACGCCATGCGCAGCGCCGACCTGCTGTTGATGCTGGGCACCGACTTCCCCTACCGGCAGTTCTATCCGGCCGACGCCAAGGTCGCCCAGATCGACATCCGCGGCGAGAACCTCGGCAAGCGCACCCGGCTCGACCTGGGGCTGGTGGGCGATGTCGGCGCGACGCTGAGGCTGCTGGCGCCGAAGATCAGGCAGAAGGCCGACGACGCCTTCCTGAAGCAGGCCCAGGACCACTACGTGAAGACCCGCAAGGACCTGGATGCGCTGGCCGTCGGCAAGTCCGGCTCGCGCTCGGTGCATCCCCAGTATCTGGCCAAGGTGATCGACGAGGTGGCGAGCGACGACGCGGTGTTCACCGTCGACGTCGGCCAGACCACCGTATGGGCGGCCCGCTATCTGCACCTGAAGGGCACGCGGCGGCTGATCGGCTCGATGCTGCACGGCTCGATGGCCAACGCCATGCCCCAGGCGCTCGGCGCCCAGGCCGCCTATCCGGGCCGGCAGGTGGTGTCGCTGTCCGGCGACGGCGGCTTCACCATGATGATGGGCGACATCATCTCGGTGTCGCAGCTCGGCCTGCCGGTGAAGATCGTCGTCTTCAACAACGGGCTGCTGGGCTTCGTCGACATCGAGATGAAGGCGGCCGGCTTCCTGCCGTTCGGCACCGACCTGAAGAACCCGAACTTCGCGGCGATGGCCGAGGCGCTCGGCATCCTCGGCATCCGTGCCGAGGATCCGGGCGACGTGCGGCCGGCCATCGAGCGGGCGTTCGCCCACGACGGGCCGGCGCTGGTCGACGTGGTGACCGACCCGATGGAGCTGGTGATGCCGCCGGAGATCAAGGCGGAGCAGGCGCTCGGCTTCAGCCTCTACGCGGCGCGCGCCATCATGAACGGCCGCGGCGACGAGATCATGGAGCTGGCGAAGAGCTCGCTGTTCCGCTGAGGCGCGTACGGTGAACTCTCTTCAATCTATAATTTAAATCTCTATAAACCGCTACAAGCTTCGATTAAATTACTTATAATTTCGAATTCGCGGCAACGTATGGATAACCGATGATATACTCGACGCCAATCAACACTGGACCAGGATGGGCGCCGGGTGAAAAGCTTATTGGGCTAAGCCGCTGTCCTCATTGCACTGTGGCGAATCCTAATATGAATAGGGTTTGGCATGATTACTTGCGAGGATACGGAGACACAGGATGGGCCGCGTATCGTTGCAATAGTTGCCGGGCGGTTTTAGTCGGGATTTTCACTTGGACGCAGGAAGCAGTGGAGGCAATGTCGCTTTGGCCTGAAGCGAAGACCGCCCACGAAGATATTCCCGAGCTAGCTCGAACGTATCTACAGCAAGCGTTTGAAACGCTGCACGCGCCTGACGCCGCGGCCGTCATGGCGGGAAGCGCTGTCGATGCGATGCTGAAGCATCTGGGATACTCGTCAGGAAGTCTGTACACCCGGATAGACGAAGCGTTGCAAAAAAATCTACTTACGAAAGGGATGGCCGATTGGGCACATACTGTTCGACTAGAATCCAACCGACCAAGACACGCCGACGCAGAGAGGCCGAATGTCACACGGGAAGAAGCAAGGCAGTCAGTTGATTTCGCTGAAGCTCTCGGAAATTTCCTTTTTGTTCTGACAGCGCGGATCGAGAGAGGCATCAAGGCTGCAAGGGAAGCTGAGAACGATGCCTAGACCAATCCCTCAACTTGAGCTGCTGTCCCACGCGCGAAGGACCCTTCCATGACCTTGATGCTCCAGACCCTCTACTTCGAGGATCTTACGGTCGGCATGCGCGACGCCTTCGACAAGACGGTGATGGCCTCCGACGTGGTCGGCTTCGCCGAGGTGTCCGGCGACCGCAACCCGATCCACCTGTCGGAGCACTTCGCGGCGAAGACGCCGTTCAAGACCCGCATCGCTCACGGCCTCTACACGGCCAGCCTGATCTCCGCCCTGCTCGGCACCCGGCTGCCGGGGCCCGGCGCCATCTATCTCTCCCAGAGCCTGCACTTCCGGGCGCCGGTGAAGATCGGCGACACGGTGACGGTGTCGGTGGAGGTGGTGGAGCTGATGCCGGAGAAGAGCCGCGCCCGGCTTGCCTGCGAATGCCGGGTCGGCGACACCGTGGTGCTCGACGGCGAGGCGCTGGTGAAGGTGCCGGCGCGGGCCGAGCTGGACGTCGATTGACCGGACGGCGCGGGATCGGCCACACGGGCCTTGACCTGGAGGCCCGGGCTCGGCAGCTTCCGCCGGCCGGGGACGGATCCGGCATGATCCAACGCACCGGTTCGCGCCCCTGATGAGTTTCTCCTCCCCCGACCTGCCGCACGGCCCGTTCACCTCGCCCATCGATGCGGTCGCGCCGCGCCTGCGCGGCGGCGTCGCCGCGATCGGCAACTTCGACGGCGTGCACCGGGGCCACCAGGAGGTGCTGGCGGTCGCCCGCGCCAAGGCCGACGCGCTGGGCGGGCCGGCGGTGCTGCTGACCTTCGAGCCGCATCCGCGGGCGTTCTTCCGACCCGACCAGCCGGTGTTCCGGCTGACGCCGCCGGCCGAGCGCGCCGTCGTGCTGGAGGCGCTCGGCCTCGACGGCATGGTGGTGGTGCCGTTCGACGCCGCGCTCGCCGGCACCACCGCCGACGCCTTCGTCGACACGATCCTGCGCGACCGGCTGGCGATCCGCGGCGCCGTGGTCGGCTACAACTTCCATTTCGGCAAGGCGCGCGCCGGCACGCCCGACTTCCTGCTGGCGCGCGGCCAGGCCGACGGGTTCGCCGTCGAGGTGGTCGAGGCGCGCGTCGACGAAGGCGGCGAGCCGATCTCCTCGACCCGCATCCGGGCCGCCCTGGAGGCCGGCGCGCCCGAGGCCGCGGCGCGGCTGCTCGGCTACCGCTGGCTGGTGGTGGGCGCCGTCGTGCACGGCGACAAGCGCGGCCGGACGCTGGGCTACCCGACCGCCAACATCGCGCTGGAGCCGGCGTGCGGGCTCCGCCACGGCGTCTACGCGGTGCGGGTGCAGGTGGACGGGGCGGTCTATGACGGGGTGGCGAGCTTCGGCCGGCGGCCGATGTTCGACGACGGCGCGCCGCTGTTCGAGACGTTCCTGTTCGGCTTCGACGGCGACCTCTACGGCAAGACCCTGAAGATCTCGGTGTTCGCGTTCCTGCGCCCGGAGGCGCGCTTCGACGGCGTCGAGGCGCTGGTCGCCCAGATGGACGACGACAGCGTGCGGGCGAAGGCGCACCTCGCCGCCGCCGAGCCGCTGTCCGACCTCGACCGGCGGCTGTCGTTCCCGGGCTGAGGCGGACCGCCTACCCCCGGCCTTCGGCACCCGGCGCGTCGTCCTTGCCCGGCCGCAGGCGGCGCCAGGCGAAGGCGGCGTAGACGCAGACCAGCACGACGGCCAGGCCGTACCAGGTGACGGCGTACTGGAGGTGGCTGTTGGCGAAGGTGAGCGGCGTCTCGCCCGCCTGGGGCAGCCCGCCGGGCGGCGTCTGGGAGGCGACCAGCGACACGTAATAGGGCGCCGAATTGGCCGGATCGAGATCCAGCGCCGCGTCCATCACCGGCAGGTCGCGGACGATCCACTCGTTCTTGGCAAGGTTCGGCTCCGGCGTGAAGAAGGCCGGCTGCTCGCCGTGGCGCATCAGCCCCTCGATGGTCACCTCGCCGGCCGGCGGGCCGGGACGCGTGGCCGGATCCTTGCGGTCCAGCGGCACGAAGCCGCGGTCGACCAGCAGCGTCCAGCCGGCGTCGGTGACGAACGGCGCGAAGATCAGGTAGCCGGGGCCGCCGAGCGGGCCGTTGGGCTCGCTCAGCGCCATGAAGACGTGCACCTCGCCGGGACCGTAGTGGCCGGTGGCGGAGACGCTCCGGTAGATCCACTGATCCTCTTTCAGACCGGCCCACTCGGACGGGCCCGGGGCGGCGACGGGCTCGGCGACGCTGCGGCTTTCCGCCGCCGCGATCAGCGCCTCCTTCCACGCGAGCCGGTGGACCTGCCAGGTGCCGAGGGAGACGAGCACCGCCAGCGCCGCCAGGGTGGCGAGCGTCGCCCACAAGAGGCCACGCAGGGGGCCGTGGGTGCGGCGGGCGTCGGGGCCAGAGCCGGGGGCGTGGGGATCGGCGGCGCTCACGCTTCCTCCACCCGGCCTTCCGCCGCCTTCATCTGGTACTGGCGGGCGATCAGCACGCCCTTCAGCGGCCGGATCATGCCGAGCGACAAGCCGATGGTCAGCGGCCCGAGGATGAGCATCTGCAGCCACAGCGGCGGGGCCCACAGCACCTCCATCATCAGCGCCAGGCCGACCACCAGGGCGCCGACGATGAGGATGACGAACACCGCCGGGCCGTCGCCGGAATCGATGAACTTGAAGTCGAGGCCGCAGACCTTGCAGGAATCCGCCGTCTCCAGGAAGCCGTCGAACAGCTTCCCCTCGCCGCAGCGCGGGCAGCGGCCGGCGATGCCGGTCTGGGTGGCGGGCAGCGGCGGATAGCTCCGCGGCTTGCGGCCGGGCCGGGGGGCCGATGCGCCCGGTGTCGCCTCGTCACTCATGGTGCGCAGCCTCCTCAGAGCATGTCCCGGTCAGACCGCAGGGATCGGACCGCAGCAAGCCGACCGATTGTCGCGCGCCCCCGATCGCGATGCGATCAGGGAGCGGGATGCGGACGGACAACCGGTGACCCCTTCTCCGCATCCTGCCCCAGAAACGGGAAACGCGGCGCATGCGCCGCGTTCCTCGAGGGTGGGTGGGTCGGTCCGGCGCGGGATGCGGGCGACGCACCCCGCCCGGCTCAGGCGTTGAACGTGTGCGTCGACGCACCCCAAATGTAGATGCAGGCGAACAGGAACAGCCAGACCACGTCGACGAAGTGCCAGTACCAGGCGGCCGCCTCGAAGCCGAAGTGGTGGTCGCGGTTGAAGTGGCCCGACAGCGCCCTGAGCAGGCAGATCGCCAGGAAGATGGTGCCGACGATGACGTGGAAGCCGTGGAAGCCCGTCGCCATGAAGAAGGTCGAGCCGTAGATCGAGCCGGCGAAGGCGAACTGGGCGTGCGAGTACTCGACGTACTGGCCGAACGTGAAGAACATGCCGAGGACGACGGTCAGCAGCAGGCCCCACTTCAGGCCCTCGCGGTCGTCATTCAGCAGCGCATGGTGTGCCCAGGTGACGGTGGTGCCGGAGGTCAGCAGGATGAGCGTGTTGAGGAGCGGCAGGTGCCAGGGATCGAAGGTCTCGACGCCCTCGGGCGGCCAGACGCCGCCGGTGTGCTCGAGCTTGAGGAACTCGATCGGCGCGCTGACGAACAGCGCCGCATCGAAGTAGGCCCAGAACCACGCGACGAAGAACATCACCTCGGAGGCGATGAACAGGATCATGCCGTAGCGCAGGTGCAGCTTCACCACGCGCGTGTGATCGCCGCCCAGCGATTCGCGGATCGTCGAGGACCACCAGCCGAACATCGTGTAGAGGATGATCGCCATGCCGACGGCGAAGATCCCCCAGCCGCCGGTGTCGAGACCGAAGACGATCAGGTCCTCGCCCTTGTGCCAGCGGAACAGCGCGATCGCACCGAAGGCGGCTACGAACGCCCCGAACGAGCCGATGACCGGCCACGGGCTCGGATCGACGAGGTGATAGTCGTGGTCTTTCTGGTGCGCTTGGGCCATCGATTCGTCCCGATCCTTCGTACTGTCTGCCCGTTCCGGGTCCGGTTTCGAACGTTTCTTACAACTGACGCGTCGGCTTCGCCAGAGTTTCGGCCCTGGCGGCCCGCTTTCCTTCGTCCGGCCCGGCGACCGGGAAGAAGGTGTACGACAGGGTGATCGCGCCGGCCCCGTCCGCCGCCGCGTCCCGGTGGATTTCCGGATCCACGAACAGCGTCACCTTGACCAGCCGCCGCTCCCCCGCCTGCAGATCCTGCTCCTCGCGGCAGAAGCAGTCGAGCTTGGAGACGTAGACGCCGGCCACGTCCGGACCGATCGTGTAGGTGGCGACGGCGGCCATCGGCCGCGGCGCGAGGTTCTGCACCTCGTATTCGATCTCGACGATCTGGCCGACCGGCAGACGGATCTCCGGTTCCACCGGCCGGACATGCCACGGCAGCTTGCGGTCGACCACGGCATCGAAGCGAAGCGTGACCGCATTGTCCGCCCGCGGCCCGGCGGACGTCCGCTCGGCCGGCAGGCCGGTGACCGCCGCCGCGACGGCACCGGCACCGAGCACGGCGCAGACGACCGCGATCCCGCGAAGGATCCGCCTGCCCCGTCCGTGTGTCGGCCGCGCGCCCATCCGTCTCCCCCGCTACAGCGGCCGTACGGCCACGCCCGACCCCATGCGGAAGATGGTGATCAGGTAGAACAGAAAGACCAGCACGCCCAGCCCGACGGCGATCGCGATCGAGCGCGACCGGCGGCGGCGCTTCTGCGCCTCGGTGAGCTGGATGCCCTCGTCGGTTTTCTTGTCGTCGTTCATGACGCCCCGCTCAGGCCAGACCGAGGAGCCGCTCCGCCAGGATCGTGGCGAAAAGGACGAACAGATAGAGGATCGAGAACGCGAACATCTGGCCGCAGGCGCGGTCGGCGCGCGGGCCCTCCTGATGGCGCAGCACGTTGACCGACGACAGCAGGAACAGCGCGCCGAACACCGTGGAGACGCCGAGGTACACGTAGCCGGCGAAGCCGAGGAAATAGGGCAGCACGCCCACCGGCAGCAGCACCAGCACGTAGAGCAGCATCTGGCGGCGCGTCGCGGCGGCGCCGGCGACGACCGGCATCATCGGCACGCCGGCGCGGCTGTAGTCGTCGTTCTTGAGGATCGCCAGCGCCCAGAAGTGCGGCGGGGTCCACAGGAAGATGATGGCGAACAGCACCAGCGGCGCAACGGCCACGTCGCCGGTCATGGCGGCCCAGCCGATCACCGGGGGAAACGCCCCGGCGGCGCCGCCGATGACGATGTTCTGCACGGTGCGGCGCTTCAGCACGATGGTGTAGAAATAGGCATAGAACCAGATGGTGAAGGCGAGCAGCCCGGCCGCCACCCAGTTGGCGGCGAGCCCGAGCACCAGGACGGAGCCCACCGACAGCGCGATGCCGAAGGCAAGCGCCGCGTGCGGCGCGATGCGCCCGGCGGCGACGGGCCGGTTGCGGGTCCGCTCCATCACCGCGTCGATGTCGGCGTCCCACCACATGTTGAGGGCGCCCGAGGCGCCCGAGCCGACCGCGATGGCCAGCAGCGAGATCGCCGCCAGCACCGGGTGCAGCCCGCCGGCCGGCGCGATCGCCATGCCGACCAGGGCGGTGAACACGACGAGCGACATCACCCGCGGCTTGAGCAGCGCGAAATAGTCTTCGACGGAGGCGTCCGCCCCGAGGAGGGGCGAGGCGCCGTCCATGGACGGCGTGGAGGCGACTGTCACCATGACGAGGGTGTTTCGTCCCTTTAAATTGCGCGTTGCCCGACACCGGCGGCCCGGTGCCGGGAGATCGGTTCGGATGCGGGTCGATCCGGGGGCGGCGCTCCGCCTCCGGACCGGAAGGACACCGGCGACGCGGACTACTTGATCCGCGGCAGCGTCTCGAACTGATGGAACGGCGGCGGCGACGGCAGGGTCCATTCCAGCGTCGTCGCACCGGCACCCCACGGATTGTCACCGGCGACGCGCTTGCGCGAGAACGCCTCGATGATGCCGAAGAAGAAGACCAGCAGCGCGATGCCCGACAGGTAGGAGCCCATCGAGGAGACGAAGTTCCAGCCCGCGAACGCATCCGGATAGTCGGCATAGCGGCGCGGCATGCCGGAGACGCCGAGGAAGTGCTGCGGGAAGAAGATCAGGTTCACGCCGATGAAGGTGAGCCAGAAGTGCGTCTTGCCGATCACCTCGTTGTACATGTAGCCGGTCATCTTCGGGAACCAGTAGTACCAGCCCGCGAAGATGCCGAAGACGGCGCCCATCGACAGCACGTAGTGGAAATGCGCCACCACGAAGTAGGTGTCGTGCATGGCCCGGTCGAGGCCGGCATTGGCCAGCTGCACGCCGGTGACGCCGCCGAGGGTGAACAGGAAGATGAAGCCCATCGCCCACAGCATCGGCGTGCGGAAGGAGATCGAGCCGCCCCACATGGTGGCGATCCACGAGAACACCTTCACGCCCGTCGGCACCGCGATCACCATGGTGGCGAACACGAAGTAGGCCTGCGTGTCGGCCGACAGGCCGACGGTGTACATGTGGTGGGCCCACACGACGAAGCCGATCACGCCGATGGCGACCATGGCGTAGGCCATGCCGATGTAGCCGAACACCGGCTTGCGGGAGAAGGTCGAGACGACGTGGCTGATGATGCCGAAGGCCGGCAGGATCAGGATGTACACCTCGGGGTGGCCGAAGAACCAGAACAGGTGCTGGAACAGGATCGGATCACCGCCGCCCGACGGGTCGAAGAACGAGGTGGCGAAGTTGCGGTCGGTCAAGAGCATGGTGATCGCGCCGGCGAGCACCGGCAGCGACAGCAGCAGCAGGAAGGCGGTGACCAGCACCGACCAGGCGAACAGCGGCATCTTGTGCAGCGTCATGCCCGGGGCGCGCATGTTCAGGATCGTGGTGATGAAGTTGATGGCACCGAGGATCGAGGATGCGCCGGCCAGATGCAGCGACAGGATGCCGAAGTCCATCGCCGGTCCGGGATTGCCCAGCGACGACGACAGCGGCGGATAGGCCGTCCAGCCGCCGCCGAAGCCGTTGGAACCGGGCGCGCCCGGCACGAACAGCGAGATCAGCAGCAGCGAGAACGACGCCGGCAGCAGCCAGAAGGAAATGTTGTTCATGCGCGGGAACGCCATGTCGGGCGCTCCGATCATGATCGGCACGAACCAGTTGCCGAAGCCACCGATCAGCGCCGGCATCACCATGAAGAAGATCATGATCAGGCCGTGCGAGGTGGTGAAGACGTTGTACATCTCGGCGCTGCCGAAGATCTGCATCCCCGGCGACTGCAGCTCGGCGCGCATGGCGATGGACAGAGCACCGCCGATAACCCCCGCGGTCATCGCGAAGATCAGGTACATCGTGCCGATGTCTTTGTGGTTCGTCGAGTAGACCCAGCGCCGCCATCCGGTCGGATGGGCATGAGCGGCGTCAGCGACAGTGGTGGTCATCGTACCAATCTCCTTGTCGATCCCGTCCGGCCAGCGACGAGCGCGGCCGAGCGTCGGTCGATCCCTTACTCGGCGGTTGCGCCAGCGGCCGCGGTCGCGGCGACCTGCTGGCCGCCCGCCGCGTCAGCGAGCTTGCGCCGGTCGTCCGCCTGCCAGGCGAGAACCATGTCGTTGGCCTTCTGGATGTCTTCCTTGGCCGCCGCCGCCCACGCGTCGAACTGATCCTGCTCGACCACCCGGATGGCGATGGGCATGAAGGCGTGGCTCTGGCCGCAGAGCTCCGAGCACTGGCCGAAGTAGGTGCCGGTCCGCTCGGCCTTGAACCAGGTCTCGTTGAGGCGGCCGGGAACGGCGTCCATCTTGACGCCGAAGGACGGCATCGCGAACGAGTGCAGCACGTCGGCGGAGGTGACCTGCAGCCGGACGACCTTGTTGACCGGCACGACCATGTCGACGTCGACGGACAGCAGGCGCGGCGCCTCGGCGGCGGTCAGGTTGTGCTGCTTGCGGTAGTCCTCAAGATCGCTGCCCTGGAGGATGTAGGAGGAGAAGTCGATCCCCTCGTACTGCTCGTCCGGATAGGTGTAGCCCCAATACCACTGGTAGCCGGTCGCCTTCACGGTGAGGTCGGCCTCCGGGATGGTGGTCTCGTAGAACAGGAGGCGGAACGACGGCACCGCGATCGCCACCAGCACCAGCACCGGCAGCACGGTCCACAGCACCTCGATCATGGTGTTGTGGGAGGTCTTCGACGGGACCGGATTGCGGGTCTCGGAGAAGCGCAGGCCGCAATAGATCAGCAGGCCGAGGACGAGGGCGACGACCAGCACCATCAGGACGAGGGTGTAGTTGCCGAACCAGGTGATGCTCGCCATGACGTCGGTCGCCGCCGGCTGGAACTGCATCTCCCAAGGCTGCGGCTGGGCGGCCATGGCCCCGCCCAGCGGAGCGGCCGCGACCACAGCCGCGATCCCGGCCCGAGCGGCCCAACTCCTCACTGTTGCCCCACACTTCATCGCGGTCGACACCTCGTCTCGCATTCGAATCTCGCTTCCGTCGCCGTCGCGGGCCTCGGGCCCGCCGAACGGTATCCAGGGGTTCGGTCGCCTCGCAACCCGGAGCCGGCAGCGCCGACATTCCGCCGCACCTGCCACCACCGGCCCATCGCCCCGGTCCGCGCTCGCTGCGCAGCGGCCGGGCGCGACCGCGCCCCCGTTATGTCTCAGCCGCCGCCGGATGAAAAGCACCAGCCGGTCGCATTCTGGATACGGGCCTTAAAACAGCTCCAACTTATACACCCGGAACTCTCTCGCACGCCCCGAGACGAAACGCCACGCCCAAAAAAAGCCGTTGCCGCGCGTCGCCCCGGGCCTCTCCCGGGGCCGTTCCGCCTGCCATCAACGTGCCTTCATCGCGTCCCAAAGCAAGAGCAGGCTTTTCGATCGACGCGGGATCGGGCAGGGTTCCGCCCGTACGAACCACGGACGGGCTCTCACGGCACCGCCAGCCATGCGCTTGGCGAACCTGCGGTCGGCAAAAGCGGACCAATGCGCTAACAAGATCGTCAGTCCTCAAGCCGACGGAATGAGACCAAGCATGAAATCTGACACGTTCCCCTTCCACGCGCCGCGAATCGCCTGGGTCGCAGCGGCACTCTGCCTGTGCTTTTCGGCCCTGACCGCCGCGCCCGCCAGCGCCCAGGGACAGGTGAAGTCCAGCCACGGCGACTGGCAGATCCGGTGCGACACCCCGCCTGGCGCGCAGGGGGAGCAGTGCGCTCTCATCCAGAACGTGACGGCGGAGGACCGCGAGAACGTCGGCCTCACCGTGATCGTGCTGCACACCGCCGACAAGGACGGCCGCATCCTGCGCGTGCTGGCGCCGCTGGGCGTGCTGCTGCCGTCGGGGCTCGGCCTGACCATCGACGACGAGGACGTCGGCCGCGCCGGCTTCGTGCGCTGCCTGCCGAACGGCTGCGTCGCCGAGGTGATGCTGGACGACACACTGCTCGGCAAGTTCGAGGCCGGCTCGACGGCCACCTTCATCATCTTCCAGACGCCGGAAGAAGGCATCGGCATCCCGATCTCGCTGACCGGCTTCTCCGAAGGCTTCAACGCGCTTCCGTAGCACGGGACGAGGGCTGCGGCAGGTCGGCGCAAAGGATGGGTGGAAATCGGCTTTCCGCCCGCCTCCCGCGCCAGGACGTGACAGCCGATCGCGTTTGCTGACATCCGGCCGACCCGACGCGATGCCGTCGGGATCCGCCGGCCATCCCGCACGGGCCCCGACCGGTCCGCGCCCGCCCTCACCGCCCGCCGACGGCCGCCGGCGCGGCCCGCCCGGACCCGAAGCGCCGCCGCCGGGCTTGGCAGCCGCGCCCGGGCGCGCCACATGAGGGGCAACAGGGACCGGCCCGGCCGGTTCCGCTCCGCCGCCGCGTGCCCGGGTCCGCCCGCCGCGCCGGCCCGGAGCCCTGGTTTCCTGGAGGACCTGATGACCGAAGACGCCCCGGACCTCATCGCCGCCGCCGGACTCACGCCCGAGAAGGTGACCGCGCTGGTCGGCGACACCGTTTCCGGCGCCGACGACGGCGAGCTGTTCCTGGAGTACCGCCAGTCGGAGGGCCTCGTCTTCGACAACGGCCGGCTGAAGTCGGCGACCTTCGACACCGCCCACGGCTTCGGCCTGCGCGCAGTGGCCGGCGAGGCAGTCGGCTATGCCCATTCCGGCGAAGTGTCGGAGGCGGCGCTCGGCCGCGCCGCCGATGCGGTGCGCCAGGTGAAGAACGGCTATCACGGCGCCGACTACGCCGCGCCGCCGGCCGGCACCAACCGGCGCCTCTACGAGGCCACCAACCCGCTCGGCGCGCCGTCCTTCGAGGACAAGGTGAAGCTGCTCGAGCGCATCGACGCCGCCGCCCGCGACCGCGATCCGCGGGTGCGCCAGGTGACGGTGTCGCTGGCCGGGTCGTGGCAGGTGGTGGAGATCCTCCGCGGCGACGGCCACCGGGTGCGCGACATCCGCCCGCTGGTGCGCCTCAACGTCTCGGTGGTGGTCGGCGACGGCGACCGCCAGGAGAGCGGCTCGTACGGGCTCGGCGGCCGCGAGGGCTTCGAGCGCTACATCAGCGAGGCCCAGTGGGGCTTCGCCATCGACGAGGCGCTGCGCCAGGCGCTGGTCAACCTCGACGCCGCGCCGGCCCCCGCCGGCACCTTCGACATCGTGCTCGGCGCCGGCTGGCCGGGCATCCTTCTGCACGAGGCCGTCGGCCACGGGCTGGAGGGCGACTTCAACCGCCGCAAGAGCTCGGCGTTTGCCGGCCTGATGGGCGAGAAGGTCGCCTCGGACGGCGTCACGGTGGTCGACGACGGCACCCTGCCCGGCCGCCGCGGCTCGCTGACCGTCGACGACGAGGGCACGCCGACCCACGAGACCGTGCTGATCGAGAACGGCCGGCTGGTCGGCTACATGCAGGACCGCCAGAACGCCCGGCTGATGGGCATGGTGCCGACCGGCAACGGGCGGCGGGAATCCTACGCGCACGTGCCGATGCCGCGGATGACCAACACCTACATGCGCGGCGGCGACCACGATCCGGCGGAGATCCTGGGCTCGGTGAAGGACGGCCTCTACATGGTGTCGTTCGGCGGCGGCCAGGTCGACATCACCTCCGGCAAGTTCGTGTTCTCCTGCACCGAGGCCTACCGGCTGCGCGACGGCAAGATCGGCGAGCCGGTGAAGGGCGCCATGCTGATCGGCAACGGCGCCGACGCGCTGACCCGCATCCGCATGGTCGGCTCCGACATGAAGCTCGACCCGGGCATCGGCACCTGCGGCAAGCAGGGCCAGGGCGTGCCGGTGGGCGTCGGCCAGCCGACGATCCGCATCGACGGCTTGACGGTGGGCGGCACCCAGGCCTAAAGCGCAGAGACTGAGCGGGTCCCGCGTCCGGGACCGGCCCCACCCGCGGAGCCTCCGATGGCCGAACTGACGCCCTTCCACATCGCCTTTCCGGTGCACGACCTGGAGGCCGCGCGCGCCTTCTACACCGGGCCGCTCGGCTGCGGCACGGGGCGCGAGGACACCACCTGGATCGACTTCGACCTGTTCGGCCACCAGATCGTCGCCCATCTCGACCCGGGCATGGACGCGACGCCGCACGTCAATCCGGTCGACGGCGACCACGTGCCGGTGCCGCACTTCGGCGTGGTGCTGACGCCCGAGGCCTGGGACAAGCTGCGCGACCGCCTGAAGGCCGCCGACGGCATCGACTGGGTGATCGAGCCGCGCACCCGCTTCAAGGGCCAGCCGGGCGAGCAGTCGACGATGTTCCTGCGCGATCCGTCTGGCAACGCGCTGGAATTCAAGGCCTTCGCCGATCTCGGCAGCCTGTTCGCCACCGACTGATCGACAGGACGCGGCGCGGGACGTACAGTTTCAGGCATGCCTGGACTTCCCGGACGGTTCGGTCCGGGCGGACGGGACATGCGCAGACCCCGAGGCGAGACACCAGCCATGAACCGCCACACTCCCGGCAAGCCCGACGGCGAGGCGCGCGTGCGCTATCTCGACGGCGACTTCCAGGTGATCGCGCCGGGCAGCTACGTGCGCTGCGCGGTGACCGGCAAGGCGATCCCGCTCGACGAGCTGCGCTACTGGAACGTCGACCAGCAGGAAGCCTATGTCGACGGCGCCGCGGCGCTGAGCCGCCACCAGGCGCTGAAGGCCGGAAGCTAGAATTTTTTTGCCGCTCACGCCGGCTCGCGTTGCTCGCGCTGCGCGAACGCGACCTCCGGCCGGCGCGCAGTCGCGCGCTGGGGGAGACCTGACCTCGCACCCCTTTCCCCCGTTCCGCACCTAGTCTGATACGGCCTTCTGCAGGACGGCGCGGACCGCGTCGGGATCGGCGAAGCGGAGCTCCACGGCGATCGCCCGGGCCGCCGCCGCGAGCCGGCCGCGCGCGCCCTCGGCGCCGGCCAGCCGGGCGAGGTCCTTCTCCGTCGTCACCAGCGCCAGACCTTCGCGCGCGGCGAGCGCGAGCAGCCGGTCGGCGTCCGCCTCGGTGAACGGGTGATGGTCGGGGAACGCCTCCAGCCGCACCACTTCGGCGCCGGCCTCCGCCAGCGTATCGGCGACCTTTTCCGGCCGGCCGATGCCGGCGAACAGCAGCACCCGCAGCCCGGCGAACGCCTCCGCCGCCAGCGGCGCGAGGCGCGCCGGCAACACCGGCAGACGGGCGGCGCGCGCCGCGGCGGCGACCGCGTCGCCACGCACACCGGTGCCCACCAGGATCACCGCATCCGCCCGCGCCAGCTGCGGCGCCAGCGCCGCGCGCAGCGGACCGGCGGGGGTGACACGGCCGTTGCCGACGCCGACGGCGGCGTCGATCACCAGCGCCGAGACGTCCTTGTGGAGGCCGGGGTTCTGGAAGCCGTCGTCCATGACGACCGCGCCGGCGCCGGAGCGCTCCAGCAGCCGGCCGCCGGCGAGACGGTCGCGGGAGACGACGGTGGGCGCGTGGCGGGCGAGCAGCAGCGCCTCGTCGCCGACGTCGGCGGCCGTGTGGGCATCGAGATCGACCAGCACCGGGCCGGCCAGCCGGCCGCCGTAGCCGCGCAGCAGGAAGGCCGGCGCGTGGCCCATCTCGCGCAGCAGGCCGGCGACGGCGATGGCGGTCGGCGTCTTGCCGGAGCCGCCGACGGTGGGATTGCCGATGCAGATGACCGGGATCGCCAGCCGGCCGCCCGGGGCCTGGCGCAGCCGGCGCCCGGCGACCAGCCCGACCAGCGCGCCGAGCGGCGCGAGGACCACGCCGGCGGCGCCCCCCTCCCACCAGAAGCGGGGGGCGGAGCGCCTCACCGGACCGCTCCCGGCCGGCCGGCGGCAGGGCGGGCGGGGATGGCCGCGCCGGGCGCTGCGCCGGGGCCGGAGCCGGGGAGGTAGTCGTCGAGGGCCGCCATGGTGCGGTCGACCGCGCCGCCCTGGGCGAGCGCCACCTGGGCGCCGGCCTCGGCGAGGCTGCCGGCCTCCTCCGGATCGGCGAGCAGCCGGTCGGCGGCGGCCACCAGCTGGTCGACGCCGTCGACCGAGATCGCGCCGCCGGCGGCGAGCAGCGTCTGGTAGACGGCCGCGAAATTGTCGGTGTGGGGGCCGACCAGCACGGCGCAGCCGAGGCGGCCCGGCTCGATCGGGTTCTGGCCGCCCTTCTCCACCAGCGAGCCGCCCATCAGCACGACGGCGGCGGCGCGGAAGAACAGGCCGAGCTCGCCGATGGTGTCGGCGATGTAGATGCCGCCGGCCTCGGGCAGCGGGTCGCCGGCCGAGCGCAGCGCCACGGTGTGCCCGGCCGCAGCGAGACCGTCGCGCAGCTCCGGCCCGCGGTTGGGATGGCGCGGCACCAGCAGGGTGACGAGGCCCGGCCACCGCTCGGCGAGGCGGGCGTGGGCGGCGGCGACGAGATCCTCCTCGCCCGGATGGGTGGAGGCAGCGAGCCAGCGGGGACGCTCGCCGAGGGCGGCGCGCAGGCCCTCCAGCGCCGCCGGATCGGCGGCGAGGACGGCGCCGTCATACTTCATGTTGCCGACGTCGCGGACCTTGCCGACGCCGAGCGCCCGGAAGCGGTCCGCATCGGCCGGCGACTGGGCGAACACCTCGGTGATGCGCCCGAAGATCGCCCGGTGGACGAGCGGAAAGCGCGACCAGCCGCGCGCCGAGCGCTTCGACATGCGGCCGTTGACGACGATCCTCGGAATGCCGGCGCGGGAAAGCTCGTCGAGGGCGATCGGCCAGAGCTCGGATTCCACGAACAGCGCCAGCGTCGGCCGCCAGTGGCGCAGGAAGCGGTGGAGATAGGTGACCACGTCGAGGGCGGCGAACTGGTGGATGGCGCCCTTCTGCAGCCGGTCGGCCGCGACCCGCGAGGCGGTCACGGTGGTGGTGGTCAGCAGCACGTTGAGATCGCGGGCGACGAGGCGCTCGATGAGCGGCAGCACGGCGTTGGTCTCGCCGACGCTGGCGCAGTGGATCCAGACGAGGTCGCCCGCGGGGCGCGGCAGCGACGGCCGGCCGCGCCGCTCCGCCAGCCGCTGCGGATCCTCCTTGCCGCGGCGCACGCGCACCGCCAGCAGCACCTGCAGGAAGGGCCGCGCGGCGCGCGAGATGCCGCGCCAGAGGGTGTAGAGGAGCGCGTCAGCCCGCATGCCGGTCCACGATGGCATAGGCACGCTCGGTGACCCCGTTGAGACCCGCTTCGATCTGCGCCCGCGCCGCCGCGAACGCCTCGTCGGAGAGCGTCCGCTCGACATAGACCGGCGCCCCGCAGACGACGGCGGAGCGGCCGAAGGGCAGGTTCACCGTGGCCTTGTCCCAGGAATTGAGGTTGATGCGCCGGCTGGTGGCGAAGGCCACCGGGATCACCGGCCGCCCGGACCGGCTGGCCAGCTGGACGATGCCGTCGCCGGCGACCCGCGCCGGCCCCTTCGGCACGTCGGCGGTCAGCGCCACCACGGCCCCCTCCTCCAGCGCGGTCATCGCCTGCAGGAAGCCGCGCACGCCGTGGCGCTTCTTGATCTGGGCGGCGTTGCGGCCGCCGGACGCGCGGATCAGCCCCAGCCCCAGATGGGCGGCGGCGATCGCGTTGACGTCGCCGTCGGCCGAGCGCGAGATCATCACCCGGCAGTCGGTCCAGGTCTTCGGGCGCGCGAACGGCAGCATGAAGTGCTGGCCGTGCCACATGGCGACGATCGCCGGCAGATGCGGGGTGGCGTCCTCGGCCATGGTCTCGGGCTCGAGGGTCAGCCGGTTCGTCCGGTGAACGAAGCTCAGGTAGTTGGCCATCGTGAGACCGAGCGCGCGCCGGGCCCTCTCGGAGCGCATCAAGCGTTTCCACATCGTCTCGAGAGACCTGCCTGTTCTGGCGCCCGACCCGGATCCGTGGCGATCGATCGACCGGACGGAACCGCTTGGGCCATTCTGGTTCAGGCATTCCGGACCGACCGGTGGATGCCGGGAGCGCGCGCCGCCTGCGAGGGTCCTAAAGCATTTCCCGTCCAGATCGAAGCCATCCGACCGAAAAGGACCTGCTCAAGGCATTGAATCCGGGCCCATTTCTGACCGACCGGGCGGTTCCAGCCGATCGGAAAAGGCTCCAACGCACAAACCGTTCAGATCGACGCGATCGGAACGGGCACGGAGGCACCGGCCGGGACGTCCTCCGGTCCGAAACGCCCGCGGCCGTGCCGTCCTACGCCGTCAGTGCTCCGGGTCGTCTCCCGCATGGGGATCGAGCAGCCGGTGCATGTGCACGATGAAATAGCGCATCAGCGCGTTGTCGACCGAGCCCTGCGCCTTGCCGCGCCAGGCGTCGTAGGCCGACTTGTAATCGGGATAGATGCCGACGATGTCGAGATCGCTGAGGTCGCGGAACTCCAGACCGTCGACGTGGGTGAGCTCGCCGCCGAAGACGAGATGGAGAAGCTGCTTCGGCTTGGTGGCTTCGTTCATCTGATCATCCTTGCGCGCATTGGATCACGATGAGTTCGGATGGAACCGGCCCGCGCCGGAAGCGCGATCGATTCCGTTCGCCTGGAGCGGGATCCGGACGCCGGATCCGCGCCCGCTCTTCCCCGGCGGCCGACCGCGGTCACACCTGCGCCGTAGACCGATCCGCCAACGTCACTTCCAGCAACGCCAGCAACGCTCCGTGAAGCGGCTCACCCGACGCTGCAATCGGAGGATGGACCGGGTGCTCCTGATTGTAGCGCAGGGGCGCTCCGGACAGCTGCGAGAGGCGGCCACCGGCTTCGTGCACCAAAAGGTCGGCGCCCGCAAGATCCCAATCGCAGGGACCGCGGGTCGATGCCGCACCGTCCAGCCGGCCCGCCGCGACGAGGGCCAGACGGTAGGCGAGCGAGGGCACGAACGGCACCGAAACGAGGCCCGCATCGGCCGCCGCCTCGTGCGCCATCAGCTTGCGCGGACCGGCGATGCGCGCCCCCGACAGGCCCGGACGGCGGCCGGCCGACATGCGCTCCGCGCCGAGCCAGGCGCCGCGCGCCTTCGCCGCCACGAACATCTCGGCCCGGCGCGGACAGAACACGGCGGCGGCGACGGGCCGCCCCTCGGTGACGACCGCCAGGCTGATGGTCCACTCGTCGGCGCCGCGGATGAAGGCGCGGGTGCCGTCGATGGGGTCGACGACGAACAGGGTGCGCCGGTCGAAGCGGTCGGCGGTGTCGGCGGTCTCTTCCGAAAGCCAGCCATAGGCGGGCCGGGCCGCGCCCAGGGTCTCGCGCAGATAGGTGTCGACGGCGATGTCGGCCTCGGTGACCGGCGACTCGTCGCCCTTGGTCCAGCGCTTCAGGTCGGTCTCGAAGAATCCGAGCGCGATCCGGCCGGCGGCACGCGCTGCCTCTTCCAGCAGCGCCACGTCGGCATCGAGATGGGCGATCGGGGAGACGGCGTCAGCGTCCGGCAATCGTCATGTCCTCGATGGCGACGGTCGGCGCGTTCACGGTGCGGGTTTCCTCCAGGTCGTTCGCCACCATCATGCGCGCGAACATGTCGTCGAGCTTGCCGGCGATGGTGATCTCGCTGACCGGGTAGGCGATCTTGCCGTTTTCAATCCAGAAGCCGGCGGCGCCGCGCGAATAGTCGCCGGTGACGAGGTTGACGCCGTGGCCGATCAGCTCGGTGACCAGCAGACCCTCGCCGATGTCGCGCATCAGCTCGTCCGGGGTGCGCGTGCCGGCGTGGAGCGTGACGTTGGTGGCGCCAGGGCCGGGCGAGCCGACGCCGCGCCGGGCCCGGCCGTTGGTCTCCACGCCGAGCTCGCGGGCGGTGGCGGAATCGAGCAGCCAGCGCCGCAGCACGCCCTCCTCGACGATGTCGAACGCCGCGCCGGGGACGCCCTCGCCGTCGAACGGACGCGAGGCGATGCCGCGGCGGCGGAACGGGTTGTCGGAAATGCGGATGCCGTCGGCGAAGATCTTCTGGTCCATCCGGCTGCGCAGGAAGCTGGTCTTGCGGGCGATCGAGGCGCCGTTGACGGCGCTGAGGAGATGGCCGACCAGGCTGGTGGCGACACGCGGCTCGAACACCACCGCGGCCTTGCGGGTGGTGAGCTTTTCCGGCTCCAGCCGGCGCACGGCGCGCTCGCCGGCGCGGGTGCCGATCGACGCGTCGTCGGGCATGTCGGCGCGATGGACGCGCCCCTCGCCCCAGTAGTCGCGCTCCATCCGCGAGCCGTCGCCGGCGATCGCCGAGGCCGAGCGGCCGTGGCGGGTGGCGCGGTAGCCGTCGGAAAAGCCCCCCGAGGTGACCAGCACGATGCCGCCGGTGGACATGGACGCCGAGGCGCCGCCGGAGCGGGTGACGCCGGCGACGTCGGTCATGGCGTTTTCCAGGCGGTGGGCGGAGGCGGTGAGTTCGGCGGCATCCGGGAGATCGCTGTCCTCCAGGTCGAGGTCGGCGTCGGAGCGGCCGAGGCGGGCCGGATCGGCGAGGCCGGCGAACGGATCCTCCGGCGCCACCCGCGCCATCGCCACGCCGCGTTCGGCCAGCGCCTTCGGGTCCTCGGTCAGGTTGGCGGAGATCACCGCCGAACGGCGGCCGACGAAGACGCGCAGGCCGAGGTCGGCGGATTCGGCGCGCTCGGTCTCCTCGACCTTGCCCTCGCGCACGGAGACCGACAGCGCCGTGCCGTGCACGACGACCGCGTCGGCCTCGTCGGCGCCGGCGGCACGCGCCGCGGCGACCAGGCGGTCGGCAACCTCGGTCAGCGCGGAAAGATCGGTCGCATCGGTCATGGGGATCCTGTCGGTCAAAGCGTGTCGTGAGGGGCGGCGGGCCGGCAACACCGGGCGGCCGCCGGAAGGTCGACTGCCCGTCATGTACGGACCGTCCGGCCCGGGTGCAAGCCGCGCCGACCGAGGGCCGCCGCCCGGCCGACTTGGTTTAGGAAAGGTTCCCGCGATCCCCGGCATTGCAACGCGGCGTTTAATGGGGCCGAAAAGCGGCGGCGCTATAGTCCCCTTCATCGGACGCGGACCGGCACGCCCAAGACGCCGGCCGCACCAACAGGAGATGCGTTATGATCCAGGCCCTTCATGAGACGCAGGCGGGCGTCCTCGATGCAGCGGTCGACCACCACGCCGGAGCCTGCAAGGTCCCGGCGAAGTTCACCGTCGACGTCGACGACGCGACGCTGCACGTCCACCTCGACCAGGACCGCGCGCTGATCCGCCGCGTCGGGCCGGAGGGCACGGACACGGCGGTGGTGCCGATGGCCGCCTATCACGGCGTCGCCGTCAGCGCGGTGCGCGACGCGGCGACCGGACCGGTGTTCCAGCTGACGCTGTGCCACCCGGACCCGAGCCTGTCGGTGCCGCTGGCGACCGGCACCTGCACCTCCGAGATCGGCGCCGCCTGGCGCGCCTGGGGTGCTGCGCTGGACCGGCCGCTGCTGGTGCTCGACCACACCGGCGGCGTGTCGGCGCGGCTCGACCGCATCGGCGCGGTGTTTGCCGAAAAGCCGTCGCCGCGCCGCAAGGGCTCGGCGCTGGTCGGCCGCCGCTCGCGCTTCGCCCGCCGCCGCACCGCCGGCACGCCGGGGGCGCCGCGGGTCTACAGCGAAGAGCGCGAGATCATCGCGAGGAACTAGGGTAACTTTTCCCCTCGCGCCGAGTTCGCTCCGCTCACCGGCTCCGGGTGGGCGGCCTGACCGGCCGGCGCGCGGTCGCGCGCTGATGTCGCAATCCTTCCGGACCGAGACTGTTCGTTCAGCGCCCCCCAGTTTCGCTTACACCCGCCACCTCTGAAACGTCACCGCATGGCACCAACCAGCGCGCGACCGCGCGCCGGCCGGAGGCCGCCCCCGCGGAGCCGTGAGCGCCAGCTCACTGGCGTGAGCGAAACAAAAAACTAAAATAACCCGCCGTTGCGGACCAGCGCATCGGCGACGAGGCCGGCGAAGAAGAACCAGCCGGCGTGCCAGTTGGAGCGGAACAGGCGCAGGCAGACCGGCGAGCTCGCCGTGTCGAGCACCGTCACCTGCCAGGCGAGATGGGCGGCAAAGCCGGCGAGCCCCAGATAGGCGAGCGGCCCGACGCCGGCGAGCGCGCAGGTCGCCGCCAGCACCAGCACCGTGCCCACGCCGAACGCCGACAGGATCGGCTTGGTGCGCTCCCCGAACAAGAGCGCCGTCGACTTGATGCCGACCAGCACGTCGTCCTCGGTGTCCTGGTGGGCGTAGATGGTGTCGTAGAAGATCGTCCACAGGATCGCGCCGACGTAGATGCCGAGCGCCGGCCAGCCGAGCTGGCCGAACACCGCCGTCCAGCCCAGGAACGCGCCCCACGAGAAGGCGAGGCCGAGCACGAACTGCGGCCAGTGGGTGATGCGCTTCATGAACGGGTAGATCGCCACCACCCCCAGCGAGGCGATGCCGGTGACGATGGTGGTGAGGTTGAACTGCAGCAGCACCGCCAGCCCGATCAGGCAGAGGATCAGCATGAACACGGCGGCCTGGCGCGGCGTCACCTGGCCGGACGGGATCGGCCGGCCGCGGGTGCGGAAGACCCGGGCGTCGAGGTCGCGGTCGACGATGTCGTTGAAGACGCAGCCGGCGCCGCGCATGGCCACCGCGCCGATCAGGAACAGCAGCCAGTACCAGGGGCTGGGCCAGGCGCGCCCCGCCGCGTCGCTCGCCAGCGCCAGCGACCACCAGCACGGCCACAGGAGCAGCTGCCAGCCGACCGGCCGCTCCAGCCGCGCCATCCGCGCATAGGGCAGGAACCACGCCGGCGACCAGCGCTCGACCCAGTGGCCCCGGACGGTGTCGGGAAGGGAGGCGCTTTCGATCATGGCGGGCTCCGGCGGTTGGCGGGGTGGACGCTAGCGGACATCGCCCACGCCCGGCCCCGGGTCAAGCGGCTCGACCGGGCCGGGAGGCGATGCTAAAGGCGGCGCGGACACATCCCGGACGTGACGAGAAGGCGAACGCGCGAGCCATGAACATCCTCCTGATCGGTGGCGGCGGCCGCGAGCACGCGCTCGCCTGGGCGCTCCTGAAGTCTCCCCTCACCGACCGGCTGATCGTCGCGCCCGGCAATGCCGGCATCGCCCGGATCGCCGAGACCACCCCGCTTGCCGCCGACGACCACGCCGCGGTGATCGCCTTCTGCCGGGACAACGCCATCGGCCTGGTGGTGGTCGGACCGGAGGCGCCGCTGGTGGCCGGCCTCGTCGACGCGCTGGAGGCCGCCGGCATCCGCGCCTTCGGCCCGTCGAAGGCGGCGAGCGCGCTGGAGGGCTCCAAGGCGTTCACCAAGGAACTGTGCACCGAGGCGCACATCCCCACCGCCGCCTACCGGCGCGCGGCGAGCCGCGCCGATGCGCTGGCGGCGCTCGAGGCGATGGGCGCGCCGATCGTCGTCAAGGCCGACGGGCTCGCCGCCGGCAAGGGCGTCGTCGTCGCCGAGACCATGGACGAGGCCGCCGCCGCCATCGAGGCGTGCTTTTCCGGCAGCTTCGGCGCGGCCGGCGCCGAGGTGGTGCTGGAGGAGAAGCTGGTCGGCGAGGAGGCGAGCTTCTTCGCGCTCACCGACGGCAAGACCGTGCTGGCGCTCGCCACCGCCCAGGACCACAAGCGCGCCTTCGACGGCGACCAAGGCCCCAACACCGGCGGCATGGGCGCCTATTCGCCGGCGCCGGTGATGACGGAGGCGCTGATCGCCCGCACCCTGCGCGAGATCGTCGAGCCGACGGTCGCCGCCATGGCGGCGCGCGGCACGCCGGTGAAGGGCGTGCTCTATGCCGGGCTGATGATCACCGACAAGGGCCCGGAGCTGATCGAATACAACGTCCGCTTCGGCGATCCGGAGTGCCAGGTGCTGATGATGCGCCTGGAAAGCGACCTGGCGGCGCTGCTGCTGGCCGCCGCCGAGGGCCGGCTCGAAGGCCAGACGGTGACGTGGTCGCAGGAGCCGGCGCTCACCGTGGTGATGGCGGCGAACGGCTATCCGGGGCCGGTGCAGAACGGCTCCGGGATCGGCGGGCTCGACGGGCTCGACGGGCCGGACACGGTGGTCTTCCACGCCGGTACGGCGCGCGACGGGGCCCGGTTGGTGGCGACGGGCGGGCGCGTGCTCGCCGTCACCGCCAAGGCCGCCACCATCGAGGAAGCCCGCGACCGGGCCTACGCAGCGGTCGATGCGATCGACTGGCCCGGCGGCTTCTGCCGCCGCGACATCGGCGCGAGGGCCATCGGGAGGACGTAGGCGCCGCACCCGATCCGGCGTAGCATCCGGCCACCGGCCCCGAAGGGAGAGGATGCGATGCGCGTGATGGTGTTGGTGAAGGCGACGGAAGCGTCCGAGGAAGGCAGGATGCCGGAGCCGGGGCTTCTCGAGGCCATGGGCAAGTTCAACGAAGCGCTGGCGAACGCCGGCATGCTGGTGACGGGCGACGGCCTGAAGCCGTCCTCCCAGGGCAAGCGGATCGCCTTCGACGGGCCGGGCCGCGCGGTGATCGACGGGCCGTTCGCGCAGACGCGCGAGCTCGTCGCCGGCTTCTGGATCTGGCAGGTGAAGGACCTGGCCGAGGCGGTGGAATGGGCCAAGCGCTGCCCGAACCCGATGCCCGGTCCGAGCGAGCTGGAGATCCGGCCGTTGTACGAAGAGGCCGATTTCGCCTGAAGCCGGGCCTGCATGGCTCAGCCCGCCGCGATCATCAGAGACGCGCCACCGGCGAGCGCTGTTACCGGGGCGCCCGCGGCAGAAATGCCACGGCGGGGGCCGGCCTTGCACCGGCGCCTTGCGTGGGGGCCGAGCGGCCTTCATGCTCCGACGTTCGCCTGCCCGCCCCGCGAAACGCCCGAGGTTCCCCATGGCCGCTCTGCCCGACCTGTTCCCCGGATTTCGCTCGGAGACCATCGAGGGCGACGGGACGCAGATCTTCTGCCGCATCGGCGGCGAGGGGCCGCCGCTGGTCTGCCTGCACGGCTTTCCCCAGACCCACGCCATGTGGCACCGGATCGCGGCGTCGCTGGCCACCCGCTACACGGTGGTGCTGCCGGACCTGCGCGGCTACGGCCAGAGCGGGCTCGCCGGCCCCGGCGCCGACCAGCACGCCTATTCCAAGCGCGCCATGGCGAAGGACATCGTCGCGGTGATGAACCGGCTGGGCTATCCGCGCTTCCGCATCGCCGGCCACGACCGGGGCGCCCGCGTCGCCTACCGCCTCGCCTTCGACTTCCCCGAGGCGGTGGAGAAGCTCGCCGTCCTCGACGTCATCCCGACCAAGGCGATGTGGGACCGCTTCGACGTCAAGCGCGCCATGAAGACCTATCACTGGCTGTTCCTGGCCCAGCCGGAGCCGATGCCGGAGCTGCTGATCGCCCGCGCGCCGGTCCAGTACCAGGACTACACGCTGGCGAGCTGGACGAAATCGGGCAACCTGTCGGCCTTCGACGAGCGGGCGCTCGCCCACTACCGGGCGTTCTATTCCGAGGTGCCGCGGATGCACGCCACCTGCGAGGACTACCGCGCCGGCGCCACCTCCGACTGGGACGCCGACCGGGACGACGCCGAGGCCGGCCGCAAGATCGCCGCGCCGACCTACGTGATCTGGGGCTCGCACGGCATTCCCGCCGCCGGCGAGAGCCCGCTGGCGATCTGGGAAGACTGGGCCGACAACGTCGACGGACACCCGGTCGATGGCGGCCACTTCGTCTGCGAGGAAGCCCCCGACGAGACGCTGGCCGCCCTGCTCCTGTTCTTCGAGGACCCCGAGGAGGCGGGAAGCACGGAGGTCGGGTAGGTTTTATCGCTCGCGCCGATGAGCTTGCGCTCACCGGCTGCGCGGGCGCGGCCTGACCGGCCGGCGCGCGGTCGCGCGCTGGTGGCGGCACCCCGCTCAGCCCCCCGATATGAGTGACCGGCGCAGCCGCAACTGGATTCCAGCCTTCGCTGGAATGTGCGGAGATTGGGGCTGGGCTCCCAGGACAAGGTCCGCCCCCTTGGGAGGACTGCACCCATCAGCCTGCGACCGCAGGCCGGCCGGAGGCCGCCCTCGCGGAGCCGGTGAGCGAAGCGAACTCGGCGTGAGCGGCTAAAAACTATCTTCGCTCGCGGAAGAAGTCGCGCAGCAGATGCGCCGCCTCGGTCTCGCGGATTCCACCGTAGACGTCGGGGGCGTGATGGCAGGTGGGCTGGCCGAAAATGCGCGGGCCGTGCTCGACCCCGCCGCCCTTCGGATCGGCGGCGGCGAAATAAAGCCGGCGGATGCGCGCGAATGAGATCGCCGACGCACACATCGGGCACGGTTCCAGAGTAACGTAGAGGTCGCAGCCGGTCAGCCGCTCGTCGCCAAGCATGCGGCAGGCGGCCCGGATTGCGAGAATTTCGGCGTGCGCGGTCGGGTCCGACAGCTCCCGGGTGCGGTTGCCGTCGAGGGCGAGGAGTTTTCCGTCCTTGACGACTGCCGCCCCGACGGGCACCTCTCCCCGTCCCGCAGCATCGCGCGCCGCACCGAGCGCCTCGTCCATGAAGGATGGGGATTCCCCGCGCCGTCCGCTCCCTGGTTCGATCATGACCGACACGCCCGATACATCCTCCCAAGACCGGATCGCCAAGGTGATGGCCCGCGCCGGTCTGTGCTCACGCCGCGAGGCGGAAGCCTGGATCGCCGAGGGACGCGTCACCGTCAACGGCGCGACGCTGACGACCCCGGCCGTCACCGTCGGTCCCGACGACACCATCACCGTCGACGGCAAGCCGCTGCCGGTCAAGGAGCGCACCCGGCTGTGGCTCTACCACAAGCCGCGCGGCCTGGTGACCACCGCCTTCGACCCCCAGGGGCGCCCGACCGTCTTCGAGCGGCTGCCCGAGGGCCTGCCCCGGGTGATGAGCGTCGGCCGGCTCGACATCAACACCGAAGGGCTGCTGCTGCTCACCAACGACGGCGGGCTGTCGCGGATCCTGGAGCTGCCGACCACCGGCTGGCTGCGCAAGTACCGGGTGCGCGCCCACGGCCAGGTGACCCAGGCGCAGCTCGACCGGCTGAAGGACGGCGTCGCCGTCGACGGCGTGCTCTACGGCGGCATCGAGGCGAAGATCGACCACGATCAGGGCGCCAACATCTGGATGACCATCGGCCTGCGCGAGGGCAAGAACCGCGAGATCAAGAACGTGCTGGGCTCGCTCGGCATGGAGGTGAGCCGGCTCATCCGCATCTCGTTCGGGCCGTTCCAGCTGGGCGACATCCCGCTCGGCGAGGCCGACGAGGTGGCCGGCCGGACGCTGCGCGACCAGCTGGGCGCGCGCCTCATCGAAGCGGCCGGCGCCGATTTCAGCGCGCCGGTGAACCAGCAGCCGACCCGCGCCGAGCCGGGCGCGCACCCGCCGCGCCAGCGCTCGCGCAGCGGCGGCGAGCCCACCGATCCCAGGCACCGGGGCGACCGGCCGCACGGCCGCGACGGCGACGACCGGGCAGCCCCGGGCGAGCGCGGCGGCTATCGCGGACGGCAGACCAAGGACGGGCCGGAGCGGCCGCGCGCGGCCGGCCACCGGGACCGTCCGGCGGGTGGCGGGACCGGCGGCGAGGCCCGCGCACCGCGCGGCGCCGGCGCCGGACGGTCAGGCGAAGGCCGGTCCGGGGCAGCCCCCCGCTCGGCCGGCTACCGCGACCGGCCGGAGGGCGGGCGCTCCGGCGCGGCCCCCCGGTCAGCGGGATATCGGGATCGGCCGGGCGGCGAAGGCGCGGACCGACGCAGCGGCCCGGGCGGCGGCGAAGGTCGTCCGGCGCGGCCGGCCGGACGCTACGGCTCCAACGACAGGCCGGCAGGCGGGCGCGACGAAGCGCGCGGACCGCGCGCTGCCGGCGGACGGCCGGGTGAAGGCCGCTCCGCGGCGCCCCGCTCCACCGGCTATCGGGATCGGCCCGGCTCCGACGGGGCGGAGCGGCGCAGCGGCCCGGGCGGCGGCGAAGGCCGTCCCGCGCGGCCCGGCGGACGCTTCGGCTCCAACGACAGGCCGGCAGGCGGACGCGACGAGGCACGCGGACCGCGCGGCGCCGGACCCGGTCGTCCGGGTGGCGGACCGCGCGGCGCCGGTGGCGGACGTCCGGGCGAGGGTCGGCCGCGGCCGGCGCCGGCCGGTGCTTCGGACGCGCCGCGCAAGACGTTCGACCGCTCCGGACTGCGCAAGCCGCGGCCCGAAGGCGACCGCGGTGAGACCACCGGCGAGCGGCCGGGCGGACGTCCCGCCGGCCGCGGCGGCGCGGGCGGCGACCGGCCCCAGGGCCGCTCCGGTCCGGGCGGGCCCGGTGGACGCAGCGAACGGCCGGCGGGCGGGTCGGGCGGCGGCTATCGCGGTCCAGGCGGCTCTGGCCCCGGGCGGGGTCCGGGCGGAGCCGGCGGCAACCGCGGCCCGCGCACGGCCGGCGGCGAAGGTCGCGGCTCGGCCGGTGCGGCGCCGGGCGGTCGTGACAAGCGGCCGGGCGGCCAGGGCCGGCCCGGACCGGGCGGGCCGGGTGGCTATCGCGGTCCCGGCGGATCCGGACCCGGACGCGGGCCGGGGGGCCCGGGCGGCAACCGCGGCCCGCGCAAGCCGGGCGGGCCCGGCGGCTCGGGTCCGAAGCGGGGCCCGCGCTCGTGAGGATCGTCGGCGGCCGGTTCCGGGGCAAGAAGCTCTCCGCGCCCGCCGGCCTGTCGACCCGGCCGACCACCGACCGGCTGCGCGAGACGGTCTTCAACGTGCTGCAGCACGCCTACGGTGATCCAGTGGACGGCGCGCGGGTGCTGGACCTGTTCGCCGGCACCGGCGCCATCGGCCTGGAGGCGCTGTCGCGGGGCGCCAAGTTCACCCTGTTCGTCGAGGAATCCGCCGGCGCGCGCGGCGTGCTGCGCGAGAACGCCGAGACGCTGGGGCTGACCGGGCTGGTCCGCATCTGGCGGCGCGACGCGACGAAGCTCGGGCCGGCCGGCACGCTGGCCCCGTTCGATCTCTGCTTCGCCGACCCCCCCTACGGCCGCGGCCTGGGGACGGCGGCGTTCGCCTCGGCGCGCGCCGGCGGCTGGCTGAAGCCCGGCGCGCTGTGCGTGCTGGAGGAGACCATCAAGGACCAGGTCGACGCGCTGGAGGGCTTCACGCTGGTGGAACGGCGCGAATACGGCGAGACGGCAGTGACGTTCTTCGCGCTGGACGACGGTGTCGCCCTTGACCCACCGGAAAGCCGGCAGGCGTAGACGCTGACCGGCCTGTCAGCGGCAGGCGATCGCGCCCCCGAACGAAAAAGCGCCCGCATCCGGAAGGACGCGGGCGCTTTCGTTTCTGGCGGAAGCGCACCGGCAGGCCGGTGCCGCGATCCCGACGGCCGCCGTTACTCGGCGGCGTTCTTCAGGTCCGGCGCCGCCTGCAGCACGCTGGCGTCGACGTGGTCGGCGAAGCGGGCGAAGTTGTCGACGAACATGCCGACCAGCTTGGCGGCCTGGGCGTCGTAGGCGGCCTTGTCGTCCCAGGTCGCGCGCGGATCGAGAATCTTGGCCTCGACGCCCGGCACCGACACCGGCACCGCGAAGCCGAAGTTCGGATCGGTGCGGTACTCGGCCGCGTGCAGCGAGCCGTCGAGCACGGCGGCCAGCAGCGTGCGGGTCGCGGCGATCGGCATGCGCCGGCCGACGCCGTACTTGCCGCCGGTCCAGCCGGTGTTCAGCAGCCAGCAGTCGACGCCGTGCCCGGCGATCAGCTCGCGCAGCAGGTTGCCGTACTCGACCGGATGACGCGGCAGGAACGGCGCGCCGAAGCAGGTGGAGAAGGTCGCCTGCGGCTCGGTGACGCCCTTCTCGGTGCCGGCGATCTTCGCCGTGTAGCCCGACAGGAAGGTGTACATCGCCTGCGCCGGCGTCAGCCGGGCGATCGGCGGCATCACGCCGAACGCGTCGGCGGTCAGCATGATGATGTTCTTCGGGTGCGGACCGACGCCCCCCGGCGCGATGTTCGGCATGAACTCGATCGGGTAGGCGCCGCGGGTGTTCTCGGTCTTGGAGTCGTCGTTGAAGTCCGGCTCGCGGGTCTCCGGATCGATGGCGACGTTCTCGTAGATGACGCCGAAGCGCTGGCTCGCCGCCCAGATCTGCGGCTCGGCCTCGGCCGACAGCTTGATCATCTTGGCATAGGAGCCGCCCTCGAAATTGAAGACGCCGTTCTCGCTCCAGCCGTGCTCGTCGTCGCCGATCAGCTTGCGCCTGGGATCGGCCGACAGCGTCGTCTTGCCGGTCCCGGACAGGCCGAAGAAGATCGCCGTATCGCCGTCCGCGCCGAGATTGGCGGAGCAGTGCATCGGCATCACGCCCTTCGGCGGCAGCAGGTAGTTGAGGACGGTGAACACCGACTTCTTCATCTCGCCGGCGTAGGAGGTGCCGGCGATCAGGATGACGTTGCGCGCGAAATCGCAGGCGATCAGCGTCTCGGAACGGCAGTTGTAGCGCTTGGGGTCGACCACGAAGCTCGGCAGGTCGATGATGGTCAGCTCCGGAACGAAGCTCTCGAGCTTGTCGGTCTCCGGCCGGATCAGCAGGTTGCGGATGAACAGCGAGTGCCAAGCATACTCGGTGTACACCCGTACGTTGATGCGGTGCTCCGGATCGGCGCCGCCGTAGAGGTCCTGGGCGAACAGATCCATGCCCTCGGCGTGGGCGCGCATGTCGTCGAACAGCAGGTCGAAGGCGGCCGGTTCGAGCTTGTGGTTATTGTCCCACCAGATCTGGTCGGCGGTGGTTTCGTCGGAGACGACGAACTTGTCCTTCGGCGAGCGGCCGGTGTGGACGCCGGTGTCGGCGGCAAGGGTTCCAGCCGCCGTCAGCATGCCTTCGCCGCGCTTGATCGATTCCTCGTAGAGGCTCGGCGCTGTGAGGTTCCAACGGATCGACGCCAGTCCGGACAGGCCGATCGTCTCGGTGCCCGCGGCAGGATTTCGCAAGCCGATTTCTTTCACTGTTGTACCTCTCGTTAAACAGCCGGAGCGCGGGTTGAAACCCCCGGTTTTATTTTGCACTGCAGCATCCGGCCGGTCAGCGACAGATTGCGTCTGCCGCTGCACTGGACCTCCCCACGCGAAAACTCGCGCGACCCTAGTAAACCGCTTCGCCGGTGACAAGCGAAACAAGTGCGACCTGACACCGCTGGCAAACCGGCGACGAAACCCGCCGTATTCGGCGAACAGTCGACGCGACGACCGGGCATCCGCCGGGCGGGACCTACCGATCCCCTTCCGACACTCCGTCGGCGACGGCGCGGGCCCGCCTGGCCAGCTCGACCAGGACGGTCCGCAGCGACCCGCCGGGGGCGACCGGCTCGGGAAAATCGACCCGGGCCGCCTCGTGGCCCGCCACCAGATCGATCCCCTCGGGATCGATGCCGCAGGCGCGCCAGTCGCCGTCCGGCGCCCCGGCAAGCCGGGTCGCGTAGAGGGACAACGCGTCAGCGTGGTCCTGGTTCATGTGGGCGATGGCGCCGTCCTCCGACGCCAGCAGATCGTCGGCGCCGCTGACATCGGTCATCAGCTCGGCGGCCGGCAGCGTCACGATGCGGCCGAAGCCGGCGACGAGATGGGCGCGCTCGGGCGCGATCCGGTAGACGCCGAAGTCCGGAAAGGCGGCGTAGGCGGCGGCGTCCGGATGGCGCGCCAGGAAGCGGCGGCGGGCGACGGGATCGTCGGTGCGGGCGATGCGGCCGGCGAGGGTGACCCGGGCGAGCGCCAGCGGATCGCCCGGCCGCACCGGCTCGGAGATCATCAGCGAGACGCGATCGTCGGCCTTGAGGTTGCGCGTGTGGACGGCGAGGTCGGACAGCAGCAGCACCGGGGCGCCGTCCGGCAGGGTGGCGACGGTGACCAGCGAGACGTGCGGGGCGCCGCCGTCGGGCTCGAGCGTGCCGAGCGCCGCCTGGAAGGCGGTGCGCAGGAGATGACGCGCGGTCGTGCGGGCGTCGAAGTCGGGTGCCGTTTCGGATGCCATCGAGGTCCCTCGGGTTGCGGCGGCGCGGCGTCGGGCGCCCGGGCCGTGGCGGGGGCGCGCAGGCGCGCCGAGCGCCCAATGCGGACTCTCCCGCTCCACGAATTGCCCGATCGGGACAGGCCCCGGCAAGGGCCGCGATCGGCTCCCGCACCCCATTTGGCACAGGAATCCGTGGATGAAGCCCGTATAAGGGACACGGCGGGTCTTTTACATCACAGTCAAGAAGCCATATTTTACACGTAATTGGTGCCTCTTACGGGCCTTCGTGACTGCCGCATTTCCCGGGTCGGATCGACTTGATCCGAACGATCAAGGGCGTGCGCGTTTTATGTTTGGAGCGCCGCGTCCGGCGGATCGGGCATTGCGGCCCGGCCGGACAGGCTCTCGGGCGGGACGGGCAACAGACGGATCCGGGCTTCACCGGCATGCATTCCCGGTCTCGAGCGGCCGATCACGGTCATGGCGGCGATCCGGGCTGAACCGGGCGCCGCGGTGATCACAGAAGACACGAAGAACGCGTTCGAACGCGACGAAAGGACGCTTAATGGCGACGGTTGCACTCGTCGACGACGACCGGAACATCCTGGCCTCGGTCTCGATCGCCCTCGAATCGGAAGGCTATCGGGTCCAGACCTACACCGACGGCGCCTCGGCGCTGCAGGGGCTGACCCAGGATCCGCCGGACCTTGCGATCTTCGACATCAAGATGCCCCGCATGGACGGCATGGAGCTCTTGCGCCGGGTGCGCCAGCAGAGCGACATGCCGGTGATCTTCCTCACCTCCAAGGACGAGGAGATCGACGAGCTGTTCGGGCTGAAGATGGGCGCCGACGACTTCATCCGGAAGCCGTTCTCCCAGCGCCTGCTGGTGGAACGGGTGAAGGCGGTGATGCGCCGGGCCCAGCCGCGCGACGGCTCGCCGCCGAAGGCCACCGACGCCAGCAAGCTGCTGGAGCGCGGGCTGCTGATGATGGACCAGGAGCGGCACACCTGCACCTGGCAGGGCGAGCAGGTGACGCTGACGGTCACCGAGTTCCTGATCCTGTTCGCGCTCGCCCAGCGCCCGGGCGTGGTGAAGAGCCGCAACGCGCTGATGGACGCCGCCTACGACGATCAGGTGTACGTGGACGACCGCACCATCGACAGCCACATCAAGCGGCTGCGCAAGAAGTTCAAGGTGGTCGACACCAACTTCGACATGATCGAGACCCTGTACGGCGTCGGCTACCGCTTCAAGGAGATGTAGGCCGCGCGGAGCGGACGCCCTCATGGCCGTCGATACCGACACACAGGCGACCCAGAAGACGGCCCGGCGCCGGCCGCGGCTGAAGGCCGTCCGGCGCCTGGGCGCGCGCGCCGGGCGCAGCCTCGGCGGACTGCTGTCGACCTACGTCTTCTCAAGCGTGACCCGGCGCATCCTGGTGCTGAACCTGGTCGGCCTCGTCGCGCTGGTCTCCGGCACGCTGTACCTCAACCAGTTCCGCGCCGGACTGATCGACGCGCGGGTGGAAAGCCTGCTGATCCAGGGCGAGATCATCGCCGCCGCCATCGCCGCGTCCGCCACCGTCGACACCGACACCATTTCCGTGGATCCGGAGCGCCTGCTGGAGCTGCAGGCGGGCGAGAGCGTCTCGCCCATCGACCAGGGCGCCCACGCCCTCGACTTCCCCATCAATCCGGAGCGGGTGGCGCCGATCCTGCGGCGCCTGATCTCGCCCACCAAGACCCGCGCCCGCATCTACGACCGGGACGGGCTGCTGCTGCTCGATTCCCGCCATCTCTATTCGCGCGGCCAGATCCTGCGCTTCGACCTGCCGCCGCCCCAGGAGAGCGAACCCGGTCCGCTGGAACGCATCTGGGAGCGCCTGAAGGCCTGGACGCTGCACGGCGACCTGCCGGCCTACAAGGAGATCGGCGGCGCCAACGGCAAGGAATACCCGGAAGTCGAGCGGGCCGTCTCCGGCGCACCGGCGAGCGTCGTGCGGGTCAACGACAAGGGCGAGCTGATCGTCTCGGTGGCGGTGCCGATCCAGCGCTTCCGCGCCGTGCTGGGCGCGCTGCTGCTGTCGACCCAGGGCGGCGACATCGATTCCATCCTGCGCGCCGAGCGGCTCGGCATCGTCCGGGTGTTCCTGGTCTCGGCCGGGGTGATGGTGGTGCTGTCGATCCTGATGGCGGGCACCATCGCCGGCCCGATCCGCCGGCTGGCCGCCGCCGCCGAGCGCGTCCGCCGCGGCGTGCGCGGCCGCCACGCCATCCCCTCCTTCGACGATCGCCAGGACGAGATCGGCCATCTCGGCCGGGCGCTCCGGGAAATGACCGAGGCGCTCTACAACCGGATCGACGCCATCGAGGCGTTCGCCGCCGACGTCGCGCACGAGCTCAAGAACCCCCTCACCTCGCTGCGCAGCGCCGTGGAGACGCTGCCGCGCGCCAAGACCGACGAATCCCGCGAGCGCCTGCTGGGCATCATCCAGCACGACGTGCGCCGTCTCGACCGGCTGATCTCCGACATCTCCGACGCCTCGCGCCTCGACGCCGAGCTGGCGCGGCGCGACGCCGAACCGGTCGACATGGTCGCCCTGCTGGAGGCGGTGGTGGAGATGCAGCGCCAGATCGCCCGCTTGAGCGGCATCTCCATCGCCCTGAAAGTCGACACCAAGACCGTGCGCGGCGGCCGCGACGCCTACCTGGTGAACGGCCACGACAGCCGGCTCGGCCAGGTGTTCACCAACCTGCTCGACAACGCCCGCTCGTTCTCCCCGAAGGGCGGCGTGATCACCGTGACCGCCCACCGCCGCGAGGGCACGGTCGAGGTGATCATCGACGACCAGGGCCAGGGCATCACGGCGGAAAAGGTCGAACGGATCTTCGAGCGCTTCTACACCGACCGGCCGGAGCTCGAGGGCTTCGGCGACAATTCCGGCCTCGGCCTGTCGATCTCGCGGCAGATCATCGAGGCGCACGGCGGCACCATCTCGGCGGAGAACCGCACCGTCTCCGACGACGGCGCCTTCCACACCGCCGGCGCGCGCTTCATCGTGCGGCTGCCGGCGCTGACCGGCTGAGCGGGCAGGCCATGCAGACGGTGCACGCCACCTGCATCCTGATCGGCCGCCACGGCGTCCTCATCCGCGGCGCCCCCGGCGCCGGCAAGACCACGCTGGCGGCAACGCTGATCCGCGAGACCGGGCGGGACGGCGGCTTCGCCTGCCTCGTCGCCGACGACCGGGTGGCGCTGTCCGCCGTGAACGGCCGGCTGGTGGCGCGGGTCCCGGAGGCGATCGCCGGCCGGATGGAGGTCCGCGGCTGCGGCATCGTGCGGGTCGATCACGAACCCGCCGCCGTGGTCCGGCTGGTCGTGGATCTGGTCGCGCCCGAGGCGCTCGAGCGGATCCCCGACCCGGCCGAGACCACGACGGTCATCGACGGCGTCGAGATCGCCCGTCAGCCGGCCTCCGGAAGTGGAAGGGCCTCGATCGCCGCAATTCAAGCGCGCATCTCCGCCTTCACGGAAGCGGGAGCGGCAGGGGTCGAGGTCGATTTCCCTTGAACTGGTTTGCCGGGTGGCCGATTTTGGCCGCCACCTTTCGTCGACCCTGGGTCAGCGCTACGTGACGGATCGATATTCCTGGTCTTCCTCTCCTCGCGGACGCCTCGCGTCCGTATCCGCCGCTCGCGCCGAGCCGGCTGGCCGCGCTGATTGCGAGGTCTCATGATCGGGCTCGTCCTCGTCACCCACGGCAGGCTCGCCGAAGAGCTGAAGGCGGCGCTCGAGCACGTCGTCGGCCCGCAGGAGCGCGTCGCGACGATCTGCATTGGCCCCGATGACGACATGGAGCGCCGCCGCACCGACATCGTCGAAGCGCTCGGAGCCGTCGACGACGGCTCCGGCGTCGTCGTGCTCACCGACATGTTCGGCGGCACGCCCTCCAACCTCGCGATCTCGGTGATGCGGGCCGGCACCATCGAGGTGATCGCCGGCGTCAACCTGCCGATGCTGGTGAAGCTCGCCAGCGTGCGCGTCGACACCCCGCTGGTGAAGGCGGTGGACGACGCCAAGACGGCCGGGCAGAAATACATCAGCGTCGCGAGCCAGGTCCTCTCGGGGAGCCGATGACCGGGACGGTGGCCAAGCCCCGCACCGTGACGCTGACGATCGTCAACCAGCGCGGACTGCATGCCCGCGCCTCCGCCAAGTTCGTCAAGTGCCTGGAAGCCTTCGACGCCGAGGTGTCCGTCGCCCGCGACGGGCATACGGTCGGCGGCGGCTCGATCATGGGCCTCTTGATGCTGGGGGCCAGCAAGGGCACCCAGATCACCGTAACGGCGGCGGGACCCGAGGCCGACGAGGCCCTCGCCGCGATCGCCGCGCTGGTCGGCGACGGCTTCGGCGAAGACGGCCCGGCCGACGCCTGAGCGCCCTTCCCCTTCACGCTGCCCTGCCGCCGCGCCGCCCCCCGATGGGCCTGCGATGGCGCCCGCGCGCCGCGGCCGATCCGGCGAAAGGGCTTGCGGCGCCACCCGCACATATATAAAGAAATCTTTATATCGTTATTGAATACCGGCGCCGAGCCCGGTATACCCGGCCCCATGTGGCGCGCCGCACCCTGCCGTGCGCGCCTCTTTCATCTGAGAACACGAAGAAGGAGCGACCATATGCTCGACAAGCCCGCCACCGATTACATCGTGAAGGACATCGGCCTCGCCGACTGGGGCCGCACCGAGATCGACATCGCCGAGACCGAGATGCCGGGCCTGATGGCCGTGCGCGAGGAATTCGCCGGTTCGAAGCCGCTCAAGGGCGCGCGCATCGCCGGCTCGCTGCACATGACCATCCAGACCGCCGTTCTCATCGAGACCCTCGTGGCGCTGGGCGCCGACGTGCGCTGGGCCTCGTGCAACATCTTCTCGACCCAGGACCAGGCCGCCGCCGCCATCGCCGCGACCGGCACCCCGGTGTTCGCCGTGAAGGGCGAGACGCTGGAAGAGTACTGGGAGTATGCCGACCAGATCCTCGACTGGGGCAACGGCGAGACCTGCAACATGATCCTCGACGACGGTGGTGACGCCACCATGCTCGTCATGCTCGGCGCGAAGGCCGAGAAGGATCCCTCGGTCCTCGCCAACCCGAAGAACGAGGAGGAGAAGTTCCTCGTCGCCACCATCAAGCGCCGGCTCGAGAAGGATCCGACCTTCTACTCGCGCTGCCGCGACGCGATCCGCGGCGTCTCCGAGGAGACGACGACGGGCGTCATGCGCCTCTACCAGATGGAGAAGCGCGGCGAGCTGCCGTTCCCGGCGATCAACGTCAACGACTCCGTCACCAAGTCGAAGTTCGACAACAAGTACGGCTGCCGTGAATCGCTGGTCGACGCGATCCGTCGCGGCACCGACGTGATGATGGCCGGCAAGGTCGCGGTCGTCTGCGGCTACGGCGACGTCGGCAAGGGCTCCGCCCAGTCGCTGTCGGGCGCCGGCGCCCGCGTCATGGTCACCGAGATCGACCCGATCTGCGCCCTGCAGGCCGCCATGGACGGCTACGAGGTCGTCACGATGGAGCAGGCCGCGCCGCGTGCCGACATCGTCGTCACCGCGACCGGCAACAAGGACGTGCTGACCGTCGATCACATGCGTGCCCTGAAGGACATGGCGATCGTCTGCAACATCGGCCACTTCGACAACGAGATTCAGGTCGACGGCCTGAAGAACTTCAAGTGGAAGAACGTCAAGCCGCAGGTCGACCTGATCGAGTTCCCGGACAGCAAGCGGATGATCCTGCTCTCCGAGGGCCGTCTTGTGAACCTCGGCAACGCCACCGGCCATCCGAGCTTCGTGATGTCGGCGTCGTTCTCGAACCAGACGCTGGCCCAGATCGAGCTGTGGACCAAGTCCGACCAGTACGAGAAGAAGGTCTACGTGCTGCCGAAGCACCTGGACGAGAAGGTTGCCGAGCTGCACCTGCGCAAGCTGTCGGCCGAGCTGACCACGCTGTCCGACGAGCAGGCCGACTACATCGGCGTGCCGGTCAACGGCCCGTTCAAGTCCGACCAGTACCGCTACTGATCGCCCGAACGCTCCGGCAGCGGCCGCGCGCCGCGGCCGGAACAGACAGTCAGGAAAGCGCCGGCTCGCGAGGGCCGGCGCTTTTTTTGTCGGCAGGAGCCGCTGCGGCGTGCGTGGCGGGTCCCATCCGCGCCGCCGATGAATTAGGGTCTGCGGCACCCCAGTCCGATTCGCGAACGCGCGAGCGCAAACGGCAAGTCGCGACGACCATGACCGCCCCGAACCTCCGGCCGTTCCGACCTCTCGCCGCCGCCCCGCTGTGGATCGTGCCGATGGCCGGACCGGCAATGGCCGCGCCTGCCGGCGACAGCCTGGTCCCGCTGGTGCTCGGCGCTGCCGCCGCCGCCGGGCTGCTGGCGACCGCCGGATTCGCGGCGCTGGCCTGGTCGGGCCGCCGCCGCCTCGCGGCGTTGCGGACGGCGAGCGCCGATGCGGGCCTGCGCGCCGAACGCGCCGAAACGCTGCTCGACGCCGCCGACCGGCGCACCCTGGTGCTGCCCGCCGATGGCGGCCCGGCGACCGTCTACGGCGTCGCCGAGCTGGGCGGCGTGCCGGCCGCCGCCGACGCGCTGCTCGATCCGGCATGCTGGCTCGCGCCCGACGATGCGGAGACCTTCGCCGCCGCGCTGGCGGCCCTGCGCGACGACGGCCGGCCGTTCGAGGCGGAGCTGCGCACCGCGGCGGGCGCGACGGTGGCGGCGCGCGGGCGCATCGCCGGCGACAGCGCCGCGGTGACGTTCGCGCACGCCGTGGGCGGCGGCGCCGAGGCGCCCCAGACCGGCGCGCTGCGCGATTTCCTCGAACGCATGCCCTACCCGGTGTGGATGCGCGACGCCGACGGGCGGCTGCGCTTCGTCAACGCGGCCTATGCCGACGCGGTGGAGCGGCCCGACCCGGCCGCCGCGGTGGCCGAGGGCGACGAGCTCCTCGACACCGCCGGGCGCGAGGCGCTGGCCGCCGCGCGCACCGAAGACGGCCGCGCCGACGTGCGCGTCTCCACCGTCATCCGCGGCGAGAACCGGACGCTGGACGTGGTCGAGCTGGCGGGGCGCGGCGGCAGCGTCGGCGTCGCCATCGACGTGACCGAGCTGGAGCAGACCCATGCGGTGCTCCGGCGCACCGTCGACTTCCACGCCCGCACCCTCGACGAGCTCGCCACCCCGGTCGCGGTGTTCGGCCCCGACCGGCGGCTGCAGTTCTACAACCCCGCCTACCGCGCCCTGTGGGACCTCGACGCCGGCTACCTGGACACCGGGCCGGAGGACGAGACGCTGCTGAAGGCGCTGCGCGCCGCCCGCAAGCTGCCCGAGCAGGCCGAGTTCGACGTCTGGGCCCGCCACGTCACCCGCGGCTACCAGTCGGTGGAGAGCTTCGAGGAGTGGTGGCACCTGCCCGACGGGCAGACGCTGCGCGTCATCACCAACCCGCACCCGCACGGCGGCGTCACCTACATCTACGAGAACGTCACCGAGCGGCTGGACCTGGAAAGCCGCTACAACGCGCTGATCCGGGTGCAGAGCGAGAGCCTCGACCATCTTGCCGAGGGCGTCGCGGTGTTCGGCCCCGACGGGCGGCTGCGCCTGTGCAACCCGGTGTTCTCGGCGCTGTGGAAGCTGTCCGACGACGCGCTGGCCGATCAGACCCACATCACCCGCATCAGCCACGAGAGCGCCAAGAGCCCGGCCGACCGGGCCGCCTGGGTGCGCATCGCCGGCGCCGTCACCAGCCTGGACGACCGCCGCGAGCCCGTCGCCGACCGGCTGGAGCGCGACGACGGCACCGTGGTCGACTTCGCCACCGTGCCGCTGCCCGACGGCGCGACGCTCGCCACCTTCGTCGACGTCACCGACACGGTGAAGGTCGAGCGGGCGCTGAAGGAGCGCAACCTGGCGCTGGAGGAGGCCGACCAGCTGAAGACCGCCTTCATCGGCCACGTCTCCTACGAGCTGCGCTCGCCGCTGACGACGATCATCGGCTTCACCCAGCTGCTGACCGGCAGCGGCGTCGGCCCGCTGAACGAGAAGCAGCGGGACTATGCGAGCTACATCCGCTCGTCGTCGGAGGCGCTGCTGGCCATCATCAACGACATCCTCGACCTGACCACCGTCGACGCCGGCATCATGGAGCTGGAGCTCGGCAGCGTCGATCTCGCCGCCGTGGTCGCCGCCGCCACCGAGGGCCTGCAGGACCGCATCAAGGAGGCCCGGCTCACGGTCGCGACCGACATCGCCCCGGAGATCGGCACCTTCACCGCCGACGAGAAGCGGGTGCGCCAGGTCATCTACAACCTGCTCGCCAACGCCATCACGTTTTCCCCGGAAGACGACACGGTGGAGATCCACGGCCGCCGCGACGGCGCCGACGTGGTGCTGTCGGTGGCCGACCACGGCCGC
Organism: Amorphus sp. MBR-141; assembly: GCF_053628695.1. Classification (NCBI taxonomy): domain Bacteria; kingdom Pseudomonadati; phylum Pseudomonadota; class Alphaproteobacteria; order Hyphomicrobiales; family Amorphaceae; genus Amorphus; species Amorphus sp. MBR-141. The sequence goes on from NZ_JBRJGW010000003.1 coordinate 254,671, forward strand.
GGCATCTCCGAGGACCAGATCGACGTGGTGTTCGACCGCTTCGTCTCCGATCCCACCGGCGGCCGCCGCCGCGGCGCCGGATTGGGGCTTGCCATCGTCAAGAGCTTCGTCGAACTTCACGGCGGCTCGATCGACATCGCGTCGGAGCCCGGTGCCGGCACCACGGTGACCGTCCGGCTTCCCCTCAGGCAATGATCAGGTGGCGCGGCGCGCGCCCGGCCCCGCCCATGACCCGCACCCGATGAGCCCCGACCCGCTTGTGATCCCGATCGAGGACGAAGCCGCGACGACGCGGCTGGCCGAGGACGTGGCCGCCGTCGTGCGGCCGGGCGACCTGATCACCCTGTCGGGCCCGCTGGGGGCCGGCAAGACGACTTTCGCCCGCGCCTTCCTGCGCACGCTCGCCGACGATCCCGAGCTGGAGGTGCCGAGCCCCACCTACACGCTGCTGCAGCCCTACGAGCTGAACCGGCTGGCCATCGCCCACATGGACCTCTACCGGCTCGGCGATCCCTCCGAGGCCGCCGAACTGGGTATCGACGAACTGCTGGACGCGGGCGCGGTGCTGATGGAGTGGCCGGAGCACGGCGCCGGCATGCTGCCGCCGGCGACGCTGGCGATCGCCATCGCGCCGGACGCAGATCCGGAGCGGCGCACGGTGACGCTCGCCGCCACCCCCGACATGGCCGGCCGGATCGAGCGGTCCCGCATGGTGCGCGCCTTCCTCGACGCCGCCGGCTTCGCCGGCGCGGCCCGCCGCCACCTGCAGGGCGACGCCTCGTCGCGCACCTACGAGCGCATCCGCGCCGGCGGCACCCGCGCCGTGCTGATGAACGCGCCGACCCAGCCCGACGGCCCGGCGATCTACGGCGGCGAGCCCTATTCCCGCCGCGCCCATCTCGCCGAGAGCGTCCGCCCTTTCGTGGCGATCGGCGACGGGCTCAGGGCGCACGGCTATTCCGCACCGGCGGTGCTGGCCCACGATCTCGACGCCGGGCTGCTTTTGCTGGAGGACCTCGGCACCGAGCCGATCCTGAAGGCCGGCGCGGTGAGCGAGGAGCGCTATGCTCTCGCCGTCGACCTCCTGGCCGACCTGCATGGCGCGCCGATGCCGGCCGACCCGGCGCTGCCCGACGGCAGCCGCCACCCCATTCCGCCCTTCGACAAGGGCGTGTTCGGCATCGAGCTGTCGCTCTATCCGGAATGGTTCGTGCCGTTCGCGACCCGGGCTCCGATGGACCCGGAAACGCTCGCCGAATTCGCCGAGGCCTGGGACGCGCTCTGGCCGTTCGTCGAGGAGGCCGAGACGACCTGGCTGCTGCGCGACTACCACTCGCCCAACCTGATGTGGCTGCCGGAGCGCGGCGGGCTGGCAACCGTCGGGCTTCTCGACTATCAGGACGCGCTGATCGGCCCGACCGCCTACGACGTCGCCTCGCTGTTGCAGGACGCGCGCGTCACCGTCACCGCCGACATCGAGACCCGCCTGCTGGCCCGCTACGAAGCCGCCCGCCGCGCCGCCGACCCGGCCTTCGACGCGGCCGGCTTCCGGCGCGCCTACACCGTCGTCGCCGCCCAGCGCGCGACCAAGATCCTGGGGATTTTCGCCCGCCTGAACGTGCGCGACGGAAAGCCCGCCTACCTCGCCCACCTGCCGCGCATCGCCGCCTATCTGGAGCGATCGCTGGCAGACCCCATTTTCGCCGAACTGAGAGGGTTCTACGAGCCGGCGCTCGCAGCACTTGCCCGCTCACCCAGCACCGAAGTCCGCCATCCATGACCACGCCCTCCACCCGCCCCACCCGTGCGATGGTGCTCGCCGCCGGCTTCGGCAAGCGCATGCGGCCCGTCACCGCCACCACGCCGAAGCCGCTGGTGGAGGTGGCCGGCCGCGCGCTGATCGACTACGGCCTCGACCGGCTGCAGACCGCCGGCGTCGAGGAGGCGGTGGTCAACGTCCACTATCTGGCCGACCTGATGGAGGTGCACCTGTCCCGCCGCAAGGCGCCGCGGGTGACGATTTCCGACGAGCGCGGCAAGCTGCTCGACACCGGCGGCGGCATCGCCAAGGCGCTCCCGCATCTGGGCGACGGCCCGTTCTTCCTGCTCAACGCCGACACCTTCTGGCTGGAGGGCGCCACCCCCAACCTGGTGCGGCTCGCCGACGCCTGGAACCCCGCCACGATGGACGGCCTCCTGATGCTGGCACCGACGGTCACCAGCATCGGCTACGAAGGCACCGGCGATTTCGTGCTGTCGACCGACGGCCGGATCACCCGGCGCAGCGAGCGCCACGTCGCCCCCTTCGCCTATGCCGGCGCCGGCATCCTGTCGCCGAGCCTGTTCCAGGACACCCCCGAGGGCGGCTTTTCGCTGAACCTGCTGTTCGACCGGGCGATCGCCGACGGCCGCATGTTCGGGCTCCGCATGGACGGGCTGTGGCTGCACGTCGGCACGCCGAAGGCGATCCGCGACGCCGAGACGGCGATCGCCGAGAGCGCCGCCTAGGGCCCCTTGCTCCCGGGCCGGGCCGACCAGCCGTCCACAGCCGGCTGTTGTCGCGGGCGCTCCGGTGCGCGCATGCTGACCCGGCGGCCGCCCGAATCGGCGCCGCCTGCGACGGAGCCGACATGCCCGACACGGTGACATCGGAGACGGCCGGGGAGACGGGCGCGCCGCGCGTGTTCACCATCCCGCCGTCGGTGCCGTTCCTCCCCGCCCTGGTCGCCGCGCTCGCCGACGGCACGCTGTGGCCGGGAGGCCGGGTTCCCGACGACCCGCTGGCGCTCGCCGACGCCATCATCTACCTGCCGACGCGGCGCGCCGTGCGGGCGCTGGAGGCCGCCTTCCTGGCCGCCGCACCCGGGCCCAGCGTCGTGCTGCCCGACATCCGCGCCATCGGCGACGTGTCGGAGGACCTGCTGGTGCTCGACATTCTGGAGCGGGATGCGGGCGGAAAACCGGATTCCACTTTTCCTCATCCCGCGCTGGACCCCGACGACACCACGCTGCTGGCGCCGTCGCTGCCGGACCTCACCCGCCGCGTCGCCATGGCCGGCCTGGTCCGGCGCTGGGCGGAGCGGCTGTCGGCCGACACCCTCGACCTGCTTCCTGGCGAAAACGTTGCAGTGCCGACCTCGCCGGCCGACGCCGCACGGCTCGCCAGCGACCTGCTCGCCCTGATGGACCAGGTGGAGACCCAGGAGGCGGACTGGACGGCGCTCGCCGACCTGGTGCCGGAGGAACTGGCTCAATACTGGCAGGTGACGACCACCTTCCTGTCGATCGCGGTGGAGGTCTGGCCGGCCTTCCTGGCCGAGCGCGGCGCGCTGGAGCCGGCGCGGCGCCGCCGGCTGCTGATCGACGCGGAGACCGAGCGGCTCGCCGCCGCGCCGCCGAAGGGGCCGGTGATCGCCGCCGGCTCGACCGGCTCGATCCCGGCCACCGGCCGGCTGATCGCGACGATCGCGCGGATGCCCAACGGCGCGGTTGTGCTGCCCGGCCTCGACGGCGCCATCGACGACGCCGCGTGGGACGCCATCGACGCTGCCCCCCAGCCGTCGTTCAGCCATCCCCAGTTCGGCCTCAAGCAGCTTCTGAAGCGCATCGGCCTCGACCGCGCCGCGGTGCCCGCGCTCGGTGCCGCACCGACGCCCGAGGCGGAGGCCCGGGCGCGGATCGTTTCCGCGGCGTTCCGGCCGGCCTCCACCACCGACGCCTGGGCGGAGAGCTTCGACGCGGCCGCCGCCGACGCCTCGGCCCGCGGCCTGTCGCTCATCGAGGCGGAAACCGCGCGCGAGGAGGCGCTGGCGATCGCCCTGGCGCTGCGCGAGACGCTGGAGCGGCCGGGCGCCACCGCCGCCCTGGTGACCCCGGACCGGGCGATCGCCCGCCGGGTCGCCGCCGAAATGCGCCGCTGGGAGATCGCCGTCGACGATTCCGCCGGCCGGCCGCTGGGCACCACCTCGGCCGGCGTGTTCGCCCGGCTGGCCGCGACCGCCGCCACCGAGGGCGACGCCCACACCCTCATCGCCCTGCTCAAGCACCCACTTAGCCGGCTTAATATTCCTGCCGATGACTATAACCGGGCCGTGGCCGGGCTGGAGCTCGGCGTGCTGCGCGGCCACCGGGTGCGACCGGGGACCGCCGGGCTGCGCGCGGCGCACGCGCTCCGCGTCGAGCGGCTGGACGCCGAGTATCGCGGCGCCGAGCACGCCCGACGGCTGCGCTGGCTGGAGGCCGCAGCCCCGCTGATCGACGCGCTGGAGGCGGCCTTGAAGCCGCTGGAGGCCCTCGCCACCGCCAAAGCCAGGGTCCCGCTCCACCGGCTCGCCGCCGCGCATCTGGAGGTGGTCGAAGCGCTCGCCGCCGATCCCGATCTGCCGGACCGGCTGGCCAGGCGCGCCGACGGACCGGTGCTGACCGCCGCGCTCACGGGCATCGCCGACACCGGCGGCGTCGACTTCGAGGTTTTGCCGGCCGACTGGCCGTCGCTGTTCGAGGCGCTGGCGGGCGATGCCGCGGTGCGCGGACCGGTGCCCACCGACGACCGGCTGTTCATCTGGGGACCGCTGGAAGCGCGCCTGCAGTCGGTCGACCGGCTGGTGATCGCCGGGCTGAACGAGGGCACCTGGCCCGCCGCCGTCGAGGTCGGCCCGTGGATGTCGCGGCCGATGCTGGGCACCTTCGGGCTGGAGCCGCCGGAACGCCGCATCGGCCTCGCCGCCCACGACGTGGCCCAGGCGCTGGGCGCCGGCGACGTGGTGATGAGCCGGGCCAAGCGCGTCTCCGGCACGCCGACGGTCGCCTCGCGCTGGCTGCAGCGGCTGCTCGCCGTCTCCGGCCCCGATGCCGCCAGGGCCATCGCCGCGCGCGGCCGCACCTATGTCGCCTGGGCCGGCGCCCTCGACACCCCCGACGGGCCGGCGGCACCGGCCGCCCGGCCGAACCCCACCCCACCGGTGGAGGCGCGGCCGCGCCGGCTCGGCGTCACCGAGATCGGCACGCTGATCCGCGACCCCTACGCCGTCTATGCCCGCCGCGTGCTCGACCTCAGGCCGCTCGACCCGATCGCCCCGTCGCTGGAGGCTTCCGAGCGCGGCACCCTGATCCACGACGTGCTCGCCGACTTCATCCGCGACTGGCAGGGCGCGTTCGACGCGACCGCCCTCGCAGAGCTGGTGGCGATTGGCGAAAAAGCCTTCCGCGAACTCGACGAGGCCGAGGTGACCGCCCTTTGGCTGCCGCGCTTCGCCCGCATCGCCGAGGCGTTCGTGGCGCTGGAGGCGGCGCGCGCCGCCGGCATCCGCGCCCGCCACGTCGAGATCGCCGGCAACCTGGAACGGGCGACCCCGGCGGGTCCGGTCACCATCACCGGCCGCGCCGACCGCATCGACGAGCAGACCGACGGCCGCGTCGTCCTCCTCGACTACAAGACCGGCACCGCCCCCTCGCCCCAGCAGGTGGCGACCCACCTGGAGCCGCAGCTGACCATCGAGGCGCTGATGCTTTCGGCCGGCGGCTTCGGCGTCCTCGGCCGGAACCCGATCGGCGACCTCGCCTACGTCGAGCTGAAGGGCTCCCGGGAGCCGGTGCGGCTGCGCTCCGTCCTCGACAACAAGGAGGACAAGGACGCCGCCACCCTGGTCGGCGAGGTCGACGAGCGCCTGCGCGCCCTGCTCGAGCGGTACGCGTTCGCCTCCAGCGGCTACCTGTCGCGGGCCCGGGTGCAGCTGGAGAAGAGCTTCGACGGCGACTACGACCACCTCGCCCGCTCGCGGGAATGGGCGCTCTCGGTGGAGGGCGGCGAATGACGGTCCACCGCACCATCCCGCAGGCGACGCTGCTTGCCCAGGCGCGCGCCTCCGACCCCGGCGCCTCGGCCTGGGTGTCGGCCAACGCCGGCTCCGGCAAGACCCATGTGCTGGTGGAGCGGGTGGTCAACCTGCTGCTGTCCGGCGTGGCCCCCGGCAAGATCCTCTGCCTGACCTTCACCAACGCCGCCGCCGCCCAGATGTCCCAGCGGGTGTTCGACCGGCTGGCGGCGTTCGCGCGGGCCAGCGACACGGAACTCAACGGCCTGCTCGCCGGCCGGTTCGGGCGCGAGCCGACGGCCGGCGACCGCGCCGGCGCCCGCCGGCTGTTCGCCGAGGCGCTTGAGACGCCGGGCGGCCTGAAGATCCAGACCATCCACGCCTTCTGCGCGGCGCTGCTGCACCAGTTTCCGCTGGAGGCGAACCTCGCCGCGCGCTTCACCGTGCTCGACGATGCCGCCAGCGCCGAGCTCTGCGACAAGGCGATCGACGCGACGCTGACCGAGGCCGCCGCCGACCCCGGCGGCCCGCTCGCCCAGGCGATTGCCGAGATCCTGCCGCTGTCGGCCGACCTGACGCTGCTCGGCGCCATCCGCGCGATGATCCGCGAGCGCGAGGCCTTCCGGGCGTGGCTGGAGAGCGCCGGCGGACTGGCGCCGGCCATCGACCGGCTGCGCGCGGCGCTCGGCCTCACCCCGTCCGACACGCTGGACAGCCTCACCGACGAGATCCTCGGGTCGCCAAGCTTCGACCCCAGCTTCCGCCGCGCCTATGCAGAGGCACTGTCCGCCGGCGGCGCCAACGACCGCAAGCAGCGCGACCGGATCAGCCTGTGCGGCGACGTCAGCGTCGAACCGGCGGCGCGTGCCGAGGCATGGCTCGACATGTTCCTCACCGGCAAGCGCGAGCCGCGGGCGGCATCCGGCGCCGGCAGCAAGGCGATCCTGGCAGCGCTGCCCGACCTTGCCGACCGCTACACGCAAGAGCAGGCCCGCCTCCTCGGCCTGCTGGAGAAGGCCCGCGCCATCCGCGCCGTCTCGGCCACCGCGGCGCTCGCCTGCCTCGCCGACCGGGTGCTCGGCCACATGGAGGTCGAGAAGGCGCGCGAGGGCCTCGTCGACTACGACGACCAGATCGCCCGCACCGCCATGCTGCTGTCACGCTCCGACGCCGCCCAGTGGATCCACTACAAGCTCGACCGCGGCATCGACCACATCCTGGTCGACGAGGCCCAGGACACCAGCCCGCGCCAGTGGGAGATCGTCAACGCGCTGGCCGGCGAGTTCTTCGCCGGCGAAGGCGCCCGCGAGGGGCGCGTCCGCACGGTGTTCGCCGTCGGCGACGAGAAGCAGTCGATCTACGGCTTCCAGGGCGCCGCCCCCGACGCCTTCCACCGCCAGCACAGCCATTTCGAGGGCCAGGCGACGGCCATCGCGGCCATTTTCAACTCCGTCCACCTGACCCTGTCGTTCCGCTCCACCCCCGACGTGCTCGGCGCCGTCGACGCGGTGTTCGCCGACCTGGAGCTGCAGCGCCGCATCGCCAGCGACGGCGCCGCGACGGTTCACGAGCCGATCCGCGCCAACGAGCCGGGGCTGGTGACGGTCTGGCCGCTGACGGAATCGGTGAAGGCCGACGCGCCGGACGACTGGACGCAGCCCATGGACCACGCGTCCGGCTCGTCGGGGCCGGTGCAGCTGGCGGATCGGATCGCCGCCACCATCCGGGGCTGGCTCGACAGCGACGCCCGCCATCCGAACGGCGCCCCGGTCCGCGCCGGCGACATCCTGGTGCTGCTGCGCAAGCGGGCGCCGTTCGCCGACCTGGTCAACCGCGCGCTCAAGGCGGCCGGCGTGCCGGTCGCCGGCGCCGACCGGCTGACGGTCACCGAGCACATCGCGGTGGAGGACCTGATCGCGCTCGGCCGGGCGCTGCTGACGCGCGCCGACGACCTGTCGCTCGCCTGCGTGCTGAAGAGCCCGCTGTTCGGCCTCGACGAGGAGACGCTGTTCGCGCTCGCCCACGATCGCGGCGGCACGCTGGCCACCGCCCTGGATGAGGCCGGCGCCGACGATCCGCGCCTTGCCGGCATCGCCGACCGGCTCGCCCGCTGGCGAAAAATCGCCCGGGCCGACCGGCCGTTCGACCTCTATGCCACCGTGCTCGGCGCCGACGACGGCCGCCGGCTGTTCCGCGCCCGCCTCGGCTCCGAGGTCGACGAGGTGCTGGACGCCTTCCTCGACATGGCGCTCGATTTCGAGCGCTCGGGCGTGCCGACGCTGGAAGGATTCCTCACCCGGGTCACCGCCACCGCCTCGGAGCTGAAGCGCGAGAGCGACGCCGCCTCCGATGCCGTGCGGGTGATGACCGTCCACGGCGCCAAGGGGCTGGAATCGCGCATCGTCTTCCTGGTCGACGGCTGCGGCGCGCCGCTGCATAGCCACCACGACCCGAAAATCGTGCCGATCGCCCCCGCCGTACCGGGCATGGCGCCGCCGCTCGCCTGGGCGCCCAGCAGCGAGTACCGGCCCCAGGCGGTGCTCGACGTTGTGGTGGCCGGCAGGGAGCGCCAGGAGGCGGAGTACGCCCGGCTGCTCTACGTGGCCATGACCCGCGCCATGGACCAGCTCATCGTCTGCGGCTGGTCGCCGGCGCGCGGCCCCCACGAGCACTGCTGGTACCGGCTGGTGGAAACCGGCCTCGCCGACGGGCTGGTCGACATCGTCGGCGACGACGGCGAGACGGTGGTCGCGCGGGAATGGCGCGGCATCGCCCGCGAACGCACCGCCACCGCCCACGATGACGCCCCGCCGCGGCCCGAAGCCCCCGCCCCGCTGCCCGCCTGGGCGCGCCAGCCGGCGCCGCCGCCGGTGATCGAGGCGCCCGCCCTCAGCCCGTCGCGGGCGCTGCCCCATGCGGCGCCGCGGCGCTCCCCCGCCGCAGCGTCCGACACAGCCGCTGCCGCCGATCCCTCCGCCCCCTCGCCCGAGGCGGCCCGCCAGGCCGCGATGCTGCGCGGCACGATCACCCACCGGCTGCTGGAGGTGCTGCCCGACATCGCGCCCGAGAACCGCCCGGCCGCGGCAAGGCGGCTCGCCGGCGCCCAGCGCGGCGCGGAGGCGATCGACGCCGAGGCCATCGCCGCGGCGGCGCTGCGGATCCTCGACGCCCCCGACTTCGCCGCCGTGTTCGGCCCCGGCAGCCGGGCCGAGGTAGGCCTCGCCGGCCACCTGACCGTCGCCGGTGCCCGCCGGCTCGTGACAGGCCGCGTCGACCGGATGATCCGGGGCGACGGCCGGGTGCTGATCGTCGACTACAAGAGCGACCGGCCGGCCCCCGCCACTCTGGACGACGTGCCGCCCGCCTACCTGGCCCAGCTGGCGCTCTACCGGGAGATCCTGCGGCCGCTGGAACCGGATGCGGAGATCGGCGCGGCGCTGGTGTGGACCGACACGGCGCGGCTGATGGCGATCCCCGATGCGGCCCTCGACGCCGTGCTGGCGCGCCTGAACGAGGCCCCGACCGAGGACTGAGGCGCGATTCGCATCGCCGCCTTCGCATGCCCGCCATGGCGGCCACGCAGGCCGCGCTCGCTTGACGCTGTTCGTCCCGCTACCTACCTTGCAGTCAACCTGAAGAGTCGCCGCCCGGCGGGTTCGCGCCCGCAGTTCCCGGACGTTTTCCGGCTTTTCTCTTCTGCCGGCCGAAAAGGCCGCCCCGCCGCCGAACGTCCGGCGCCGGGTCTCCAGATCCGAGGTGTGCCATGAGCCCTTCCAACGTGACCGATTCGTCCTTCCAGGCCGACGTGCTCGACTCCAGCGAGCCGGTGGTCGTCGACTTCTGGGCCGAGTGGTGCGGCCCGTGCAAGATGATCGCGCCGTCGCTCGAGCAGATCGCCGCCGAGATGGACGGCAAGGTGAAGATCGCCAAGCTGAACATCGACGAGAACCAGAACATCGCCATGAAGTACGGCGTGCGCTCGATCCCGACGCTGATCCTGTTCAAGGACGGCAAGCCGGCCGCCACCCAGGTCGGCGCCGCGCCGAAGGGCAAGCTGGTCGACTGGATCAACGCGTCGATCTGATCGCCCGTTCGCGCGACCATACGAGCCCGGCTGGCGACGGCCGGGCTCGCATTCGTGTGCGAGACTGCCTAGATAGCCTGCAACGGGGCCGCATGCGGCGGCCTTTCCCTCCGACTGCCCAAGACGAGCGAAGATGAGCAACGAGACCGCCAACAAGGCCAACCCGGACGACATCGACCCCGAGATGGCCGACGCGACGACGGCCGAGCCCGCTGGCGACGACAGCGGCGTCGACGATCCGGTGACCATCCTGGCGCGCGAGGCCGACGACCTCCGGGATCAGCTGCTGCGCGCGCTCGCCGAGGCCGAGAACACCCGCCGCCGGGCCGAGCGCGACGTCGCCGACGCCCGCCGCTATGCCGTCGCCGGCTTCGCCCGGGACATGCTGTCGGTGGGCGACAACTTCCGCCGGGCGCTGGAATCGATGCCCGAAGGCGACGCCCTCAAGGATCCGGCCGTGAAGTCGCTCGTCGACGGCATCCAGCTCACCGAGCGCGAGTTCCTGAACGCGCTGGAGAAGCACGGCATCGCCAAGATCGAGCCGCACGGCGAGCGCTTCGACCCGAACAAGCACCAGGCGATGTTCGAGGTGCCGAACGAGGAGGTGCCGAACGGCACCGTCGTGCAGGTCGTGCAGCCGGGCTACGTGATCGCCGACCGGGTGCTGCGCCCGGCGATGGTGGGCGTCTCCAAGGGCGGCCCGAAGCCCGCGCCGAAGCCCGACGCCGACGCCTGATCGAAGCTTCCGACAGTCAGACACGGCCCGGCAGATACGCGTCTGCCGGGCCGTTGTCGTATGGGCGCTCATTCACGCTCGGCACTTGCGCGTTGGCCGTTGACTGCGCACGAAGCGCGCATAGAGTGATCAGATGGCGCACGATATCCCCGCACTCGACCTCTATGACCGCCGCATCCTGCGGGCGCTGCAGGACGATGGCGCGCTGACCAACCAGGCGCTCGCCGACATCGTCCACCTGTCGGCCTCCCAGTGCTCGCGCCGCCGCCAGCGGCTGGAGGCCGACGGGCTGATCCGCGGCTACCGGGCCGATCTCGACGCCGCCCGGCTGGGGCTGACCATCACCGTCTACGTCAACGTGATGCTGAACACCCATTCACCGGAGAACGCCGAGCGGTTCCAGCGCCTCGTCGCCCGGCTGCCGGAGGTGCAGGAGGCGCACGCGCTGACCGGCGACATGGACTATCTCTTGAAGATCGTGGTGGCCGACCTGCCGGCGCTGTCGGAGCTGATCAACGGCGCGCTGCTGCCCCATCCGTCGGTGTCGACGGTGAAGTCGTCGATCGTGCTGTCGACGCTGAAGGCCGACAACCGCCTGCCGATCGCGGACTAAGACGGGTCGCTCCCTGTCGCGTTTCCGGACGGCGAACCGGTGCCCGCTTCGGGAGGATACGCACCAGATTCGATACCTTGAGGAGTTCCTTTTCGGTCAGATCGCGTCGATCTGAACGGGAAATGCTTCAGTCCCAGCGCCCGGCCGCGGCGTCGTCGGCCGACTTCGCCTCGACCCAGCCGCCGTCGGTGCCGTCGGCCAGGTGCTCCTTCTTCCAGAAGGGGGCGCGGGTCTTCAAGAAATCCATCAGGAACGAGGCCGCCTCGAAGGCGGCGCCGCGGTGGGCCGATGCGGCCGCCACCAGCACGATCGTCTCGCCCGGCCGGATCGGCCCGGAGCGGTGGACGACCCTGAGGCCCAGCAGCGGCCAGCGGGCGACCGCCTCGGCCGCGATGCGGCTGATCTCGGCCTCGGCCATGCCCGGATAGTGTTCCAGCTCCAGCACCGCCAGCCGGCCGGCTTCGTCGCGGCAGAGCCCGGTGAAGGCGACCACCGCGCCGATGTCGGTGCGGCCCGCCGTCAGCGCGTCGGTCTCTGCGGAAACGTCGATGGGATCGAGGCCGACGCGCACCATCGGCGCCGGCGGAGCAGGCGCGGTCACGGCTGTCACCCTCCGGTCATCGGCGGGAACAGCGCCACCTCGCGCGCCCCGGCGATCGGCGCGTCCTGCTGGGCGTGCATCCGGTCGACGGCGACGCGGATGGCGGCCGGTTCCTCCAGCGCGAAGGCGTGGCTGGGGCTGCGGTCCTTCAGCCAGGCGACCAGGTCGCCGGCGGTGGCAACGTCGGCCGGAAGGTCGATCTCTTCCTCCTCGACGCCGACCCGCTCGCGGACCCAGGCGAAATAGACGACGCGCATCACTCGGCCTCGCTCAGATAGGGCAATCCCCCCCGGATATAGTCGACGCCGGTGTAGATCGTAAGGCCGGCGGCGATCCACAGCACCGCCAGCCCCAGCCATTCGGCCGCCTGGGAGGCGCTGCCGAGCACCGGCGCCAGCAGCAGGATGGCGATGGCGGCGAGCTGCGCCGACGTCTTCCACTTGGCGAGCTTGGACACGTGGATGACGACGGTGCCGCCGAGGAACTCGCGCAGGCCCGACACGAAGATCTCGCGCATCATGATGAACACGGCGGCGAGCACGTTCAGCCCGTCGATGGTGCCGTCGGCCGACAGCGCGATCAGCAGCGCCGCGACGACCAGCTTGTCGGCGATCGGGTCGAGCATGCGGCCCAGCGCCGACACCTGGTTCAGGGTCCGCGCCAGGTAGCCGTCGAGATAGTCGGTCAGCGCGGCGACGATGAACAGCACCGCCGCGATCCAGCGCGCCGTCGGATCGGGCACCAGCAGCAGCGCCGCGATGATCGGCACCGCGAGGATCCGGCCGTAGGTCAGGAGATTGGGGACGGTGAAGGCGTTGCTGGTGCTCATGCTTTCACCGTCAAGCAAGGGCGGGGCCAGCCCGGCGTCGCGGTTCGACAGACACGCTCCCGGCCGGGCACGGCATCCTCAAGCTGTTGACTCTGTGGCAATTTCCGACCGGTCCCCTGGGTTCTGGCTGCTCCGGGCTGCGGCGCTCCAGAAAGACCACAGGCGACGGCACCCGTCAACGAAACGGCGCTGCGCGGCGAAGCGTTCCGCCGCGCAATCGCAACCGGCGCCCGACGGCGGCGGCTACTTCCGGGCCGGGATCGTCCTCAGATAGGCGACGATGGCGTCGACGTCGGCGTCCAGCATGCCGTGATAGTAGGGGTAGGCCATCGGCGGCTTGAGCGGCGACCCGTCCGGCGTGACGCCGTCGGTGATCGCGCGTTTCACCTCCGTGTCGGCCCAGGCGCCGATGCCGGCTTCCGGGTCCGGGGTGATGTTGGAGGCCACCGAGACGCCCCACGGGCCGGGGAATTCGCGGCCGCCGGCGCCCAGCCCCTCGATCGGATCCGGATGCCCGTCGGTCCAGCGGGTGTGGCACTCCATGCAGTGGCCGATGGTCGTCAGGTAGAAGCCCTCGGTGACCACGTCGCCGTTGCGGGCCGCCTCCAGGATCGGCTTTTCCGCGCCCGGCAGCGGCTTCGCCTCGATGATCGCGCGATAGTCCGGCCCCGGCACGCTGTTCTCGATGGGCGTCACCGTGCGCAGATAGGCGACGATGGCGTCGAGGTCGCGCGGCGACAGCACCTTGTAGAAGGCGCTCGGCATCACCGGCGCCAGCGGCGTCCCGTCGCGGCGGACGCCGTCGACGAGGGCGGCCTTGATTTCCGCGTCGGTCCACTCGCCAAGGCCCGTTGCCTTGTCGGAGGTGATGTTCGGCGCGGTCACCGTGAACGGTTTCTCGTCGAAGGTAAGACCGCCGGCGAGGAACCGCGCCTGGTCCGGCCCGGCCGGACCGACGGGCGTGTGGCAGTTGCCGCAGGCCATGATGGTGGTGACGAGATAGAAGCCACGCTCGGTGAGCGTTTCGGCGGAGGCGCCGGCCGACAGCGCGGCCAGAACGCCGATGCCGGCAAGCGCCGGCGCGAACCTGAACGACATGCGAGAGATCTCCAGGGATCGGCGGACCGCCGGGCACAGGGAGCCGGCAGCCGGAAACGATCGATTTCCAACGAAACTGTGCATGCCACGCCACGGCAAAGAGCCGCCGTGACGGGCATTACAGGTCATTCCAAAGTCTGGGAACGCGGGAACACATCGATGCAGGGCGGCTTGGAACGCTGCGCGAAGCATTCCGGCCAGCTCTTACTTGTTATTACTTCAACCTGCGCGTTCGTGGAAGTGGGCGTAGATCAGCTTCGCCATCGCCTCGGAGATGCCGTCGACCAACACCAGGTCCTCGATGCCGGCCTTCGACACCGCCTTGGCGGTGCCGAAATGGCGCAGCAGTGCCCGCTTGCGCGATGTGCCGATGCCGGCGATCTCGTCGAGCGGGTTGGCGTGGATCTCCTTCGACCGCTTGGCCCGGTGGGTGCCGATGGCGAAGCGGTGCGCCTCGTCGCGCAGGCGCTGCACGATCCGCGCGTCCTGCTGGGCGCTATCAAAATCGACTTCGGCTCGATGCGCGCCTAAATTGCGAAACGAGCCGGAGCCCCCTTCTTCGGCAGAAAAGATTGGGTGGCTACGCGGCTATGAGTGATATCTTCCGTCCCGAGGCATGGACGCTTACACATCCAGAAGATGTACTAAAGTTTTTCGATTTTGACGACACCGCCACCGATGCATCAGAAAGACGCGGCGGAATGCTTGTTTTTAGAAAACACCTTTCCCCCCTCGACATGTATAAATATTTATGCGGGCGCTTTGGAAAACCCAACGGGATGCAAACTTTTCTGAAAAATAAAAAAGACAGCAACAACCTAGTGCATTGGGATTTTTTAATTAATGCTGGCAAAAATAATATTTGGATACAAGGTGGAAATCGAGATATTCATGTAGCGATAAAAAACAGAAGAATGACACCAAAAGACTGGGTCAAATTTGCAAGTAACATCAAGAACGATTTTAGAAGATGCCGAACCCACTCTCAATCCGTCCAGAGCCGCCTCGAAAAATGGAATATATTATCTAATCGATTCTCTTTAATTTCGAATGCATGCGCCGAATATCATGCAAATATTGTGGACAATATTGAACCGCCAAGCTTTGTTCCGCCAAGGCGCCGCACCGAAAAGGATATTAGAAAATATGTAAATCATGTTGAAAGGATATCCAAAAGGTCTGAAAAAATCTTCAATTCATGCCTATCTCTCGATCTTATTACGCCAATATTTATTGAATCATACATAAATTTGGTAATTTTCATCCTAAGAAAGAAAGAATTAAAAGATAATGCTAGACATTACGATTCATTTACTCGACAACCAATCGATACTAGAGTCTTTGATCTACATCTAAAATGCGATCACTTCAAATCCGGCGTAGACTCGGGCACAGAAGAGTATAAAAATTTTAAACGGATATTTGATAGGAGAAACTATATTATTCATGGAAACATAGATCCGGTTAAAGACTGTATTGAGAGTATATACTTTGACGGATTTACGCCCTTATTTAAGGATGGAGGTGATCCTGTCCTTGAAATGTTCAAGAAGAAGGAGAAGATATATGACGCATCTGGTGTATTAGAAAGGTATTATTATGCTCATGAATTCATTCATTATATTAATAAATTGCTATCCGATCCTGCGCGGGCGATAATGGAAATATTTACTTCAGAATCTGAATTCGGGTACGACGTCTCCCGGCAGAGACCTGGTAAACTATTGCCCGGTTATGAAGCCATGATGCTACTTCCACTCAAGTATGACGACGAGCTTAATGTAGATTGGAAATAAATCCCTATTCAACATTAATCATTATCAGCGGCCGACGATCATATCGATCAGAACATATCTTCCACGGAAGGGTCTTGCCGTGGGCGATCCCGTCAGCAGGCGTAGCGGCGTTTTCGTCATCAGAACAGTACGGACATTGCCACTCAGACCGTGGCCTCGTGGAAGTGGGCGTAGATCAGCTTCGCCATCGCCTCGGAGATGCCGTCGACCGACACCAGGTCCTCGATGCCGGCCTTCGACACCGCCTTGGCGGTGCCGAAATGGCGCAGCAGCGCCCGCTTGCGCGCCGTGCCGATCCCGGCGATCTCGTCGAGCGGGTTGGCGTGGATCTCCTTCGACCGCTTGGCCCGGTGGGTGCCGATGGCGAAGCGGTGCGCCTCGTCGCGCAGACGCTGCACGAAGTACAGCACCGGGTCGCGCGGCGGCAGCCGGAACGGCTGCCTGCCGGGGATGTGGAACTCCTCGCGGCCGGCGTCGCGGTCGACGCCCTTGGCCACCCCCACCAGCGGCAGGTCGGTGATGCCGAGGTCGGCCAGCGTCTCGCGCGCCGCGCCCAGCTGGGTGGCGCCGCCGTCGATCAGCACCAGGTCCGGCCACGGCCCGATCCCTTCGTCCGGCGTCTCGCCCTCGCCGCGCGGGCCGGCCTCCTTCAGCAGACGCTGGAACCGCCGCTGCAGCACCTCGCGCATCATCGCGATGTCGTCGCCCGGCGTCACCGCCTCCGACTTGATGTTGAACTTGCGGTAGTGCGCCTTGGCGAAGCCGTCCGGCCCGGCGACGATCATGCCGCCGACGGCGTTGGTGCCCATGATGTGCGAGTTGTCGTAGACCTCGATCCGGCGCGGCGGGACGGCCAGCCCGAACGCCTCGGCCACCCCCTTCAGGAGCGCCGCCTGGCTGGCGCTTTCCGCGAGCTTGCGGCCGAGCGCCTCGCGGGCGTTCTGGCGCGCGTGGTCGACGAGCTCGCGCTTGGTGCCGCGCTGCGGCGCCGACACGGTCACCTTGCGCTCGGCGCGCTCCGTCAGCGCCGCCTCGAGCAGCGCCTGCTCGGGCAGCGCCTCGGAGGTCAGGATCATCCGCGGGCACGGCTTGTCGTCGTAGAACTGGGCGAGGAAGCTCTCCAGCACCTCGGCCGTCGTCCAGTGGGCGTCGGCCTTGGGGAAGTAGGCCCGGTTGCCCCAGTTCTGGCCGGTGCGGAAGAAGAACACCTGGATGCAGGTCTGGCCGCCTTCCTGATGGACGGCGAAGACGTCGGCCTCCTCGATGCCCTGGGGGTTGATGCCCTGGTGCTGCTGGATGTGCGAGAGCGCCGCCAGCCGGTCGCGGTAGCGCGCCGCCTGCTCGAAATCGAGGCGGTCCGAGGCCCGCTCCATCTCGGTGGCGAGTTCCGCCTTCACCGCCCGGCTCTTGCCGTTGAGGAAGGCGCGCGCCTCGTCGACGAGCTCGGCGTAGCCGGCCGGGTCGATCTCGCCGGTGCAGGGACCCGAGCAGCGCTTGATCTGGAACAGCAGGCACGGCCGGGTGCGGCTTTCGTAGACGGAATCCGTGCACGAGCGCAGCAGGAAGGCCTTCTGCAGCGCGTTGATGGTGCGGTCGACGGCGCCGGCCGAGGCGAACGGGCCGAAATAGGCGCCCTTTTTGCTGCGCGCGCCGCGGTGCTTGAGGATCTGCGGCGCCTCGTGGTCGCCGGTGATGAGGATGTAGGGGAACGACTTGTCGTCGCGCAGCAGCACGTTGAAGCGCGGGCGCAGCCGCTTGATGAGGTTCGCCTCGAGCAGCAGCGCCTCGGTCTCGGTGCGGGTGGTGACGAACTCCATCGCCGCCGTGGCGGCGATCATCGCCAGCGTGCGGTTGGCCAGCCCCGTCGGGCGCGCGTAGTTGGCGACGCGCTTCTTCAGGCTGCGCGCCTTGCCGACGTAGAGCACGTCGCCGTTGCGGTCGAGCATCCGGTAGACGCCGGGCGCGTTCGGCAGGCGCTTCACCAGATCGGCAATGAGATCGGCGCCCAGCCGGCCGCCCTCGCCGTCGGCGGCGTCGGCGACGGGTTCGGGAGCGATCCGCTCGAAGGCGTCGTCGCCGGGCACGGACACCGGCCCCGGCGCGACCGGGGGGTGAGTATCCGCGGGTGTCGATTCGGTCATTCGGAAATCCCTAGGACGTCCGGTGTCTCCCAGGCAAGGTGCTGGCCGCCGTCGAGGAAGATGGTCTGTCCGGTGATCGACGGCGTCGCTGCCAGGAAGCGCACCGTGGCGCCGAATTCGGAAAGCTCCGGCCCGCGCTGCAGGAGGACGGCGGCGGCCTGCCGGTCGAAATCCTCCCGGGACTGGCGATCGCCCTGCAGCGTCGGGCCCGGCGCGATGGCGTTCACCCGGATGCGGGGCGCCAGCGCCTGGGCCATGGTGATGGTCATGGCCTCCAATGTGGCCTTCGAGGCGCCGTAGGAGAAGTGGCCGGGCACCGGTTTTCTGACGCGCTGGTCGGTGACGTTGACGATCAGCCCCGTCGCGCCCTCCCCCACCTGGCGGGCGAACGCCTGGGCGAGGAACACCGGCGCCGCCGCGTTGAGGGTCATGTGCGCCTGGAACACCTCGGGCGTCACCGTGTCGAAACCGTCGTCGCCGAACAGCGCGGCGTTGTTGACGAGCACGCCCAGCGGCCCGACGGCGGCGGCGGCGCGCGCCACCAGCACCGGCAGCCCGGCCAGGTCGCAGAGGTCGGCCTCCAGGACGTGCACGTCGGCACCCCGGGCCCGCAGCGCCGCCGCCAGCGCGTGCCCCTCGCCGGCCGAGCGGTGGCAGTGCAGCGCCACCCGGTAGCCGTGCGCGGCCAGGTCCTCGACGATGGCGCGGCCGATGCGGCGGCCGCCGCCGGTGACGAGGGCGGCGGGGGCGGGCGCGGATGGGAGGGGGGACGAGCCCATGGTGCTCCTTGCTGGCTGGGCGGGCGGGCTGCGCGGGACGGGCGGCTCAGCCGAACGCGGCGGTGTCGGAGGCCAGCACGACCCGGTTCAGCCGGTCGTCGGGCGGATAGTCGAAGCAGGGCTGGCGCGGCGCCTCGCGGAGCAGCTCGCCGTCGACCTCGACGGCGCTCATCCACGAGACGCCGTAGCAGGCCGCCAGATCGCGCACGGCGCGCCAGTGGCGGGCCCGTTCTGGGTCGCCCTCGCGCACCGCCTGGCGGATCCGCGCGGCGCAGTCCTGGTCGAAGCCGAGGCAGAGCGGCTCGTCCCAGCGCGCCCGCAGCGCCTCGAAATCGCGCCACACCGGGCCGGTGACCACGAACACCACGTCCGGCCGCAACCCGGCGACGGCCGGCCGCGGACCGTCCTCCATCACCGGGTCCCTCAGCAGCTGGTCCAGATTCATCGACACGCTCCCGCCTCTTCCGCGACCCGCCCTCGGCTTGTCACATACGCCCGTTTCTTATAGGCGGATTGCATCCGTCCCGCCCGCGTCGCCGGGCCTCGGCCCCGAGACAAGGCAAGATGACCCCTCCCGTCAACATCGTCTGCATGAAGTGGGGCACCGCCTACGGGCCGCACTACGTCAACCGGCTGCACGCCATGGTGGCCCGCCACCTGACGCGGCCGTTCCGCTTCATGTGCTTCACCGACGACCCGAGCGGCATCGACGCGGGGATCGAGACAGCGCCGCTGCCGCCGATCACCCTCGACGCCTACGAGGAGCTGCCCTGGAAGAAAGTGGCGCTGTTCAACCGGACGCTGGCCGACCTTGAAGGCACCGCGCTGTTCCTCGACCTCGACCTGATCGTCGTCGACAGCCTCGATCCGTTCTTCGACTACGAGCCCGGCAAGCTGGCGATCATCCACAACTGGACCCACCCGGACCGGCGGGTCGGAAACTCCTCGGTGTTCCGCTTCGAGATCGGCGCCGACCCTGAGGTGCTCGACACCTTTCACGAGCACTCCGTCCAGCACTGGGTCGATCTCTACCGCAACGAGCAGGCCTACCTCTCACACATGAAGCCGGACATCGAGTTCTGGCCGGCCGAGTGGTGCGTCTCGTTCAAGAAGCACTGCCTGCCGCGTGGCATCCGCCGCTGGTTCGTGCCGGCGAAGATCCCCGAGGGCGCCCGCATCGTGGTGTTCCACGGCCATCCGAAGCCCGACGAGGCGTTCGAGGGCCGCTGGCCCGGCGGCATCCACAAGCAGCTCCGGCCGGCCCGCT
Source organism: Amorphus sp. MBR-141 (assembly GCF_053628695.1). Taxonomy (NCBI): domain Bacteria; kingdom Pseudomonadati; phylum Pseudomonadota; class Alphaproteobacteria; order Hyphomicrobiales; family Amorphaceae; genus Amorphus; species Amorphus sp. MBR-141. The sequence goes on from NZ_JBRJGW010000003.1 coordinate 274,428, forward strand.
GGATCGGCGAGCACTGGCGCGTGTAGGGCGTGACCATCGACGTCTCCTACCTGATCACCGTCTACAACAAGGCCGCGGCGCTGCCGGCGGTCTGGGAGAGCCTGCGGACCCAGGCCGGCGCCCACAGCCGCGAGTTCGTGTTCGTCGACGACGCCTCCACCGACGGGTCGCTGGCGATCCTGCAGGGCTTCGCCGAAGCCGACGACCGCGTCCGGGTGATCGCCAACGCCGACAACCGCGGCCCCGCCGTCCGGCTCAACGAGGCCGCCCGCGCCGCCCAGGGGCGCTATCTGCATCCGATCGACGGCGACGACCTGCTGCCGCCCAACGCCACCGCCTGGATGCTGGCGCGGCTCGCAGAGACCAATGCGCCGCTCCTCTACGGCCGCCGCCGCAAGGAGGCGCCGAAGCGGATTTCCGACGAGGCCCACGTCACCGTGGTCGAGGAGACGCTGATCCAGGCGGCGAGCCGGCCGATCGTCCACATCGCGCTGCTGGTCGAGCGCGCGCTCTATCTCGCCGCCGGCGGCTGCGACGAGGCGGTGTTCATCCAGGACCAGTCGCTGGCGCTGCGGCTGGCGGCGGCGGCGCCGCGCATGGCGCTCACCGACGCGACGGTGGTGGCGGCGCCGAAGCAGGCCGCGCCGACGCTGTCGGCCGACAAGCGGCAGCAGCACCACGACCGCTTCGCCTCCGCCTGGCACATGCTGCAGACGCTGCCGCGCCGGCACCCGGCCCAGCCGGCGCTGGTGCGGCTGTGCATCTCCGCCGCCTGGAAGCTCCGGCGCGACGAAGGCGGGCTCGCCTGGCTGTCGGTGGATTTCTGGCGCTATCTCGGCTGCGAGATCGGCCTGCCGGTGGCCGGACCCGAGACGCTCGCCGGCATCGCCGGGCGGATGGCCGCACTGCCGGGCATCCGACGTCCCGTCGCGGTGGATTGAGGGACCCGTTTTCCAGATACCGGGAAGGCTCCCGCCGGCCCGCTTCCCGCAGCGCGCGACCGCGCGCGCGGCCGGAGGCCGCGCCCGCGCAGCCGCGAGCGTCAGCTCGCTGGCGTGAGCGGCAGAAAAGTCACCCTTCCGGAAACGCCTGCGCGATCCGCTTCGGACAGCGCCACAGCAGCGTCAGGCCGCGCAGGCTGAGGAACGCCACCAGCGCCAGCCAGAGCCCGTGGTTGCCCCACGCCGGCACCGCCACCGCCCAGATGGCGAAATAGGCGGCCAGCGAGGCGAGCATCATGTTGCGCATGTCGCCGGTCCAGGTGGCGCCGATGAACACCCCGTCCATCTCGAAGGCGAGCACGCCGGCGAGCGGCAGCAGCATCGCCCAGACCAGGTACGCCCGCGCCGCTTCGCGCACCGCCGACGCGGTGGTGATGAAGTCGATCAGCGCGCCGCCGCCCAGCACGGTGGCCAGCGACAGCACCGCCGCCAGCGCGAAGCCCCAGCCGACGCACAGCTTCACCGCGCGCACGAACGCCGGTCGGTAGCGCGCCCCCAGCGCCCGGCCGGTGAGCTGCTCGGCGGCGGTGGCGAAGCCGTCGAGGATGAACGAGCCCAGCATGAAGAAATTCATCAGCACGGCGTTGGCGGCGAGCGTCACGTCGCCGGCCTGGGCGCCCTGGGCGGTGAAGAAGGTGAACGCCGTCATCAGCGCCACCGAGCGGATCATGATGTCGCGGTTGACGGCGCCCATGCGCAGGAACTGGGCCCGATCGGCGATCCGGCTCCACGCCGGCCACGCATCGGCCCGCGACAGCCGCAGCACCACCCCGACGGACACCACGAACGCCGTCGCCTCCGCCGCCACCGACGCCCAGGCTACGCCGGCCACCCCATGGTCGAGCACCAGGACGAGCACGATGTTGAGCACGACGTTGACGCCGGCCAGCACGAACTGGATGGCGAGCCCCGTGCCGGCCCGGCCGAGGCCCAGCAGCCAGCCGAGGATCGCGTAGTTCATGAACTGGATCGGGGACGCGAGCACCCGGATGCCGAAATAGGTGCGGGTGGCCCGGTCGACCGCCTCGCTCGCCCCCATCAGCGACAGGAAGCCGGCGAGGATCGGCCCCTGCAGCGCGATCACCACCACGCCCGCCGCCAGCGCCACCATCAGCGCGCGCACCAGCACGGCCTGGATCTCGACCTTGTCGTCGGCCCCCAGCGCCTGCGCCGCCAGCCCGGTGGTCCCCATCCGGAGGAAGTTGAACGTGGTGCCGAGGAAGTTGAACAGGATGGCGCCGACCGCGATCGCCCCCAGCAGCGCCGCGTTGCCGAGCTGGCCGATGACCGCCGTGTCGGAAATGCCCACCAGCGGCGTCGTCACGTAGGCGAGCGTCATCGGCACGGCGATCGCCAGAACCATGCGGTGGGTCACCGCGAACGGACGGACGCGCGGAGCGGCTTGGGTGTCCATGTGGGCGGAGCTGATCCTGAAGACGAAGCGGGATGGCACGCGGCAGTGTCCGCGGATTCGCCGTCTCTGCCTATCGCGAACCGGCGCCGCCGTCAGCCCATGCTGCGTCCGGGCAGCGCCGCGACCAGCCGGTCCACGGCGAGCCGCACGCGCAAAGGCAGGCTGCGGGTCTGCGGCCAGAGCGCGTAGGTCTCCAGGACCAGGCCCGGGAGATCGTCCAGCAGCGTCACCAGTTCCCCGGTCGCCAGCCGGTCGGCGATGAGCCACACCGGCAGCCAGGTCAGCCCGTGACCGGCGGCGGCGGCATCGGCGATCGCTTCCAGATCGTCGAAGCTCAGCCGGCTCGGCGGCGAGGCCAGGTGCTCCCCGTCCCGCAGCGGGAACCGCCAGGGCGGCGTCCGTCCGGCCCGGGCGTAGGTGACGGCCCGGTGGCCGGCGAGATCCTCCAGGGACGCCGGCCGCCCGTGCTCCCGCAGATAGGCCGGCGCCCCGCAGACGACCATGCGCTGCGTGGCGATGCGGCGCATGGTCAGGCCCGGCGCGCGGTCCACCGGGCCGTTGCGGATGGCCAGATCGAAGCCGTCCTCGATGAGGTCGACGAGGCGGTCGCTGAAGGAGAGGTGGAGATCCAGCGTCGGGTGCGCCGCTGCGAAGTCCGACAGGATCGGCGCCACGCAGCGCCGGCCGAACAGGACCGGCACGGCCACCCGCAGGCGCCCGGTCACCTCCTGCTTGCCGGACTCCAGCATCGCCTCGCCGGCGGCAAGCTCGGCCAGCGCGCGCACGCAGCGTTCGAAATAGAGCTGGCCGTGCTCGGTCAGGCGCTGGCTGCGCGTCGTGCGGTGAAACAGCCGGACGCCGAGCCGACCTTCCAGGCGGCCGATGGTCTTGGCGACGGCCGAGCGCGTGAGGTTCACCCGCTCGGCGGCGGCGGAAAAGCCGCCCGCCTCCACCACGGCCACGAAGACGTCGATACCCGTCATCCGGTCGCGCATGTCGTCTCCTCGGGGCTGCCGGGACGGATCCCTTGGCGCCGGATCATTGGCGAAGATCATTCACCAAATAGCGGAAAATCGAGCGCCACTGCAGAACTAAGTTCTTCGCTAGGGTCTCCTCCAACACAGGAGATCGCCATGACACAGACGACGATGCGCCGGTGGGAGATGGACGCGGTCGGCCGGGACCGGCTGACCCTGCGGGAGGTGCCCATCCCCACCCCAGGACCCGGTGAGCTTCTTGTGCGGGTCGATGCCGTGTCGCTCAACTATCGCGACAAGCTGGCCATCGAGACCGGCATGGGCCTCGACCTCGCCTTCCCGTTCACCCCGGCCTCGGACCTGGCGGGTACCGTCGTGACGCCGGGCGACGGGGCAAGCCGGTTTGCGCCCGGCGACCGGGTGATCTCGACCTTTGCGCCCGGCTGGATCGACGGCCTGCCGGACGGCCCGTCCCGGACCGAGCCCCACCGCACCCTCGGCGGCTTCCATCCGGGCGTGCTGGCCGGCTACGTTGCCTTTCCGCAGGACTGGTTCGTGCGTGCCCCGGCAAGCCTCACCCAGGGCGAGGCCAGCGCGTTGCCCTGCGCCTATCTCACCGCCTGGTTCGCCCTCGTCGAGAACGGCCGGCTGCACGCCGGCCAGACCGTCCTGATCGAGGGCACCGGCGGCGTCTCGCTGGCCGGCCTGCAGATCGCCAAGGCCCACGGCGCCACCGTCATCGTGACCTCCAGCAGCGCCGACAAGCTGGAGCGGGCCCGGGCGCTCGGCGCCGACTTCGGCATCGACCGCACGGCCGGCGACTGGGTCGAGGCGGTCCACGCGATCACCGGCGGGCGGGGCGTCGACCACGTGCTGGAAGTCGTCGGCGGCGCGAACCTGGGAAAGGCGTGTGCGGTGGCGGCCGTCGGCGGACGTGTCGCCGTGATCGGGCTGATGGAAGGGCTGACGGCGCGCGCCTCGATCCCGGACATCCTGGTGAAGCAGCTCACCATCCGGGGTGTCGCCGTCGGGCATCGCCGCGCCCTGACCGATCTGGTGACGGCGGTGGACACCGCCGGCATCAGGCCGGTCATCGACCGCACCTATCGGTTCGACGAGCTCCAGGCGGCGCTGGACCATCTCGACCGCGGCCCCTTCGGCAAGGTGGTCATCGAGACCAGCTAGGCCGTCTTATCCTTGAATGGACGTCTGGGGGCTGATTTCATTCACCGAATTTGGCTTGGCCTACACTCGTGGGGGCCAGGTCACGCTATCAGCGGACGCCTGCTTCGGCTTCGAAAAACAAAACACTTCAAATCCGGAAAGTGATCCGGCTTTGAAGTGTTTCGATCTAAACAGTCAGAACTTATTGCGCCCGTTGGTTCTTGCTCATACCAACAGACTTGTAGTCGTACGTCGGGTAGACTTCGATCGTGTAGACGCCCCACGCCGTGTCTTTGAGCAGGCGATTGAGTTCCTGCAGTCGCGTCACGGGCAAGCGCACCACGATGATCTGCCCAAGCCCCATGACCTGATGCCAGCTCACCACGTCCATGCCGGGCGGCGGAAAGGCCTTGTAGTGGCCCTGCTCGGTAAGCTGATCCTGCAACTGCTTCAGCGGCCTGGACTGGTCGTGCCTCAGGATGATGGTCAGTTCGAGGGCGTTGTCCTCCGTCGCCTTTTCGTTGCCGACGGGGGGATTTTCCACGGCGGTCAACGCCGAGGCGGCTCCGGTCCCGAGCAGGCCGAAAGCCAGCGCGGCAACGGCTGCGGTGCGCACCGCGAAGCGAGGTAATCTCGTGAACTTCATGAGGATTGATCCTATTTCTTGACGCTGAAAGATCAGCTCGTCCCACATTTTCTTTTTAGAATTGTCGGCAGGAGATAGAAATACCACGTTTAATTCTGATCCATTGATATTTTTCCTCAAAACTGGATTGCGCTCGAGGATTCGAAGCAGAAAAACTGCTGAAATATGCTGATTTCCGTGAATTATATTTCAATGGATGATCGACGGAACGGCGGCGGCACGTAGCCGGAAAAGGGGTGCCTGACGGGAAGCGGAGGACACAGCCGGCTGCTCTTCTCCGTGAAGGCGGACGGGCGGTTGCGGCGTCGCCTTCCATTGCCCGCCGGGCCGGCCGCGCCATAATGCGGGGATGCGCCTCCCGATCGTTCACAACCCCCGCTACAACGCCGAATTCCCGGCCGACCACCGCTTTCCGATGGGCAAGTTCCAGCGGCTAGCGGAGGTGCTGATGGAAGAGGGCCTCGCCGGTCCCGGCACCTTCCACGTACCCGCCGAGGCGCCGGCCTCGTGGATCGCGCTCGCCCACGACCGCGCCTACGTCGACCAGGTGTTCGCCTCCGCCGTCCCCCCCGCGATTGCCCGCGAGATCGGCTTCGCCATGACGCCGCCGGTGGCGCTGCGCGCCCGCTGCGCCAGCGCCGGCACGCTCATGACCGCCCGCCTGGCCATGGAACACGGCATCGCCTGCAACACCGCCGGCGGCAGCCACCACGCCCGCTTCGCGCAAGGGGCCGGCTTCTGCGTGTTCAACGACGTGGCGGTCGCGATCCGGGTGCTGATGGCCGACGGCGCCATCGAGCGCGCCCTCATCGTCGACTGCGACGTGCACCAGGGCGACGGCACGGCGGCGATCTTCGCCGGCGATCCGTCGGTGTTCACCCTGTCGCTGCACGCCGAGAAGAACTACCCCGTCCGCAAGGTGCCGTCGTCCCTCGACGTGCCGCTGTTCGACGACTGCGGCGACGCCGACTACCTGGAGGCGGTGCGCGCGGTGGTGGGCCCCGCGATCGCCAATTTCCGCCCCGACATCGTCTTCTACAACGCCGGCGTCGACCCGCACCGGGACGACCGGCTCGGCCGGCTTTCGCTCTCCGACGAGGGACTCGTCGAGCGCGACCGCTTCGTCATCGACGCGGTGCGCGAGGCCGGCATTCCGCTCGCCGGCGTGCTCGGCGGTGGCTACCAGCGCGACATCGACAGCCTCGCCCGCCGCCACGCCACGCTCCACCGGGTGGCGTGGGAGTTCGTGTGAGGCGTGACCCTTTTCCGATCAGGTGGACTCACCTGATCGACAAGAAATGGCTCCAGATTCAATACCTTGAGCAATTCCTTTTCGTTCAGATCGCTTCGATCTGAACGGGAAATGCTCACAGCACCGGCAGCACCCGCGCCAGAATCTTCGCCGACGACGCCGACACGGCCTCGACGAAGGCGGTGAAGTCGAAGCGCGACTGGTGGCCGGCGAGGTCGGACAGCGCCCGGATGACGACGCATTCCACGCCGTGCATCTCCGCCACCTGGGCGAGCGCCGCCCCTTCCATCTCCACCGCGTGGCCGCCGTGGGCGTCGAACAGCCGCGCCCGGGTCGCCTCGCAGTTCACGTACTGGTCGCCGGTGAGCACCGTGCCGAAGACGATCTTCGGCGGCCGCCCGTCGCCGCCGGCCTGCGCATCCATCGGCGCCAGCTCCAGCCCGGCGAGCGCCGCCTCGATGCGGGCCCGGGTGTCCGGCCGGAGGTCGTAGCCGAACGCCTCGGTCGGCTGGAAGAACGGCAGGTGGCCGGCCTGGTAGGGGCACATGCGGTCGCCCTCGAACCAGCCGAAATCGTGCTGCACCAGCCGCTCGGCGATCACCACGTCGCCGATGGCGAGCGCCGGGTCGAGGCCGCCGGCGACGCCGGAAAACACGATCTGCCGCGCCCCGAAGCGGTCGATCAGGAGCGTCGCCACCATCGCGGCGTTGACCTTGCCGATGCCGGTGCCGACCAGCACCACGTCGCGGCCGAACAGGTGGCCGTGGTCGAACCGGAGATGGGCGATTTCCACCGTTTCGCGGTGGTCGAGCGCGGCGCGCAGCGCCGCCAGCTCCTGCGGGATGGCGCACTGGATGGCGATGGTCACGGGCGGCGGCTCCGGTCTGGCTGGCGGACTGACGCGCCAGAAAAGCCAGAGACGGGGGCCGATCGCAAGCCGCGGCGTGCCCGGCGGCGGCGCCCGGCTACGCCGCGGACGCGTACGATTAACCCTTGGGGTTGCCCTCCCCACGCCCAATCTGGGAGATAGCACGCAAGCGCGCATCTCCGCCGCTGTTGCTCGATTGTTCCAATCGGCTCAGGATCACCGAATGATTCGTTCCACTGACGGCTCCGCCCTGCCCAGCGTCCAGGGCTTCGAGGAGGCACCTGCTCCGCGCCGCGGCGGCATCGCCGAACGCGCGCTCGGCGGTGCCCGGCCGGCGGTTGCCTATCTGGACAAGCTGAACCCCGAGCAGCGGCGCGCCGTGGAGACCGTCGACGGGCCCGTGCTGGTGCTCGCCGGCGCCGGCACCGGCAAGACGCGGGTGCTGACCACCCGCATCGGCCACATCCTCGCCACCGGCCGCGCCCGGCCCGGCGAGATCCTGGCGGTGACCTTCACCAACAAGGCCTCGCGCGAGATGAAGGAGCGCGTCGCCAGCCTGGTCGGCCCGTCGGCCGAGGGCATGGCCTGGCTCGGCACCTTCCACGCCATCGGCACCCGCATCCTGCGCCGCCACGCCGAGCTCGCCGGCCTCCGGCCCGACTTCACCATCCTCGACGCCGACGACCAGATCCGGCTCGCCAAGCAGATCATCCAGGCCGAGGGGCTGGACGAAAAGCGCTGGCCGGCCCGCCAGCTCCACAACCTCATCGACAGCTGGAAGAACCGCGGCCTGGCGCCCGCCGACGTGCCGCTGGGCGAGGCCCGCGCCTTCGCCAACGGCCGCGGCGGCGACCTCTACCGGGCCTACCAGGAGCGCCTCAGGATCCTCAACGCCACCGACTTCGGCGACCTGCTCCTGGAGCCGATCCGCCTGTTCCGCGCCCACCCGGACGTGCTCGCCTCCTACCAGCAGCGCTTCCGCTACATGCTGGTCGACGAGTACCAGGACACCAACGTCGCCCAGTATCTGTGGCTGCGGCTGCTCGCCCAGGGCAACCGCAATCTCTGCGTCGTCGGCGACGACGACCAGTCGATCTACGGCTGGCGCGGCGCCGAGGTCGACAACATCCTGCGCTTCGAGCACGACTTCCCCGGCGCAGCGGTGATCCGGCTCGAGCGCAACTACCGCTCCACCGGCCCGATCCTCGCCGCCGCCTCCCACCTGATCGGCCACAACGAGGGCCGCCTCGGCAAGACGCTGTTCACCGACGACACCGACGACGAGGCGGAAAAGCTCACCGTCGCCTCCGCCTGGGACTCCGAGGAGGAGGCCCGCGCCATCGGCGAGGAGATCGAGTCGCTGCAGCGCAAGGGCAACTCCCTCAACGAGATGGCCATCCTGGTGCGCGCCTCGTTCCAGATGCGCGAGTTCGAAGACCGCTTCGTCACGCTGGGCCTCTCCTACCGGGTGATCGGCGGCCCGCGCTTCTACGAGCGCCGCGAGATCCGCGATGCGCTCGCCTATTTCCGCGTCATCGTGCAGCCCGCCGACGACCTCGCCTTCGAGCGCATCGTCAACACGCCGAAGCGCGCCATCGGCGAGGTGGCCGTCAAGACGCTGCACGACATGGCCCGCGACCGGCGCATCCCGCTGGTGCAGGCGGCCACCGAGATCGTCCAGACCGAGGAGCTGAAGCCGAAGACCCGCACCGCGCTGCGCGACCTGCTCGCCTCGTTCGCGCGCTGGCGCTCCGAGCTCGACCGGATGTCCCACACCGAGCTCGCCGAGATCGTGCTCGACGAGAGCGGCTACACCGACATGTGGCGGATGGACCGCTCGGCCGACGCGCCGGGCCGGCTGGAGAACCTGAAGGAACTGGTGCGCGCCATGGACGCGTACGAGTCCCTGCCGAGCTTCCTGGAGCACATCTCGCTGGTGATGGACACCGACAGCGAGGCGGGCTCGGAAGCCGTCACCATCATGACGCTGCACGCCGCCAAGGGGCTGGAGTTCGACACCGTGTTCCTGCCCGGCTGGGAGGAGGGGCTGTTCCCCCACCAGCGCGCCGTCGACGAGAGCGGCCAGGCGGGGCTGGAGGAAGAGCGCCGGCTCGCCTATGTCGGCCTGACGCGGGCCCGCAAGCGCATCTTCGTCTGGTTCGCCGTCAACCGCCGCATGCACGGGCTGTGGCAGTCGACGGTGCCGTCGCGCTTTCTCGACGAACTCCCCGAGGCCCACGTCCAGGTGCGCGAGCAGGGCGGCTACGGCGGCTATGGCGGCTACGGCCAGAGCCGCTTCGACCGGGTCGAGCCGTTCTCCTCCACCTACGCCACGCCCGGCTGGGAACGCGCCCAGCGCCGCAAGTCGCAGGGCACCGCCCAGACCGGCACCCGTGCCCGCGGTCCCCTGACCATCGAGGGCGAGCTGGTCGCCAAGAGCGTCTCCGACCACGCGTCGGCCTTCGATGTCGGCGCCCGGGTGTTCCACCAGAAGTTCGGCAACGGCTCGGTGGCCGCCGTGGAGGGCAACAAGCTCACCGTCGATTTCGACAAGGCCGGCCGCAAGCGCGTGCTGGATTCGTTCGTGCAGGCGCCGTGAGGCGGGGCAGGCAGCAGCCGGCGTGTCCGCGCCCGCCCGGCGCCTCGTCTTGCGCCCCGGGCGCCGGTAGTCTAGTTGCGTGGGTCCCCCCACGACACCGACCTCAGGCCGTCTGGCCGCCAAGGGTCGCCGATCGACACCGGGGACCTGTTTTGTTGAACACGCGTCCGGTCGGAATGGCGGTTGCCGCCTGCCCCGCACGTCCAGGAAAAGGTCAGGCACCATGGATCGCATTCGGCTGAGAGGCGGTGGCCCGCTGATGGGCACGATCCCGATCTCCGGAGCGAAGAACGCGGCGCTGCCGCTGATGATCGCCAGCCTGCTCACCGACGAGACGCTGACGCTGGAGAACGTCCCGCGGCTGCGCGACGTGCAGCAGCTGTTCCACATCCTCTCCAACCACGGCACCGACTGGTCGGTGGAGGGCAAGCGCGCCGGCCAGGACGACATGACCGGCCAGACGGTGCACCTGTGCGCCCGCGCCATCGTCGACACCACCGCGCCGTACGAACTCGTCTCCACCATGCGCGCCAGCTTCTGGGTGATCGGCCCGCTGGTCGCCCGCATGGGCGTGGCCCGCGTCTCGCTGCCCGGCGGCTGCGCCATCGGCACCCGGCCGGTCGACTTCTTCATCGACGGCCTGCAGAAGCTCGGCGCCGAGATCGAGATCGACCAGGGCTACGCCATCGCCCGCGCGCCGAAGGGCCTCACCGGCGGCCGCGTCGACCTGCCGCGCGTCTCTGTCGGCGCCACTCACACGCTGATGATGGCCGCCAGCCTCGCCAAGGGCGAGACGCTGATCACCAACGCCGCGCGCGAGCCCGAGGTCGTCGACCTCGCCAACTGCCTGATCGCCATGGGCGCCCGGATCGAGGGCGCCGGCACCTCCGAGATCGCCATCCAGGGCGTCGACCGCCTGCGCGGCGCCCGCCACCGGGTGCTGCCGGACCGCATCGAGACCGGCACCTACGCCATGGCCGTCGCCATGACCGGCGGCGACGTGACCCTCGAGCACGCCCGCGCCGACCTGCTCACCGCAGCGCTCGCGACCCTGGAGCGCGCCGGTGCCGAGATCACCGAGACCAACCGCGGCCTGCGCATCCGCCGCAACGGCGCCGGCATCGCCGCCGTCGACGTCTCCACCGAGCCGTTCCCCGGCTTCCCGACCGATCTGCAGGCCCAGTTCATGGCGCTGATGACCACCGCCAAGGGCACCTCGCACATCACCGAGACGATCTTCGAAAACCGCTTCATGCACGTCCAGGAGCTGGCCCGCCTCGGCGCGAAGATCCATCTCGAAGGCCAGGTCGCGACCATCGAGGGCGTCGGCCAGCTGCGCGGCGCCCCGGTGATGGCGACCGACCTGCGCGCCTCGGTGTCGCTGGTCATCGCCGGGCTGGTGGCCGAGGGCGAGACGACCATCAACCGCGTCTACCACCTCGACCGCGGCTTCGAGCGGCTGGAGGACAAGCTCGGCCGCTGCGGCGCCGACATCGAACGGATCTCGAGCTAGCGCCCGACCGTTCGGATACGTCCGGTCGGTTAGGCACGGAATCGCACGGGCCATCCCGTCTTGAGTCCTTTCCTGTCGATCAGGTGTTTCCACCTGGGCGGAAAAGGCTCTAGGGAAGTGCAGACGCAGGCCTGTCGCCACCCAACAACTGGATCGCAAGACGCCCGCCATGCCCCAATTGAAACTCGCGGCCCTCGACACCGACGACCTCGAAGTTCTGTCGGCGCATGTGCAGGATGCCGTCCTCAACGTCGGCGCCCTGCGCTGGCGCGCCGCCGACCAGCGGTTCGTCGTCGTGCTCAACCGGTTCGTCTGGGAGATCACCAGGAGCGGCCGTCACAAGCGCGACGAGCGCCGCCGCACGGCCCTCGACTTTCTGCACGTGACCGGCGCCCGCGCCACCCGGCTGCGCCGCGACGCGCCCGAGGCCATCCTGTCGCTTCTGGCCATCACCTTCGAGCCGGGCGAGCTGCCGGCCGGCGTCGTCACGCTGCATTTCTCCGGCGGCGGCGCCATGCAGCTCGACGTCGAGTGCATCGAGGCCACCCTGACCGACCTCGGCCCCGCCTGGGCGGCCCGCGGCCGACCCGAACACGACCTGAGCGAATGACCGGATCCAGGCAAGGAAACGCCGCCGTGCCGCTTCGACTGTCCAGCGCCGACGCCGGGTTCGAGCAGGGCTTCGCCGCCCTGCTCGCCACCAAGCGCGAGATCTCCGAGGACGTCGACCAGACGGTGCGGGCGATCGTCGCCGACGTGCGCCGCCGCGGCGACGCGGCGCTGATCGAATACACCGACCGCTTCGACCGGCTCGATCTCGCCGCCCTTGGCATCGCCGTCGACCCCGACACCGTCGACAAGGCCGTCTCCCGGGTGCCGCCGGACCAGCGCGACGCGCTGGCCTTCGCCAAGGCGCGCATCGAGGCCTACCACGCCCGCCAGCGCCCCGCCGACGCCCGCTTCACCGACGACGCCGGCGTCGAGCTCGGCTGGCGCTGGTCGGCGGTGCCCTCGGTCGGCCTCTACGTGCCGGGCGGCACCGCCGCCTATCCGAGCTCGGTCCTGATGAACGCCGTGCCGGCGAAGGTCGCCGGCGTCGAGCGCATCGCCATGGTGGTGCCGACGCCCGACGGGAAGATCGCGCCGCTGGTGCTGGCTGCCGCCCGGATCGCCGGCGTCGACGAGATCTACCGGGTGGGCGGGGCCCAGGCGATCGCCGCGCTCGCCTACGGCACCGAGACGATTGCCCCGGTCGCCAAGATCGTTGGCCCCGGCAACGCCTTCGTGGCGGCCGCCAAGCGCCAGGTCTTCGGCACCGTCGGCATCGACATGATCGCCGGCCCGTCCGAGGTGGTGGTGGTCGCCGACGGCGACAACGACCCCGACTGGATCGCCGCCGACCTCCTGGCCCAGGCCGAGCACGACACCGCCGCCCAGTCGATCCTGATCACCGACGACGCGGCCTTCGCCGACGCCGTCGCCCGCGCCGTCGAGGCCCAGCTGACGACGCTGCCGCGCGCAGAGATCGCCCGGGCGAGCTGGCGCGAGTTCGGCGCGATCGTCCTGCTGCGCTCCCTCGACGAGGCCCCGGCGCTGGTCGACCGGCTGGCCCCGGAACACCTGGAGCTGGCGGTGGCCGACCCGGAAGCGCTGTCGCTGAAGATCCGCCACGCCGGCGCGATCTTCCTCGGCGCCTACACGCCCGAGGCCGTCGGCGACTACGTCGCCGGCTCCAACCACGTGCTGCCGACGGCGCGCTCGGCGCGCTTCTCGTCGGGCCTGTCCGTCCTCGATTTCATGAAACGCACGTCGCTGCTGCGCTGCGATGCCGGGAGCCTGTCGCGGCTCGGCGCCGCCACGCGGACGCTGGCGGGCGCGGAAGGGCTCGAGGCCCACGCCAGATCGGTTTCGATCCGGCTCAATCGCTGAGCGAGGCTCCACGGCCATGGTCGACGCTTCCGCACACGGCTCCCGCCAACGGCTGATCGCGATCGACTTCGACGAGAGCTCGATCGCGCGCTCGACCCCGGACATCGAGCACGAGCGGGCGGTGGCGATCTACGATCTCATCGAGGAGAACCACTTCGCCCCGGCCGGCCACGACGGCGGCCCCTACCGCCTGGCGCTCGCCATCGTCGAGAACCGGCTGGTGTTCGCCGTCGCCCAGGAGGACGGCACCGACGTGATGACCCACGTCCTGTCCCTCACCCCCTTCAGGAAGATCGTCAAAGACTATTTCCTGATGTGCAACAGCTACTTCGAGGCGATCAAGACGGCCTCGCCCAGCCAGATCGAGGCCATCGACATGGGCCGGCGGGGCGTTCACAACGAAGGCTCGCAGATCCTGCTGGACCGCCTCGACGGCAAGATCGACATCGATTTCGGCACCGCCCGCCGCCTGTTCACCCTGCTCTGCGCGCTGCGTTGGCGGGGCTAGCCGCGTGACCGGGACCGGGCGCCCCGGCGCGGTTCTCTTCGTCTGCCGGCAGAACGCCGTGCGGTCGCCGATGGCCGCCGCGCTCGCCCACCATCTGTTCCCCCAGAGCCTCTACACCCGCTCGGCCGGGGTGGTGGCGGGCGGCGAGCCGGATCCGTTCGCCGTCGCCGTGATGGACGAGCTCGGCCTCGACATCTCCAGGCACCGGCCGCGGACGCTGGAGGAACTGGCCGACACCAGCTTCGACCTGGTCATCACCCTCGCCCCGGAAGCCCACCACCGCGCCCTGGAAATGGCCCGCACGGAAGCCTTCGACGTGGAGTACTGGCCGACCCCGGATCCCACCGTCACCGGCGGCTCGCGCTCGCAGATCCTCGACGCCTACCGCGCCGTCCGCGACGGTCTGGCCCGCCGCATCAGGCAACGGATGGCGGTCTGAGACGAAAGTGCGCGGCGGCGACAGCTTTACCGGCGCATTGCCGCTGATCAGGAGTGTTTTCAACCGCTTTACGATTCGCTACGGTCTCGCCCAGTCGGCATCGGCAGAGACCGTCTACGCGCATGGCCAAAGAAGAAGTACTGGAAATTCCCGGCACTGTTTCGGAGCTTCTCCCCAACGCCACGTTCCGCGTCAGACTCGAGAACGATCTCGAAATCATTGCCCATACGGCCGGCCGCATGCGCAAGAACCGCATTCGCGTCCTTGCGGGCGACAAGGTTCTGGTTGAAATGACGCCCTACGATCTTTCAAAGGGCCGGATCACGTACCGGTTCAAATAAGCATGCGTCCCCTCGGACCCCCGGACCGGTACCCAGCCATATGACCGATTGCCATGACTGACCAACAGACGCTCGTCCTCGCCTCCGGATCGCCGCGCCGGCTGGCGCTGCTGGAACAGATCGGCATCGTGCCCGACCACCTGGCGCCGTCCGACGTGGACGAGACGCAGGGAGACGGCGAGGCGCCGGCCGCGCTGGCCCAGCGGCTCGCCCGCACCAAGGCCGAGGAAGCCTTCGAGCGCGCCCGCACCGACAAGGAGGTGGGCCCCGCGTTCATCCTCGCCGCCGACACCGTCGTCGCCGTCGGCCGCCGGATCCTGCCCAAGGCGGAGACGCTGGCCGAGGCGGAAAGCTGCCTGGACCTGCTGTCGGGCCGCGGCCACCGGGTCTTCACCGGCATCTGCCTGATCACGCCCAAGGGCCGGCAGCGCCTCAAGGCCGTCGAGACGCGGGTGCGCTTCAAGCGGCTGTCGCGCCAGGAAATCCAGGCCTATCTGGCCTCGGGCGAATGGCGCGGCAAGGCCGGCGGCTACGCCATCCAGGGCCTTGCGGCGGCGTTCGTCACCAAGCTCGTCGGCTCCTATTCCAACGTCGTCGGCCTGCCGCTGTTCGAGACCTCGGCGCTGTTGACGGGCGAGGGCTACCGGGTCTTCGACGGCTGGGCGGCCGGCGGCCGGGAGATCGACGTCCCCTCGGAGATTACGGCGAAGGTGGAAACCGCCTGAGCCGGCGGCGGATCCGCCCCCGCGCGATTTTCCCTTCGTCCGGATCGTCCCGATCCGAACCGCAAATCCTTCAGTGCGTTCGCCTCACATGAGATACCGGGAGACACCCTTGAACCAGCGCAAGCGCTCCGGCGCGGGCCGCGGCGGTGCCACGCCCGACCCGTCCGGCAAGCAGCCCGGCGGCCGCAAGTGCCCGATCTGCCGCAAACCGGCGGTGCAGGAATTCCGGCCGTTCTGCTCCAAGCGCTGCGCCGACATCGACCTCGGCAAGTGGCTCGGCGGCGCCTACGCGATCCCCGTCGTGGAGGAAGACGGCTCGGCCACTCCCTCCGACGACGATGGCAACGCCTGAGCCGCCGTTTGCCGCGCCGGAACCGGCTTGGCGGAGTTGACAGCGCGCCGGCCAGGCCCCATAACCCGGCGTCAGTTTTACTCGGCGCGCGCGGAGCCCGTGCGCGCCTTTGTCGTTTGCCAGGGTCGACCGATGAAAATCAAGAATTCGCTCAAGTCGCTGATGAAGCGCGACCGCAACAACCAGATGGTTCGTCGCAAGGGCCGCGTCTACATCATCAACAAGAAGGCCCCGCGCTACAAGGCGCGCCAGGGCTGACGCTGCCGGCTTGCCTGGGCGGACACCGTTCCGCCCGGCGCGCAAGCGTGGCGGCCCCTTTCCGCCACGTCACCTCCCGGACCCGGCCATCCGTGCGCCGTCCGTCCGCGACGAACTTTCCCGCATCACGCTCAGAGCGGCGCGCCCGTCCAGCGGGAGGCGCAGGGGGCTGTCGCCCGCGCCACGAAGCCGTGATCGGGATGCGGCCGAACGCCCTTTGACGGGCGCCGGGGTCCGCCCCATACTTGGTCTCATGAACGCTTGGTTTGCGAACGCCCGGAGTGTGGCGCCCCTGATGCTTGCCGCTGCGCTGGTCGCGGCCGCGCCTGCGCACGCGCAGGACGCCGGCTCGCGCTTCCCCGGCGGCCCCGAGGCGACCCCCCTCGAAGAGACCGCCCCGCCGGCCGCGCCGGAGACCCAGGAGACCCGCGAGACCCGGCTCGACCGGCTCTACGCCCGCCTCAAGGAAGCCCCCGACGAGAAGCGCGCCGCCGGCATCGCCCGCAACATCCAGCGCGAGCTGATGAACTCCGGCAGCCCCACCATCGCGCTGCTGATGACCCAGGCGGCGGCGGCCGTCGAGGCGAAGGACCTGCCCGTCGCCCTCGACCTGCTCGACGCCGTGGTCCGGCTGAAGCCCGGCTACGCCGAAGGCTGGAACCGCCGCGCCACCGTCTATTTCATGCTCGACGACTACGGGAAATCGCTGGCCGACCTGGAGCGCGCCCTGGCGCTCGAGCCGCGCAACTGGGAGGCCATCGGCGGCCTCGCCTCGATCCTCAGCGCCCTCGACGAGAAGGAGGGCGCCCGCGCCGCCTGCGCCCAGGCGCTGGAGATCTACCCCCTGCAGCCGCGCATCAGGAAGTCCTGCGACGAGCTGGACTCCGAGGCCGACGGCGAGGACATCTGAGCGGCTTCCGACCGGTGAGCGGCTTCCGACCGGCCTATTCGCCGGCCGGCGGCGCCGCCAGCGTGCCGGCGGAGCGGCGCCCGTCGATCGCCGCCACCAGGCGGCCGACGTCGCCGCCGATGCCGATCAGCGCCGGCACCAGCACCAGCACCAAGAGCGTCGCCGCCGCGATGCCGAACACCATGGTCACCGCCATCGGCAGCAGGAACTGCGCCTGCAGGCTGGTCTCGAACAGCAGCGGCGCCAGCCCGCCGATGGTGGTCAGCGAGGTCAAGAGCACCGCCCGCAGCCGGTCGCAGCTGGCGCCGATCGCCGCCGTCGCCAGCGCGTCCCCGTCCTTCAGCCGCTCGTCGAGCCGGCTCACCAGGATGATGGAATCGTTGACCAGGATGCCGGACAGCCCGAGCAGCCCGATCAGGCTCATGATGGTCAGGTTGAAGCCCAGCAGCAGGTGCCCGAGCACGGCTCCGACCAGCCCGAACGGGATGATCGCCATCACCGCCAGCGGCCGCCAGTAGGAGCCGAACACCCAGGCGAGGATGATGTAGATGACCGACAGGGCGACCCAGGTGCCGAGCTTCAGGTCGGCGAACGAGTCCTGCTGCTCCTCCGCCTTGCCGGCGAACGAGAAGCCGATGCCGTAGCGCCCCGCGATCTCCGGCATCACCTCGGTGCGCATCAGCTCGGTGATCGCGGTGGCCGTGTTCACCTCGGGGTCCACATCGGCGGTCACCGACACGGTCGTCTTGCCGTCGCGGCGCAGGATCACCGAGAAGGCGTCGCTCTCCTCCAGGCTCACCACCTCCGACAGCGGCACGAACGCGCCGGTGTCGCTCTTCAGCCACATCTGCCGCAGCGCCGCGTCGCCGGTGTCGCCCTGGGCGAGCTGGACGCGCACCTTCACCTCCTCGTCGCCGATCGGGATGCGGCGGGCGATCGCCCCGTCGAAGGCGTTGCGCACCTGGGTGGCGACGCTGTCCAGGGTGAAGCCCAGCGCCGCGCCGCGCGGCGTCAGCCGCATGGCGAGCTCCGGCTTGCCGTAGGGCAGGTCGTCGGCCACCGCGCTGACGCCCGGCACCGCCTGCAGCGCGGCGATGACGTCCTGCGCGGCGGTCTTCAGCACCTCCGGCGCCGCGCCGTCCAGGCGCACGTCGAGATCGCGGCCGGGCGGCCCGCCGCGCCGCTCGTTGATGGCGAACGACTTCAGCCCCGGGATCTCCGGCACCGCGTTCCGCCAGGCCCGCACGACCTCGGGCGTGCGGATGGTGCGCGCCTCCGACGGCGTCAGCTGCACGTCGATCTCCGCCAGGTTGTCGCCCCGGTTCTGGCCGGAGACGCCGAGGGTGCTCGACACCGAGCGCAGCAGCGGCTCGGTGCCGCCCGACAGCTGCTGCTCGGCCACCTCGAGGGCGTTTTCCACCGTCGCCACCGCCGCGATCACCTGCTCCTCGGGCGTGCCGGCGTTGACCTCCAGGGTGGCGCGCAGGCTCTCCGATTCCGGCGAGGGGAAGAACACGAAGCCGACCCGCCCGCCGGCCACCAGCCCGAAGCCGACCACCACCAGCGCCGCCAGCGCCAGCGCCAGGGTGGTGTAGCGCCAGCGGAAGGTGAGCGTGGCGAAGCCGCGGAACGGCCCGTCGCGGAAGCGCGCGAAATTGCCGTCGAACCAGCTGCGGAAGCCGGTCTTGGCGTGGCCCGCCCCGGCCCGCTTCGCCGCCGCGGCGCGCCCCTTCACCAGCGCCAGCTCCACCAGCCCGGCCAGCGCGAACGCCAGCGCCGCCAGTCCCAGCACCGCGCCGACGGGCCCGACGGCTGCCCGCGTCGCCGCCACCGCATGGAGGATCGCCGCCACCACCGGCGCCGCCCCCTCGGCCGGCAGGCTGGCCAGCGCCGCCAGCACCACGGCGATGACGATGCCCACCAGGATCTGCCGCACCAGCGACCAGCGCGCCGCGCCGCGCGGCCCGCCGGAGTGGGCGAGATGCGCCGGCAGCACCAGGAAGCACTCGATCAGCGACGCCGTCAGCACCGAGATGGTGACCAGCGGCAGCACCTCGATGATCTGCCCCATCACCCCGCCGAGCAGGAACAGCGGCGCGAACGCGGCGACGGTGGTCAGGCTCGCCGCCAGCACCGGCACCAGCATCTGGCGCGCCCCCACCTCGGCGGCGTGGGGCGGCGGATCGCCCGCGTCCTCGCGGGTGGCGGTCTGCTCGGCCACCACGATGGCGTCGTCGACGATGATGCCCAGCATCATGATCAGCGCGAACAGGCTCATCATGTCGATGGTCTGGCCGGTCAGGTACATGATGGCGATGGTCGCCGACATGGAGATCGGGATGCCCAGCGCCACCCACGTCGCGATGCGGGCGTTGAGGAAGGTGAACAGCACCAGCAGCACCACCAGCAGCCCTTGCCAGCCGTTGCGGAGGAGCAGGTTGATGCGGTCCCACAGGAAGCTCGCCGTGTCCTGGGTTTCCAGGATCTGCAGGGTCGCCGGCAGCGTCGCCCGGGTGTCGGCGAGATAGGCCTTCAGGATGGCGTCGGTCTCCAGCGCGTCGGCCGACACCGCCCGCTGCACCACGATGCCGATCGCCGGCATGCCGCCGTGCAGGCCGCGCGTGGCGTCGTCGTCGAAGGCGTTGCCGACGGTGGCGATGTCGCGCAGCAGGATGCGCTCGCCGCTCGGGAACGTCTTCACCTCGATGTCGGCGAGCTCCTCGGGCGTCTCGCCCGGCGCCAGCGCGCGCACCTGCTTCTCCACGCTGCCCGACACGGTTCCAGTCGGCCGGTCGAGGGTGTTCCTGGCGATCGCCGTCGCCACGTCCTCGATGCTCATGCCGAGCCGGACCAGCGTCGTCTCCGGCACCGACACCTCGATCTCCCGGTCGCGCATGCCGGTGAAGGTCACCTTGTCGATGCCCCGGTCGAGCAGGTCGTCGCGGATGCGCTTGGCGTAGATCTGCAGCGCCGCCTCGTCGAACGGGCCGGTGAGGATCAGCTTCGCCACCGTGTCGTGGAAGCGGTTGCTGGTGATCGTCGGCTTCTCGCTTTCCTCCGGCAGGGTGGTGATCTGGTCGATCTCCTGCTCGACGTCGGCGAGCGCCTTCTGCATGTCGGTCGCCGCGTCGAACTCGATGATCGTCGTGCCGGCGCCCTCCCGGGCGTAGGAGGTGACGTGGTCGACGCCGTCGAGGAAGCGCACCGCCGGCTCGACCGCGTCGAGGATGTTGGCCGCCACGTCCTCCGCGCTCGCCCCCGACCAGGTGACGGAGACGGTGATCTGCTTTTCCTCGACGGTCGGGAAGAACTGGGTGTTGATGCGCGCCAGCGAGAAGGCGCCGGCCAGCAGCATCAGGATCATCAGCAGGTTGGCGGCGTTCGGATGGCGGACGAACAGCTGGATCAGCCCGCCGCCGCGGCGGCCGGGCGCGCTCATTGGGGCAGCACCCGGGCGGCCGAGCCGCTGGCCGCGGTCGCCGGCTCGGCCTCCGGCGGCGTGAGCGTCTCCTTCACCAGCACGCCGTCGCCGGCCTCGGCGATGCGGGTGACCAGCACGTGGTCGCCGGCCGCAAGGTCGCCGTCGACGATGACGGTCTCGCCGTCCTGGGCGAGCACCGAGACGCTTCTCTTGACCAGCCGGCTGTCGCGGACCACGAACACGTGGTCGCCCTCGTAGACCGAGGCGGCCGACAGCCGCAGCGAGTCCTCGAAGCGTCGGCCGGGCATCCGCACCTCGACGAAGGCGCCCGGCCGCGGCAGCGGCGTGCCGGCGTCGGCGTCCAGGTGGGCATAGACCTGGATGCCGCCCCGCGCGGCGCTGATCTCGGCGCCGACGCGGTCGATCGTCGCCCGGTAGCGCCGCGGCGTCTCGCCGATCCGCCAGACGACCTCGGCGTCGGTGCCGACGAGCCCGCCAACGCCCGATACGAGCGCGCCGTACTGGCGGTCGGAGAGGGTGAACTCGACATCCACCTCGTCGGCCTGGTCGAGGGCCACGGCCAGGTCGTTCTCGCCGATGCGACGGCCGACCTCCACCTCCTCCGCCACCACGACGCCGTCGAACGGCGCCTTGAGCGACGTGTCGGCGAGGTCGCGCTCGGCGTTGCGGACGCGCCATTCGAGCCGTTCGATGGTGGCCGTCTGCTGGTCGATGCCGGCCTTCTCGATGGCGATCTCGTTGGTCAGCTGGTCGAGCGACTGGCGGCGCTGGCTCACCAGCAGCGTGCGCTCGTCGACCGACTGCGCGGTGCCGGCCTGGCGTTCCACCAGCGTCCGGGCCCGCTCCAGGTCGCGCTCGGCGAGCTCCAGCTGGGTCTGCACCTGCTCCAGCGCACCGCTCTTCAGGGCGACGCGGGCCTTGGCCGCCGCCATCTCCGCCTTCGCCTCGGCCAGGTTGGCGCGGGCCTCCACCAGCGCACCCTCGTAGGCGAACGGATCGATGCGCAGCAGCGTCTCGCCCTCGGCGACCGCGCCGCCGACCCGGACCGACGGCGACACCTCGACGATCTCGCCGCCGACCAGCGCCCGCAGCTCGACCCGGGCGGCGGACACGACCTCGCCGTAGACCGCCACCGTCGGGCGGTGGGGGCCGCGGTCAAGCTCGGCGGTTTCGACGGAATAGGCCGTTTCCTCGGGCGCCTTGCGGGCGACCTCGGGCCTGGAGGCGATCAGCCACTGGGTCAGCGCCACCGCCCCGGCGAGCACCAGCACCGGCAGCACGGCCTTGGCGGCAACGCCAAGGGCCGTCCGCATCCGCTTTCGGGGACTGGGCTGGTGGTCTGCCAACGTCGATCAAGCCTCATCACCGGGCCGCCGGCGGAAGCCGGGCCCGTTCTGGACACGCTAACGCGTGGCCTGCGCTCGTCCTACGAGTCCGTCTCGAAATCGGATGGATCGAACCGGTAGGTGGAGCTGCAGAACTCGCAGGTCACGACGATTTCGCCGTCCTCGACCATGTCGCGGCGCTCCTCGGCATCGAACTGGCGGACGATGCCCTCCACCCGCTCGCGCGAGCACGAGCAGATCTCGGCCACCGGCAGCGGCTCGAACACCCGCACGTCGCGCTGGTGGAACAGCCGCAGCAGCAGCCGCGGCGGCGCGATCTCCGGGTCGATGAGCTCGACGTCGTCGAGGGTGCCGACGCGCGCCAGCGCCTCGACCCAGGCGTCGTCGGGCTCGGCCTCCGGCGTGGTCATCGTTTGCGGCGCGTCGCCGGGATCGAGATCGCGGTGGCGGACGCGGTCCTCCGACTCCGGCAGGAACTGCACCAGCACGCCGCCGGCGCGCCAGCTGTGCCGCGGCCCCTCGCCCTCGCGCCGCTCCAGCACCTCCGCCACGGCAAGCCGCACCGTGGTGGGGATCTGCTCGGACTGGGCGAAATAGGCATGCGCCACCTCTTCCAGGCTGGCGCCCTCCAGCGCGACGACGCCCTGGTAGCGGCGCATGTGGCCGCCGGGATCGATGGTCAGCGCCAGCTGGCCCTTGCCGACCAGGTCGGTGAAGGCGACGGTGCCCGCCTCGGCCAGCGCGGCGATCGCCTCTGCGTCGAAGCGCGCATAGGCCCGCACCCGGTCGGGCGAGCGGAAGTCCACCACCAGCAGGCTCACCGGCCCGTCGCTCTGGATCTGGGTGATGAACCGCCCCTCGAACTTGAGGGCGCTGCCCAGCAGCACGGTCAGCACCATCGCCTCGCCGAGCAGCCGGGCGACCGGCTCCGGATAGCCGTGGCGCGACAGCACGCCATCGACCACCGGGCCGAGATGGGCCACGCGCCCGCGCACGTCGAGCGCGTTCACTGCAAAAGGCAGAACGAGATCGTCGGGGGGCAACCTCAAGGGGTCTGCGCCACCGCTCGTCATTCCGCCGCCAACGTCTCCGCCAAACACCATGCCAGAATTCCTTTCTGCGCATGTAGGCGGTTTTCGGCCTCGTCAAAGACCACCGACTGCGGCCCGTCGATCACGCTTTCCGTGACCTCCTCGCCGCGGTGGGCCGGCAGGCAGTGCATGAAGATCGCCTGCGGGTTGGCCGCCGCCATCAGCCGGTCGTTGACCTGATAGGGCTTCAGAAGGTTGTGGCGGCGCTCGCGTTCGCGGTCGCCCATCGACATCCAGGTGTCGGTGACGACGCAGTCGACCCCGTCGACGGCCTCGAACGGATCGTCGGTCCAGACCACCTTGGCGCCGGCGGCGCGGGCCCGCTCGATGCTGCCGTCGTTGGGCGCCAGCTGCTTCGGCGTGGCGATGCGCAGCTCGAAGGCGAAGCGCTCGGCGGCGTGCAGCCAGGAGGCCAGCACGTTGTTGGCATCGCCCGTCCAGGCGACGCTCTTGCCGGCGATCGGCCCGAGGTGCTCCTCGAAGGTCAGCACGTCGGCCATGATCTGGCACGGATGCGAGACCTTGGTGAGGCCGTTGATGATCGGCACGGTGGCGAACTCGGCGAACTCGATGAGCGCGTCGTGGTCGAGGATGCGGATCATCACCGCGTCGACGTAGCGCGACAGCACGCGCGCCGTGTCGGCGATGGTCTCGCCGCGGCCGAGCTGCATTTCGGCGCCGGTCAGCATGATCGTCTCGCCGCCGAGCTCGCGCATCGCCACGTCGAACGAGACGCGGGTGCGGGTCGACGGACGCTCGAACACCATCGCCAGCACGCGGCCGGCCAACGGTCCGTGGCCGCGGCGGGCGCCGTCGCGGGTGCCCTTCATGGCGCGGCTGTTGTCGATGATCCCCCGCAGCACATCCTTGGAGAGGACGTCCAGGTCGAGAAAGTGCCGTGTCTTGCCGTTCGTCGTCATGCCGTACCCCCGGCCTTGGTCAGTTCGCTCGCCTCCAGCGCCGTCGCGGCGTCGTCGAGGCGGTTGATGGCTTCGTCGATCTCCGCCGCGGTCACCACCAGCGGCGGCAGCAGACGGACGACGTTGTCGCCCGCGCCGATGGTGACGAGACCCGCCTTGCGCGCCGCCAGCACCACGTCGCCGGACGGAGCCCGGCATTTCAGGCCCAGCATCAGGCCCTCGCCGCGCACGCTTTCGAAGATGCTCGGATGGGAATCCACCACCGCTGCGAGCTTCTGTTTCAAGATCAGGCCTTTCTCGGCCACCTGGTCGAGAAAGCCGGGTGCCAGCACCACGTCGAGCACGGCATTGCCGATCGCGCAGGCGAGCGCGTTGCCGCCATAGGTGGAGCCATGGGTGCCCGGCACCATGGCGTCGCCCACCTCGGCCGTCGCCAGGCACGCGCCCAGCGGGAAGCCGCCGCCGACGCCCTTGGCGATCGCCATCACGTCCGGGGTGATCCCCGACCACTCGTAGGCGAACAGCTTGCCGGTGCGGCCGATGCCGGTCTGCACCTCGTCGAGGACGAGCAGCGTGCCGGTCTCGTCGCACAGCTCGCGCAGCTTGCGCATGAACTCGTTGGCGAACGGGCGGATGCCGCCCTCGCCCTGCACCGGCTCGATCATCACCGCCGCCGTGTCGGGGCCGACGGCCGCCTTCACGGCCTCGAAGTCGCCGAACGGCACATGGTCGAAGCCCTCCATCGGCGGGCCGAAGCCTTCCAGGTACTTCGCCGTGCCGCCGGCCGCGATGGCGGCCATGGTGCGGCCGTGGAAGGCCCCTTCGAAGGTGACGATCCGGTAGCGGTTCGGCGCGCCGTTGGCGAAGTGGTAGCGCCGCGCCGTCTTGATCGCCGCCTCGGTCGCCTCGGTGCCGGAGTTGGTCACGAAAACGCGGTCGGCGAAGGTCGCCGCGCACAGGCGCTCGGCGAACCGCTCCTGCTCGGGAATCCGGAACACGTTCGAGGTGTGCCAGACCTTGCTGGCCATGGCGGTCATGGTTTCGACCAGGTGGGGATGGGCGTGACCGAGCGCGGTCACGGCGATGCCCGAGCCGAAATCGAGATATCGTCGGCCGTCGGACCCGTTGAGCCAGGCACCCTCGCCGCTCTCGAACGAGAGATCAGCGCGCGCATAGGTCTTGTACAGGGCCGACGTTGTCATTGGTTCTCTCAAGTTTAGGTGCCGCGGTCGGATTGTTGGCACCCGAAAAACAAATCGTGCCGCCAAGAGGCGGCACGATGGAAAGCTTTCTATATTCGAGGAACGCCGCCCGCTGTCAATGTCCGACGGCCTTCCGGCAGGGTTCCCGCATGGCTGCGGCGGCGGGAATTCGGTTGGGGAAAACCGACGCGCCGCAGGCCACCTGGATCAGCTGAATCTTGTCATCGATTCGCGTGATGTTGTAGTATCTAAATCGTTAAGGCACGACATATCGTGCACGGCCCCACCCAGACCCGCATCGGCGCACACACGCGGCGTTGTCCGCGAGGCCGAAGGATTCTGCGAGCCACAGACGGAGGTCCCGAGATGGCCGACGACACACCGATGTCCTGGACTGAAGAACGCGTTTCGCTCCTCGAGAAACTCTGGGCCGAGGGGCTGAGCGCGAGTCAGATCGCCGGACAGCTGGGAGGTATCACCCGCAACGCGGTGATCGGCAAGATCCATCGCCTCGGCCTGTCCGGTCGCGCCAAGGCGCCGGGCGCGTCCCGGCCGCGCAAGCCGCGCCCGGCCTCCAAGCCGAGCGGCGGCCGCGTCGGGGGCAACGGCGGCGGCGCGACCACCAGTGGCGGTGGCGGCGGCGGCGCGGCGATCTCCCGCCAGACCCGTCTCGTCGGCAACACCGCGCTGAAGATCGTCGCCCAGGCCGAGATGGAAACCCAGCTGGCGCCGACCGCGGCGATGTCGGCCGAAGTCGTCCCGTTCGGCGAGCGCAAGACGCTGATGGAGCTCAACGAGCACACCTGCCGCTGGCCGATGGGCGATCCGGGCAGCGACGACTTCGCCTTCTGCGGCCGCGAGTCGACGCCCGGCCAGCCCTACTGCAACGCCCATTCGCGGGTCGCCTACCAGCCGGCGCCCGATCGCCGCAAGTCCCGCTCCGGCGGCGGTGGCAGCGGCAGCCGCTGACCGGCGCCGCAGCCCGGGTAGCGGGTATGGGGCCACGTCCAGTCGATCAGGTGTGACCGCCTGATCGGACGTGGCTCTGGCCCGGCCGCCCGTCCTGAGCCTGCCAGATCCCGGCGCCGCGGCGCCGGGATTTTTCGTGCCCGGCGCCGTGCCTGGAAGGACGACGCGTCCGGCACGACGGCGGCCGCCCGCCATCGGCGCGCCGCCCCCGCCGCTCCGGCTCCGGCTATTTCTCCAGGACGGCGAACTGGTCGTTGAAGGCATAGCCCGCCCCGCGCACCGTGCGGATCGGATCGAGCGCCTTGCCGCGGTTGATCGCCTTGCGCAGCCGGCCGACGTGCACGTCCACGGTGCGCTCGTCGACATAGACGTCGTGGCCCCACACCCCGTCGAGCAGCTGCTCGCGGGAGAACACCCGGCCCGGCGACTGCATCAGGAACTCCAGCAGGCGGAACTCGGTCGGCCCGAGATGGATCTCGCGGCCGGCCCGGCGCACCCGGTGGGTGGTGCGGTCGAGCTCGATGTCGCCCGCCGACAGCATGCCCGACACCACCGCCGGCTTGCTGCGGCGCAGGATCGCCCGGATCCGCGCCATCAGCTCCGGCACGGAGAACGGCTTCACCATGTAGTCGTCGGCGCCGGTCGACAGGCCGCGGATGCGTTCGGCTTCCTCGCCCCGCGCCGTCAGCATGATGACCGGCAGCTTCTCGGTCTGGGCGCGGTTGCGCAGCCGCCGGCACAGCTCGATGCCGGACAGGCCCGGCAGCATCCAGTCGAGGATGAGCACGTCCGGCACGCTCTCCCGCAGCCGGATCTCGGCGTCGTCGCCGCGCGCGCAGGCGTCGACCGCGTAGCCTTCCGCCTCCAGGTTGTAGCGCAGCAGCAGCGTCAGCGATTCCTCGTCCTCGACGATCAAGACCTTCGGCATGAGCGCACGCCCCCGTTCCTGCTCAATCGTCTGCGCTGTAATTGGCCGGGATATAGCTTGATTCATCATGCTTGGGTCGTTCCTCCTGCGGCTGCTCGCCGGTGACCATGAAGTGGATGTTTTCGGCGATGTTGGTCGCGTGATCGCCGATCCGCTCGATGTTCTTCGCGCAGAAGAGGAGATGGGTGCAGAAGGTGATGTTGCGCGGATCCTCCATCATGTAGGTCAGGAGTTCGCGGAACAGCGAGGTGTACATGGCGTCGATCTCGTCGTCGCGGTTGCGCACCGCATGGGCCGCCTCGAGATCCTGGGCCGTGTAGGCGTCGATCACCGCCTTCAGCTGCTCCAGCGTGATCTCCGAGATGTGCTCGACCCCGAAGATCAGCCGCTTCGAGTGGAACTGGCCCTGCAGCGCGATCACCCGCTTGGCGATGTTCTTGGCAAGATCGCCGACCCGTTCCAGGTCGCTCGACACCCTGAGCGCCGCGATGATCTCGCGCAGGTCCTTGGCGACCGGCTGGCGGCGCGCGATGACGCTGATGGCGCGCTCCTCCACCTGCCGCTGCATCTCGTCGAGGCGGTGGTCCTGGAGGATGACGCCCTGGGCCCGGGCGATGTCGATCTTGGCCAGCGCCGTCACCGCCTCGGAGACCAGCCGCTCGGCCAGCCCGCCCATTTCGGCGATGCGGCCGACCAGGTCGCGCAGTTCCTCGTCGTAGGCTCCGGTGATGTGGTCGCTCATGTCGGTTTCTTCTTCGTTCGCCGGAGCACGCCCCGCTCGGATCGGGCTGATCCGGGCGGCGCGGATGTGCTCGCCTGATGACCCGCGATGACGATGACTCCAGGTCCGGGCGACCTGCAATCACAAACCGCGGCCGTTGCGCGCGACCCGGCGCGGGACCGGGCCGACCGGGCCGCCCCCGGCCCGGCCGCTCAGCCGAAGCGGCCGGTGATGTAGTCCTGGGTGCGCGTTTCCTTCGGGCTGGTGAAGACGAAGTTGGTGGGCCCCTCCTCGACCAGCAGCCCGAGATGGAAGAACGCCGTGCGCTGGGAGACGCGCGCCGCCTGCTGCATCGAATGGGTGACGATGACGATCGTGTAGTTCTCGCGCAGCTCGTCGATCAGCTCCTCCACCTTGGCGGTGGCGATCGGGTCGAGGGCCGAGCACGGCTCGTCCATCAGGATCACTTCCGGGTTCACCGCGATGGCGCGGGCGATGCACAGGCGCTGCTGCTGGCCGCCCGACAGGCCGGTGCCGGCCTCGTGCAGCCTGTCCTTCACCTCGTTCCACAGGCCCGCCTTCTGCAGGCTCTTCTCGACGATCTCCTCGAAGTCCGCCTTCGAGCGGGCGAGGCCGTGGATCTTCGGGCCGTAGGCGATGTTGTCCCAGATCGACTTCGGGAACGGGTTCGGCTTCTGGAACACCATGCCGACGCGCGCCCGCAGCTCGACCACGTCGAGGCGCGGATCGTAGATGTTGGTGTCCGAGATCAGCATCTCGCCCTCGACCCGGCAGCTGTCGATGGTGTCGTTCATGCGGTTGAAACAGCGCAGGAACGTCGACTTGC
Organism: Amorphus sp. MBR-141; assembly: GCF_053628695.1. Classification (NCBI taxonomy): domain Bacteria; kingdom Pseudomonadati; phylum Pseudomonadota; class Alphaproteobacteria; order Hyphomicrobiales; family Amorphaceae; genus Amorphus; species Amorphus sp. MBR-141. The sequence continues at coordinate 302,790 of NZ_JBRJGW010000003.1, forward strand.
CGCAACCCGACGGGCCGATGAAGGACGTCACCGCCCGCTCGGGAATGTCGATGGAGACCCCGTACAGGGCCTGCTTCGCGCCGTAGAACACATCGACGCCCGAGGCCTTGATCTTCACCGGCCGCGGCTGCGCGTCCGGCGTCCGGACGGTCTCCACCATCACCTTTTCCTTCGCTTCGACTGCCACTGCACTCATCACCACTCTCCCGTCACTTGCGAGGCTGGCCCGGTCCCGGTCGCCATCCTCGGTTCGATTACCAGCGCCGCTCAAGCTTGCTGCGCAAAAATATCGCGATCATGTTCATCACGATCAGGAAGCCGAGCAGCACGAGGATCGCCGCCGAGGTCCGCGCCATGAAACCGCGTTCCGGGCTGTCGGCCCAGATGAAGATCTGCGTCGGCAACGCCGTTGCCGGGTCGAGGATCCCGCCAGGCGGGCTGGTGATGAAGGCGTTCATGCCGATCAGCAACAGCGGCGCCGTTTCGCCCAGCGCCTGGGCCAGGCCGAGGATGGTGCCCGTCAGGATCCCGGGCAGCGCCAGCGGCAGCACGTGGTGCATCACCACCTGGTGCTTCGATGCGCCCATGCCGAGCCCTCCCTCGCGGATCGACGGGGGCACCGCCTTCAGCGCCGCTCGGGTGACGATGATCATGGTGGGCAGCGTCATCAGCGAGAGAACCATGCCGCCGACCAGCGGCGCCGATCGGGGCAGCCCGAAGAAATTCAGGAAGACCGCCAGGCCCAGCAGGCCGAACACCACCGAGGGCACCGCCGCCAGGTTGTTGATGTTCACCTCGATGACGTCGGTTATCCGGTTCTTCGGGGCGAACTCCTCCAGATAGATGGCCGCCGCGATCCCGACGGGGAAGCTGATGAAGAAGCAGACGAGCAGGGCGTAGAAGGATCCGACGATCGCCCCCGACAGACCGGCGAGCTCGGGAAAGCGGCTGTCGGCGTTGAAGAAGAGGCCCCAGTTGAAGGGCGTGGACACCAGCCCGCGCTCCTCCAGCTCGTTGAACAGCCGGACCTGGACATCGGACACGCGACGCCGGTCCTCCGGCGTATCCGCCGAGATGACCCCCTTGTTCAACTGGTCGATGGGATCGGCCACCGGGATGTCGAAGGTCACCTTGCGGCCGATCAGCGACGGATCGGCAATGACGCGGTCCCGCACGAGGAACCGCGCATTGCGCGTCATCATCTGCTCGAGTTCGCGGTACTCGCTCTGGTCGATGTCCGGGAACTCGGCCTGCAGGGCCCGCATGATAATGTCGCGGTAATCCCCCTTGGACGGGTCGGCGGCATCGATCTCCGCCGGATCGATCTCGATCGTCAGGGCGATCTGGGTCTGGACGAACGCCTGATAGCCCGTCGATACCAGCGACACGATCAGGATGCCGAGCAGCCCGATGGCGGTCGAGATCGCGGCGATCCCGAAGATCTGGAGGCGCCTGTCGGCCCCGTGGCGCTTCTTCCGGCGCGCCACGGCTTCCTTGCTCTGCCAGAAGCCGTCCGTGTTGTCTGTCGTGCTCATCTAATCGTACTTCTCGCGGTATTTCTGGACGATCCGGATCGCCAGAACGTTGAGGCACAGCGTGATGATGAAAAGAACCAGGCCCAGTGCGAACGCGGCCAGCGTCTTGGGACTGTCGAAGGACGTGTCTCCGATGAGGAGGGTCACGATCTGAACCGTCACCGTGGTGACGCTGTCGACGGGATTGAAGGTCAGATTGGCGATCAGGCCGGCGGCCATCACGACGATCATCGTCTCGCCGATGGCCCGGCTGAGGGCCAGCAGGATGCCACCCATGATGCCCGGCAGCGCCGCCGGCAACAGCACGTTCAGCATCGTCTCGCTGCGGGTCGACCCCATCGCCAGCGAACCGTCCCGCATCGCCCGCGGCACCGCATTCAGCGCGTCGTCGGACAGCGAGGAAATGAACGGGATGATCATGATCCCCATCACGCCGCCGGCGGCCAGCGCGCTGTTCGGCGACACCGCCAGCCCCATGGCGGACCCGAACTCGCGCACCGCCGGCGCGACGATCAGTACGGCGAAGAAGCCGTACACCACCGTCGGCACCCCGGCGAGGATCTCCATGATCGGCTTCACGGTCGCCCTTACCCGATCGTTGGCGTACTCGACCAGGTAGATGGCGGTGAGAAGGCCGATCGGGGTCGCCACCAGCATGGCGATGGAGGCGATGAGCAGCGTACCGGTGAACACCGGGACGGCCCCGAAGGCGCCCGCGGCGGCGATCTGGTCCGCGCGGATGGGGATCTGCGGCTCCCAGTTCAGGCCGAACAGGAACTCATGGATCGAGACCATCTGGAAGAACGCCCAGGCCTCGAAGAGGAGCGAGCCGATGATGCCGAGCGTGGTCAGGATGGCCAGGGCGGCGCAGAAGATCATCAGGCCGGAAACGATGCGCTCGACGTTGTTTCTGGCACGGAACCGCGACGACAGGCGCGACCGGGCGACCATCATGGCCAGGATCATGAGCGCCAGGATCACGACGACCATCGCCCAGTGCGCGATTTCCTGCCAGCGGACGAAGCGCTCCGCGGCGGCCTTGATCTCCGGAGCCGGCTCGCCGAACACCCGGCCGGTGGTGACGTTGTGGATTTCCTGGATGTAGAGGTTCAGCTGCGACGGCGACGCTCCGTCGGTCATCTGCGCCGGCAGGCTGCCGAGCAGCAGGTGGTCGATTGCCGAGCCCTGCAGACCGACCCAGAACAGCAGCAGGATCAGCGCCGGGATGCCGACCCAGACGGCGACGAAGGCGCCGTGATAGGACGGAAGCGAATGGATCTTCTCTTGCGACTGCGCAGCAAATCGAGATCCAGTCGTCCGGCCAACGAAATACGCGATGAGCGACATCGCAATGATGAGAAGTAGCGCGTAGCCAAACACGAACTCGCCCCCGATTCAGCTGGATTTAGTCCTGGCGGCGACTGGACCGCCCCCGCGCGCTTCAACGTTCTGTGTCGTGTCTAGCTGTGCTGTGGCTGGAGCACGATGGCTTCAGGTCTCGATGACTTGAAGCCCGCAAACGGGATCGATTCCAAGTTCAGGCGCGACAATCAAGACCCCGAGCGATTTCCCGGCGTTCGGATCGCCTCGAGGGGACCGAAGGGGGGCGCAAGGGAAGCCGGCGGGCGCACGGTCGTGCACCCGCCGGTCCAGATGTCGAACAGGAGCCGGATCAGCCCTTCGGCGCCTGCATGGAGGTGCCGTTGACGGCTTCGTCGGTGGTCTGCTCACGCTTCTCGTCGGAAAGGGACGTGAGGCCCCGCTCCTTCAGGTAGCCGTCAGACCCGAGCGCGTCCTCGGAGACGTACTCCTCGATGAACGCCTGCAGGCCCGGGATCGCGTTGCGGTGCGCGTTCTTGATGTAGAAGTAGAGCGGCCGCGCGATGTCGTACTCGCCGGAAGCGATCGTGTCGAAGGACGGCTCGACGCCGTTCACGGCCACGGCCTTCAGCTTGTCCTCGTTCTCGTACAGGAACGAGTAGCCGAAGATGCCCAGCGAATTCGGGTCGGCTTCGATGCGCTGAACGATCAGGTTGTCGTTCTCGCCGGCTTCGATGAACGGGCCGTCGGACCGCATGCGCGAGCAGATCTGCTCCCACTTGTCCCCATCGGACTTCTTCATCGCCGCCATCATCTCGTACGCGTTGCAACCATCGTGCATGGTGAGCTCGACGAACGCGTCACGGGTGCCGGACGTCGGCGGGGGGCCGAACACGGTGATGGCCACATCCGGGAGTTCCGGATTGATCTCGGACCACTTCTTGTAGGGATTGTCCTTGATCTCGCCGTCGACCGGGACCTGCGCGGCCAGCGCGGTGAAGAGGTCCTTCTCGGTCAGCTTCCAGTCGGCGTCGGACTGGCGCGAAACGGCGATCGACAGGCCGTCGTAGCCGATGAGGACTTCGGTCACGTCCGTCACGCCGTTGGCCTGGCAGAGCTCGTACTCGGACTTCTTCATCGCGCGCGACGCGCCGGTGATGTCCGGATGATCGGCGCCGACACCGGCGCAGAAGATCTGCATGCCGCCGCCGGTACCGGTCGATTCCACCACCGGGGCCGGGAATTCCGTCGAATTGGCGAACTGCTCGGACACCGCCTGGGTGTACGGGAACACCGTCGAAGAACCGACGATGCGGATCTGATCGCGCGCCTCGGCCGCGCCGGCCAGAAGGATGCTCGTCGATGCAAGCGCGATGGCGCACGTAAGAGCTTTGGTTTTCACCTGGAATCTCCCTGGGTTGGGACTTGGTATGGATGGCGCCCTACTTAAGGAAACAGGCTATGAAGGCCGCGCCGGACACCGACGATCTCTAGCCGCCGGACGCCACCGTTCTATGAAAGCGCAGTGATCCTTTTATGACAGTTTAACTTGTTGATTTTGCTTGACTTCGGCGAGCGGGTCGGAAATCGCCTCCGGCGCGGGCTGCAGCTCCAGCCGGATCGTGAAGGTTGCCCCCTTGTCGGGCTGGCTGTGGATCGACAGCCGGCCCCGGTGGCGGGTCAGGATGTGCTTGACGATGGCCAGCCCCAGCCCGGTGCCCTTGTTCGCCCGGCTGGTCGTCACGTCGACCCGGTAGAAGCGCTCGGTCAGCCGCGGCAGGTGCTCGGGCGGGATGCCGGGTCCCCAGTCGCGCACCGAGACGACGGCCAGGTCCCCGCCGGCGCGGCTCTCGCGCTCGGCGAACACCGACACCCGCTCGCCGGGCGCCCCGTACTTGATGCCGTTCTCGATCAGGTTGTCGAACACCTGCACCAGTTCGTCGTGCTCGCCGCGCACCCACAGCGGCGCTTCGGCCGCGTCGAAGTGCAGCGCCATGCCGGAATCGGCCGCCACCGGCTTGAGGGAATCGACCGCCGAACGGGCGACGGCGACCAGGTCGACGAGCCCTTTCGGCCGCACGTGCGCCCGCATCTCGATCTGCGACAGCGACAGCAGATCGTCGATCAGCCGGCGCATCCGCTCCGCCTGGTCGTGCATGATGACGAGGAAGCGCTCGCGGGCCGGCTCGTCCCGGCGCGCCGGCCCCTGCAGCGTCTCGATGAAGCCGGTGAGCGAGGCGAGCGGCGTGCGCAGTTCGTGGCTGGCGTTGGCGACGAAGTCCTCGCGCATCCGCTCCAGCCGGCGCTGCTCGGTGAGGTCGCGCACCAGCACGCAGATCAGGTGCCCGTAGCGCGACTCGCCGGGCGGCTCGGTCGGGGTGGAGAACGGCGACACGTAGGCCTCGTACCAGCGCTCGGTCGGCACCTTCTCCGACCAGTGGATGTGGTCGGCCCGGTGCTCGCTCAGCGCCCGCTCCATCGCCTCCAGGAACACCGGCACGCGCAGCTTGAAAGACAGCGGATCACCGATGCGGACCGCGCCGAGCTGGTCGCCGGCCGCCCGGTTGGCGAACCGGACGAGCCCCTTCCGGTCGACCAGGAAGCAGGGGTCGGGCAGCGCGTCGATCGCCACGCGCATCGCCTTCGGCGGCGTCAGGTCGCGGTCGCGCCAGGGGCCGCGCTCGGCGGAGGCTGGCGCCCGCGCCTCGCGCGCCCGGCTCATCAGCGAGGCGGCGACCACCGCGGCCACGCCGAGGACGGCGACCACGGGCGGAACCTCCCAGCGGATCGCAATGCCGCCGAGCACCAGCGCCGCGACGGCGCCGGGCATCAGCAGGCCCATCCAGCGGCGCGCGGAATTCACCGTCGCCGCAGGTGGCCGATCTGCGGTCGGCTGGGGGGCCATTGCAGTCGTTCCCTCCGCGGGCCCGCGCGCGCCCTGACCGCGAGCCTCACTGTTTTCTCCCGCGGCGACGTCATCGTCCGGGGATGGTCCGACGAGCTCGACGACGTGTGCGTCGCTCGGCGTCTGGGCATCGCGATGATCGTCTGTTTCTTTAGGATTCACATGACACCCCGTCGGGACCGGTTTCCGGGACCCTCCGTCTCGATGGCGAAATGCCCCGAAACCATTGCTCAATGGGCGATATGCGGGCGATCCGTCAAAGCATTTTCGGCCCGGCGCGCCGCCGCTTCAAGGGCCGGGCGGCGCATTCGCGGTGGCGCCCAGGCGGCGAATCACCCCCGCAGCCGGGCCGGGAGTGACGAAACGGTGATTTGTGCCCGAGGATGATCGGGCCAAAGATTCGGCGTGTGGCAGCGCGGAGTGAACCGAGTTCCTGCCACGTCCGTAATCAGGGTGAGTGGATCGGCTGCGCGTGCGCCCGGTCCGCCGCAGAACGAGCGCCCGTTGCCGGGCGCCCCGTCCGCACCGAACCGACAGAGACCGTGCCATGTTCGTCAGAAGACGCCGGGGTTGGGACATTCCCGAACGCGAAGCGACGCCGGAAGGCATCTACCTCTCCCGCCGCGCCCTGCTGGGGGCCGCCGGGCTCGGAACGGTGGCCGCCGCCGCGGCGGCGCCGACGCCGGCCCGTGCGCTGTTCAGCTCGCTGTTCGGCTCCAAGGAGACCCTCGCGGCGACGTTCGACACCTCGTCCGATCCGACCGCCGGCCTCTACCCGTTCAAGCGCAACGACGCCTTCACCATCGACCGGCCGCTGACCGAGGAGATGGTGTCCGGCAGCTACAACAATTTCTACGAGTTCGGCTCCCACAAGGAGATCTGGCAGGCCGCCCAGGCGCTGAAGACCCATCCGTGGACCGTCACCATCGACGGCATGGTGGAGGAGGAGAAGACCGTCGACGTCGACGCGCTGATCCGGGCGATGCCGCTGGAGGAGCGCCTCTACCGCCACCGCTGCGTCGAGGCGTGGTCGATGACCGTGCCGTGGTCCGGCTTCCCGATGAAGGCCCTCGTCGACTACGCCCGGCCGCTCGGCTCGGCGACGTACGTGAAGATGGAGACCTTCCTCGACCCGAAGGTCGCCAGCGGCCAGAACCAGACCTGGTATCCGTGGCCCTACGTGGAGGGCCTCACCATCGCGGAGGCCACCAACGAGCTCGCCTTCCTGGTGACCGGCGTCTACGGCAAGCCGGCGCCGAAGCAGTTCGGCGCGCCGCTGCGCCTCGCCACCCCGTGGAAGTACGGCTTCAAGTCGGCCAAGTCGCTGGTCCGCTTCACCTTCACCGACGAGCGCCCGACCACCTTCTGGGAGGCGCTGGGGCCGACCGAGTACGGCTTCTGGGCCAACGTCAATCCGGCCGTGGCGCACCCGCGCTGGAGCCAGGCGCAGGAGCGCGTGCTCGGCACCGGCGAGACGGTCCCGACCCAGATCTACAACGGCTACGGCGACTACGTGGCCGCCCTCTACGCCGACAAGACCGGCGAGAAGCTGTTCATGTAGCGCCCCGGCGCGGGCCCGGCCGGCGCCGGGCCGCCGCGCCCCCCATCTGGGGAATTCGGTCCGCCGCGCCGGTGCCTACCCTCCCGAGCGATCGCGGGCGTCCGGCCGGGACGCCGCCTCTGCCCAGGAGCCCCCGCCCATGTCCCACCGGATGATCGCCGCCTCGGCCCTTGCGGCCGGCCTCGCGCTTGGCCCCGCCGCGCCGCTCCACGCCCAGACGCTGATGGAGGAGATGGCCGACGAGGCCGCCTGGGAGGAGCAGCGGGAGGCGGCGCCGAAGGTCTGCTTCGCCGTGCCGGCGAGCGCCGGCTTCCAGCGGGTCGACGCGCCCGCCGGCACGGTCTTCTACAAGGCCGACGTCGCCTGGGCGGCCCAGTGGAGCGCCGGCCCGGGCTGGCCGCCCACCGGCTCGGCCGGCTACACCGGCCAGGAGGACAAGCCCTACAAGCCCGGCCTGTTCTCCGACGCCATGAACGACGCCGCCGACCCGGCGAAGCGCGGCCCGAAGCGCACCTTCGTCGCCCGGCTCCCCTACGGGGCGCTGCTCATGTGGGCGAACGACAGCTTCGTCTACATGGACGCGCCCTACGACTACGGAAAGCAGTACGCGGTGCCCGGCGGCGCGGCGCGCAGCGTCTTCTTCGGCATCAACGAGGCCAAGGACCAGCTCGGCGACAACGTCGGCGACCTCAGCGTCTGCGCCTTCTACAAGCGCGGCTGACGCGCGTCCCGGCCGGCGCCGCTCAGCCGCCCGTGCCGCCCGGACGCGGGCCGCGGGCGAACGACCAGAAGCTGCGCCGCGCCCGGTGCGCCTTCATCTGTCCGTCCGCCACCTGGCTGGCGACGTCCGGCGCCCCCTCGGGCGGATAGGCGAGCGTGCTGGCGGTGCGGGCGATCTCCTCGCCGCTGAAGTTGGGGAACGGCAGCCGGCGCTCCTTCCGCCAGCCGTCGACGGCCGCCTCGGCGCGCGCCGTCGCGCCGCCGTCGATGCCGCCGTCGCGGCCGACATAGAGCGTCTGGGAGGGCAGCGCGAAGCCGGTGCCGGAACCCGCCACCACCTCCATCATGCGCAGATAGATGTCCTCGCGGATCGCCAGGAACTCCGACCAGTCGGTCGACTGCACGTAGGCGAACACCTCGATCTCCAGCGCGTCGTCGCCGAACGCCACCAGCCGCACCCGCGCCGGGTCCTCGGTCACCTTCGGGTGGGCGATCAGCAGCCGCCTGAGCTCCGCCAGCACGAAGCGCAGCTGGTCCGGCGTCGTCTCGTAGCGCAGCCGGAACGTCTTGTGCATCAGCATGCGGTCGCGCTTGCCGTAGTTCTCCAGGTGCAGGGTGACGAAGTCGGCGTTCGGCACCGCCACCAGCGTGCGGTCGAGGGTGCGCAGCGAGGTCGAGCGGATGCCGATCCGCTCCACCGTGCCGATGCGGTCGCCGAACCGGCAGAAGTCGCCGACCGCCAGCGGTTTGTCGGCGAACAGGATGAACCCGGAGATGATGTTCTCCAGCGTCGAGCGGGCGGCGAGCGCCACCGCCAGGCCGCCGATGCCCAGCCCGGCGAGCGCCGCGCCGTAGGGAATGTTCAGCGCCTCCGCCAGCAGCAGGAAGTTGCCGAGCACGATCGCCACCTTCAGCACGCCGACCAGCAGCGAGGCGAGGATGTCGCCGCGCTGGCTGATCAGCCCGGCCCGGTCGAGCATCGCGCGGACCGCGTCGACGAGCCAGAACTCGATGGGGATGGCGCCGGCGATCATCGCCACGACGGCCACCGCCAGGACGGCCCCGGCGAAGTTGTCCGGCAGGCCGAGCAGCAGCAGCCCGCCGTAGCTGATCAGCCCGAAGACGATGAGCCGGACGCCCCACTGGGCGGCGCGCGACCTGGACACGCCGCCCGCCTCGCCGTCGGCGCGCTCGCCCAGCACCAGCCCGACCAGCCGGCCGATCAGGAAGCTGATGGTCAGCGTGGCCACGAGGGCGAACAGGAACGCCGCCACCATCGCCGCCCACTGCCAGGTCTCCAGCGGCCCGAGCGGCCGCAGCAGCCCCGGTGACACCTCGCCGAGGGCGCTGCGGATCCTGAAGAAGGTCGCCTGGGCCGGGCGGTACAGCGGCAGCACCACCGAGGCCGGCGGCAGATCCTCGGTCGCGGTGAACAGCTGCCGCACCGAGCGCAGCGTCTCGGGCGTGAACTTCCACTGCACGCCCTCGTCGCCGGCATCCATGGGGGCGATGACGATGTCGCCGCTCGGATGGGTGAAGTGGACGTAGGGCGTCCGGCTGTCCGGATCGTTCGGCACCTCCTGGTAGACGACCTCGCCGAGGCGGGCCAGCACCTGCTCCAGATACTCCGCCAGCAGCACCGCCTCGCGCTCCCGGCCGACCGGGCTCAGCTCGGAGAGGTCGAGCGCCGCCACGGCCGTGTCGAGGCCGCCGGGACCGACCCGCATGCTGTCGATAAACGCCTCCATCGTGTCGCGCGGGGTCTTCAGGCGGAAGATGTGGTTGTCCGGCGGCAGCCGGCCGCCGCTCCGCTCGAGCAGGTCGGCGAGACGGGTCTCCAGCGTCTCGACCGGCGGGGCGGCGAGAAACCAGGCGCCGTCCTGCTGCGCGAACGCCAGCTCGAACGTCTGGCCGTCGAAGCGCGACAGCGTCACCACCGCCCGCTCGCCCGCCGCCGACGTCTGCTGGCGAATGTCTTCCAGCTGGAACTCGAACTGGTCGATCACCGCCGCCAGGAGGTCCACTTCCCGCAGCTGGTCGCGCCTGTCGATCGGCGCGCCGTCGAAGGCGAGCAGCCCGAGCAGGTCGTCGAGATATTCGAGCTGGCCGTTGTCCACGGCATCGGCGATCACCAGGAACGCATGGAGCACATCCGCCGGGCTGGCCTGGGAGACGTTGGTTTCGGCCTTGACCGTCTCCGGGGTGATCCGCGCGCCGGTCCACCAGGCCTCCTGGCCGAACCGGCCCATGAAGCTCTGCCCGTCGGCGGACAGGACGAACTCCAGCCTGCCGCTGTCGTTGGGCTCCTGCCAGGTGCCGACGAGGCGACGCCCGTCGACCGTTCCCTCCAGCGTGCCGCCGTAGAGCGGATACTGGCCGGTGACCCGGTCGCCGTCCTGCCGCAGCGTCAGCCGGGCGCCGCCGTCCAGCCAGCGGGTGTCCCAGATGCCGGCCCAGTCGCCGTCCTGGGCCTCGGCCGCGGACCCCGCCGCGCCGATCAGGGCAGCCGCGATGCACATCGTCCGCGCCAACGTCTTCCAGGCCATCCGGACCGCCCCCATCGCCAACGCACACCCCCTTCGAACCGCTTCGCCCGCTGGTGGCGGGCATCTCAGCCGCCCGCCGTCCCCTTACCGACTACACCATTGTCCCGGCACGCTGAACCGCCCCCGCGCCCAAGGGCCCGCCGGGCAATCGCGGTTTGACGCCGCCGGCCCGTCCGGGGGAAGATCGCCGGCGCGTCACCCCGAGAGCCATCGTGATCCAGGAGCACCGCCGATGGCCTATCGCATCGCCGCCGGCCGCCAGACCCACGTCTTCGCCGACCTGAAGGAGGTGATGGCCAAGGCCACGCCGATCCGCTCCGGCGACATGCTCGCCGGCATCGCCGCCGGCTCGGCGGAGGAGGCCGTCGCCGCCCGCATGTGCCTCGCCGACGTGCCGCTCGCCGCCTTCCTTACCGAGGCGCTGGTGCCCTACGAGACCGACGAGGTGACCCGGCTGATCCTCGACGGTCACGACGCCCGCGCCTTTGCGCCGATCGCCGCGCTGACGGTCGGCGGCTTCCGCGACCATCTCCTGTCGGAGGCGGCCGACACCGCCGCGCTCGCCGCCCTCGCCCCGGGCATCACCCCGGAGATGGCCGCCGCCGTCTCCAAGCTGATGCGCAATCAGGACCTGATCCTGGTCGCCGCCAAGTGCCGCAAGGTCACGCAGTTCCGCAACACCATCGGCCTGCCGGGCCGGATGGCGGTGCGGCTGCAGCCCAACCACCCGACCGACGACCCCGCCGGCGTCGCCGCCTCCATCGTCGACGGGCTGCTCTACGGCTGCGGCGACGCGGTGATCGGCATCAACCCGGCCTCGGATTCCACCGACACCATGGCCGGCCTCGCCCGCCTCATCGACGGCCTCATCACCCGCTTCGAGATCCCCACCCAGGCCTGCGTGCTCACCCACGTCACAACGTCGCTGGAGTTGATCGAGGCGGGCGTGCCCATCGACCTGGTGTTCCAGTCGATCGCCGGCACCGAGGCCGCCAACGCCGCCTTCGGCATCGACCTCAAGCTGCTCGCCGAGGGCCGCGACGCCGCCCTGTCCCTGAAGCGCGGCACGGTCGGCGACAACGTCATGTACTTCGAGACGGGCCAGGGCTCGGCGCTGTCGGCCGGCGCCCACCACGGCGTCGACCAGCAGACGCTGGAGGCGCGCGCCTACGGCGTCGCCCGGGCCTACGAGCCGCTGCTCGTCAACACCGTCGTCGGCTTCATCGGCCCGGAATATCTCTACGACGGCAAGCAGATCATCCGCGCCGGGCTGGAGGACCATTTCTGCGGCAAGCTGCTCGGCCTGCCGATCGGCTGCGACGTCTGCTACACCAACCACGCCGAGGCCGATCAGGACGACATGGACACGCTGCTGACGCTCCTCGCCGTGGCCGGCGTCACCTTCGTCATGGGGGTTCCCGGCGCCGACGACGTGATGCTCAACTACCAGTCCACCTCGTTCCACGACCAGCTCTACGTCCGCGAGGTGCTGGGCCTGAAGCGCGCGCCCGAGTTCGAGGACTGGCTCGTCCGCACCGGCATCACCGATGACGCCGGCCGCCTGCGTCCCGCTGCCGGCGCGGCGGCCCTTCTGGAGGCGCCGCTGGCGTTCGCCGGATGAGCGGCGGCGTCCCCGACGGCTGGCGGCGCCTGGCCGCCCTCACCCCGGCGCGGATCGCGCTGGGCCGCACCGGGGCGAGCCTTCCGACCCGCGAGGTGCTGCGGCTGGCGCTCGCCCACGCCCAGGCCCGCGACGCCGTCCACGCGCCCTTCGATGCCGCCGCCATGGTGTCCGCCATCGAGGCGCTCGGTCTGCCCGCCCTGTCGGTCGCGACCGAGGCCACCTCCCGCGATCTCTATCTGCGCCGGCCCGACTGCGGGCGCCGCCTCGATGCGGCGAGCGCGGCGCACCTCGATCTCGACCGGCTGGAGCGGGAGGCGGGCGGGCGCGCCGATGCCCCAACTGCCGACGCCGCCACCGCCGGGGCAGCCGCGCCGGCACCGCCGGGCGACCGGGCGCCGGACCTCGCCATCGTCGTCGGCGACGGCCTGTCGGCCACCGGCGTCGCCGCCAACGCGGTGCCGCTGATGGTTGCCCTCCGCCCGCATCTCCGCCGCCTCGGCCTGTCGTTGGCGCCGGTCGTGGTCGCTACCGGCGCCCGGGTGGCGCTCGGCGACGAGGTCGGCGCGCGCCTTGCCGTCCCGATGACGCTGGTGCTGATCGGCGAGCGCCCGGGCCTGTCCTCCCCCGACAGCCTCGGCGCCTACCTCACGTTCGGGCCCCGCCCCGGCCGCCGCGACGCCGAGCGCAACTGCGTCTCCAACATCCGCGCCGGCGGGCTTTCCCCCGACGCCGCCGCAGCCCGCATCGCCTGGCTCATCGAGGCGGCCTTCCGGCTGCGGCTCACCGGCGTCCGGCTGAAGGACCAGAGCCCGGCAGCGCTCGCAGCCCCGGACGGCAATCGGCCATAAAGACGCGCGGCTTGCACCCCGTCCCGCTTCGCGCCACGCTGTGCTACTGAAATATGAACCGCTCGCGGCTTTCCGCGATCGCGGCGCGGCCGCGGCGGCCGGGCGCGAACGGGGCACGGGGAACGCACGTCCGGATGGCGCACACGTCGAAGCCGAAAACCAGCAGGCGACCGAGTATCGTCGCGATACTTCTGGGCAACCTCGTCCTCTTCCTGCTCCCGACGATCGCCATCGTCGCGGCGTTCGTCTACGAAATCCAGCGGTCCGAAACCACCCAGACCCTCCAGTTCCTGCAGACCGAGGCGCGGTCGCTGTCGAACGGCACGTCGGCGGAGATCACCGACGCGCAGCTGTTCATGCGGCTGGCCCGCCGGGCGCTCACCCCGCTCGTCGAGCGCGGCGACCTGGCCGGCTGCCAGGCGGTGTCCGCCGAGCTCGAGAACGGCGAAGGCACGCTCACCGGCTTCTTCGTCGCCGATTCGAGCGGCGCCATCGTCTGCGCCTCCGATCCGGCCCGGCGCGGCGCCTCCATCGCCACTTCCGATGCGTTCCAGACCCTGCGCCTGGGCGGACGGCTCTTCCTCGGCGAAGCCCGGCTCGACGCCAATGGCCGCGCCCGCATCCCGGTCTCGCTCGGCTGGCGCGCCGCCGACGACGCGTTCGCCGGCGTGGTCGGCGCCGAGATCGATCTCGGCGTGGTGCTCGCCAAGGCCCGCAGCGGCTATGCCCTGCCGGAGAGCGTCGTGATCCTGTCCTCCGGCGACGGGCTGGTGCTCGCCCAGATCCCCGATCCCGGCGGCCGCGTCGGCAGCCGCGTCCAGGGCGCCGACGCGCCGTTCGTCGACGGCGTCGACCGCGAATGGTCCCACCAGCAGATCGCCGTGGCCGGCGACCTGCTGCGCCTGTCGGTGGGCGTGCCGCGCACCATCATCGAGGCGCGGACGGCCCGCGTCGCCTGGTGGGTGTTCGCCGCCCTGGCCGGCCTCGTCGTGCTGGCGCTGCTTCTCGGCCTCGCCGTCGCCTCCTATTTCGTGCGACGGCCGGCCCGCGCGCTGGTCGGCACCGCCGCCAAGCTCGGATCCGGCGACCGCAGCGCCCGCGCCGGCGACATCGGCGGCGCCCGCGAACTGGCGACGCTCGGCACCGCCTTCGACCAGATGGCCGCCAACCTCGACGCCCGCGAGCAGGAGACCGAGCGCTACCGCGTCGCCCTCGAGGAGGCCCGTGACGACCTGGAGGTGCGCGTCAGGGAGCGCACCCGCGACCTCGGCCTGATGACCGAGAAGGCCCAGGCGCGCGCCGAGACCGTCGAGCGCCGCTTCGAGCACGAAACCCGGCTGCGCGAGATCGTCACGCTGATCCAGGCCAGCCAGGACGTCGACGAATGCGCCGACATCCTGCGCGCCCGCATGCACGACCTGTTCCCCGGCACCTGCGGCGCGCTGGCGCTGTTCGCCGACACCCGCAGCGAACTGCAGACCGTCGCGCGCTGGGGCGACAAAAGCGCCTTCCTGGAGACCTACACGCCGGAGAAGTGCTGGGGGCTCCGCCTCGGCACGCCGCACCGGTCCGGTCGCGACGGCAAGGGCAATCCGCGCTGCCGCCACATCGAGGATCCCGCCCTCGACGTGGTCTGCGCGCCGATCCTGATCCAGGGCGAGGCGCGCGGGGTCATCTCCGTCGACCTCTCCGACATGCCGGAGGAAATGGTCGGCCACGACGGCGAGCGGGCGATCTCCACCATCGAGACCGCCGCCGCGTCGATCGGAATCGCGCTCTACAACGTCCGCCTGCGCGGCGCGCTCAGGAAGCTGACGATCCGCGACGCGCTCACCGGCCTGCACAACCGGCGCTTCGCCGACGACGTGGTCGCCAAGGAGATTTCCCGCGCCCGCCGGACCAGCCAGCCGGTGACGCTGGTGCGCATCGACATCGACCGCTTCAAGATGATCAACGACGAGTTCGGCTTCGAGGCGGGCGACACGGTGATCCGCGAGATGGCCGGGCTGATCGAGCACTTCTTCCGCTACGAGGACGTCTGCAGCCGCTACGGCGGCCAGGACTTCCTCATCGTCATGGTCGCCGCCACCAAGATCGACGCCATGCGCCGGTGCGAGATCCTGCGCAGCCGCCTCGGCGACCACAATTACTTCTACCGCGGCATGGCGCTGCCGCGGATCTCGGTGTCGATGGGCGTCGCCACCTTCCCCGAAGACGGCGCGACGGAAGAGGCCGTGCTCGCGGCGGTGGAGGCGGCGCTGTCGACCGCCAAGCACGACGGCCGCGACCGGGTCATCGGGGCCCCCGGCGTGCCGTCCGCCGAGGCGCCCCAGGCCGCCCCGTCGAAGCCAGCCACCCCCGCGACCCCAGCCGCCCCGTCCGAGCCTAAAGACACGCCGTGAAGTGGCGCCGCAGGACCGACAGCACCATCAGGTGCAGGGTCGAGGCGAAGTAGGTGGTGGTGCGGAACCGCGTCAGCTCCTCCGGCATGCGGGTGCCGTGCAGCGCGCAGGCGACCAGGGCGGCGATCGCCTTGTAGCCGGGCTCGTTCATCTGCCCGAGGACGGCGCCGGTGCGCACGTTGATCACCGCCGGCCCGTCGGCGCCGGGGCCGTTCCAGGCCCGGTCGAACGGCATCAGCTGCTCGCGCGGCACCACCCCGCTGAACAGCAGATAGAGCGGAATGCGGACGGCGTCGTAGCTCGACAGCGGCGGAAACGCGTTGGCGGGCTGCGGCCGCTGAGGGTCGGCGACCGAGGTCCAGTTCGACGGCAGCGCATAGCGGCCGGAGGCGGAGGCGAGCGTCAGCCCGAGCCCGGACTCGATCAGGCCGCGCCACATGCCGTCGGGCAGCACCAGGTTGAAATAGGGAAACGCCGGGTAGATCCAGTAGGACAGGTTGATCACCGGGCCGTCGCGCTGCTCCTCGGCGCTGAAGCCCTGCAGGCCGGGCTTCAGCAGCGTCGCCTCCCGGCGCCGGTAGATCAGCCGCTCGGCGACGGCGCGGATGATGACGGCGGCTTCGTCGACGTAGCCCCGCTCCTCCCACTTCAGCCCGGCCAGCAGCAGCGCCCAGGCGATGAAGATGTCGCCGTCGGAGGCGTCGTTGCGGTCCTCGATCGGCGGCACCGTGTACGGGTTCCACTTCCAGTAGAACAGTGGCGCCGTCGGCATCCGCATCTCTTCGCGGGTGAACTTCCAGATCAGCTCGAAATCGTCGCGCGCCCCGGCCTCGACGGCGAGCAGCATGCTGTAGCCCTGCCCCTCGCTGTGGGAGATCATGCCGTTCTCGAAATCGACCACCCGGCCGGAGGGCTTCATGAACGCCGAGCGATAGGCGTTCCATTCCTCGGCCGAGATCGAGTCGATCCGCAACGACGCGATGTCGAGCTGGGCCTCGGCCCGGGAGAGGGCTGCGGCCGCGCACATGATGCAGCATATGAGGGCCAGAAGCCTTGGCCGCATTCCGAGCATGTTCTCACTGACTGTGTCGCTGGACCGGGGCGGCCACCGGCCATCGTGGACGATGTCGCCGCGTTTCGATAGTCCGCCGCCCCGGCCGGGCTTGCCGGTCCGCGCCGGATTTCCCATCTCTGCGACATCAGACGTTCACAATCGACTGACGGAACCGAAATGACCACCCTGCGCCGGCACGGTCCGGCTGGATCCACGCCGTTCGCGGCCGCCCCAACCCGCGGGCACGGCGGCGCGACCTCCTCCCGCCGCCCCCTCCGCCTCGTGGCGATCGGGGACACTCTCGGCGCCGACGTCGCGCTGGTCGCCGGCAGTCGCGGCGCGGTGCACGTGCCGGCCACCGGCACGGGCGTCCGGCCCCTCCTCGCGGCGCTGGCCGCCATCGCCCGCGCCGACCTCGTGCTGGTCGCCGAGGATGCGCGCGGGCCGCTCGCATGGGTTGCCGGGCACCTGAAGTCACCCGATAGGCGGGTGGCGATCGGGGCACGCACGGGCGCCCACGCGGCCGCGCGCGATGCCTATTACTCGGCGATCGCGCGCGCCCTCATCCGGGTCGATCGCGAGGGGCTGTTTTCCTACACGGACCGCGCAAAGCTCGCGGCCGCCGGGCACGCAGTCGTCGCGCACTGAGCCGCGCGCGCACGCGCACCCCGCCGCGCGCAGCAAAGGCCGCGCAAAGCCCCGAAAAAGCGCCCGAATGCGCAGCTGTGTCCCGCGATGTGCCCATTCGGCTGCGCACTGCGGAAAGCTTCGATAAATCAGGGGCTTGACGTAGTGCGCAGGGTGCGCACGCGGCTGTGCGCGCGCATTTGGGCGGTTCAGGCAGGCGCGCGCGCGCCGGGGCCGGAAGGCGTCGCCTCCCCCGGCCCGCCTGCTCAGGCGACCGAGCGCCCCTTCGACTGGATGTTGCTGATGATCGGCGAGGCGATGGAGTCGGGCCCGTAGTCGGCGACGGAATCGACCGACAGCAGCTGGGCCAGGCGGGTGCGGGCCCGGTTGACGCGGCTCTTCACCGTGCCCACCGCGCAGCCGCAGATTTCGGCGGCCTCTTCATAGGAAAAGCCCGAGGCCCCGATCAGGACGAGGGCCTCCTTCTGGTCGGCCGGGAGCGTTTCCAGCACCCGGCGGAAGTCGTCCAGGTCCATGTGCCCGAACTGCTCGGGATGGCTCGACAGCTTGGCCGCCATCGCACCGTCGGCATCCTCCACCTCGCGCCGCTTCTTGCGGAACTCCGAGTAGAAGGCGTTGCGCAGGATCGTGAACAGCCAGGCCCGCATGTTGGTGCCGGGCTGAAACCGCTCCAGCGAGGTCCACGCCTTCATCAGCGCTTCCTGGACGAGATCGTCCGCCTGATCGGCGTTTCCGGTCAGCGACAGGGCGAACGCGCGCAGGTTCGGAATGTGCTGGAGCAATTCCTTGCGCGGGTTCATTTCCTTGCCCGTGCTCATGATTTGCGCCCTCCGCCGGGCTTTTCGTCGTCCCGGGCAGAGGGTAACGAATCCAGCTGCTCGAGCAGCGAAACGAGCCGATCGGGGATCGGCTCGCTCAGATACGAATCGTACATTGCCTTGAGCTTTCGGCCGATCTGAGCCTGCAACTGCGGCTCAAGACTTGGGCCGTCGGGTGCCGATTCCATCATGGGATCGGTCGGCGTATCGTCGGCCACGTCCTTGTCATCCTTTTTTCTCAACACTTGCCTGCCAACATTTCTGTCCGCCCCACCAAAACGTCCCTGGTCAGCCCTCGGACGTCCATCGTCTTTAGCCTAGGCTAACGCGCTCGGTCAGGGCGGGTTCCCGACAATTGACATTTTTTTGGCGCCGAATCGGAACCATTCGGCTCGGACGGCGTTCGGAACGAGCGATGAACTGAGGCTGCGTTCCGTTGCAGTCGTTGAAGGGGGTTTTTTTCTATGTCGATTGCCATGGCAATTGCGCCGCATCTTCCATACCTGCGGCGGTTCGCGCGTGCGCTCACGGGCAGCCAGGCAGGTGGCGACGCCTATGTCGCAGCCTGCCTCGAGGCGATCATTGCCGAACCGGCCCTGTTCGACGAGACGCTCGAGCCGCGCGTCGCGGTCTACCGTGTCCTTCTGGGCATCTGGGATTCCATCGACATCAACCGCCATGTCGACACCTCCGACCTTCCGCACGAGCGGAATCTGGAGGCGATGACCCCGCGGGCCCGGCAGGCGTTCCTGCTGACCACCGTCGAGGGCTTCTCGGTGTCCCAGGCCGCCACCGTTCTCGACACCGACGAGAGCGGCGTCTCCGAGCTTCTCGACGAAGCCGGCCACGAGATTGCCTCGCAGGTCGCCACCTCGGTGATGATCATCGAGGACGAGCCGCTGATCGCGATGGACATCGAGCTGCTCGTCGAGGGCCTCGGCCATCAGGTGGCCGGCATCGCCCGGACCCACAGCGAAGCCGCGGCGCTGGCGCGCCGGACCAATCCCGGCATGATCCTCGCCGACATCCAGCTTGCCGACGGCAGCTCGGGCCTGGAGGCCGTCAACGAGCTTCTCGAGGAAATCGACGTGCCGGTGATCTTCATCACCGCCTATCCGGAGCGGCTGTTGACCGGCGAACGGCCGGAGCCGGCGTTCCTGGTGACCAAGCCGTTCGAGCCGGAAGTCGTGAAGGCCGTGATCAGCCAGGCGCTGTTCTTCGACACCCGCGCCGGCAAGCCGCGCGCCGTTGCCGCCGCCGGCTGAGGCCGCCGCCGCACGGCCGGCCGTGCCATCCCGAATCGTATGCAGGCTGCGCCCCTTTCGGGCGCAGTCTTGCGTTCAGGCCCTGCTTGCCTCGGAGGCCGCTTGCCGTCGCGCCAGCGCCTCGGCGGGCCATTCCGTGGGCATATCGTAGTATTCGGCGAACACGCGTGCATCCGCCGGCAATCCGACCCAGGGGAGCCTGGAGCGCGTGTAGATGTGCACGTCCGGGGGGCGCGACGGGGCGGTGTCGAGGGTGCACAGCCGCACGAAGCGCAGATAGGGGCGGCGGCCGTAGTCGCTCCACATCGCCGTGCGGCAGGCAGAGCACCGGTAGACATCGTGCGGGCGACCGCTCTGCGTCGGCAGCCCGACGGCCTCGAGCGTTCCGGAGAGCACCGCGATGCGGTCGGTCTCGATCAGTCCGTTGACAACGAAGGCCCCGCCCGTCTGGCGTTGACAGTCCCGGCAATGGCAGCAGTGCACGAACATCGGTTGCGACCGCAGGCGGTAGCGCACCGCTTCGCAGGCACATCCGCCGGTCAGATCCTCGGCCATCCGCGCCTCCCGCGCCGTGACACCCCACACTTCGCCGTGAGACTATCGACGCCGCCGCAACGCCGAAAGCACGTTGATGGCCGGCGCGTCACCGCTCACGGCTTGAAGGTTGCCACCCGGTAGAGATAGCCCGCGACCAGAAGAACGACGATCACCGTCGACACCGGTGCCAGCCAGTCCGCCACCAGCCCGTAGTTGCTGCCCAGCCAGAACCCGGCACAGGCGAGCGCCGCCGACCATATCGTCGTGCCGATCGAGGTATAGAGGAGGAAGCGGGGCCACGACATGCCGGCGACGGCGGCGGGCACCGAGATCAGCGTCCGGACGGCGGGAAGCAGGCGCCCGAGCAGGACGGTCTTGCCGCCGTGCCGATCGAACCAGGCGTCGGCGGCTTCGATGTCGCGCGGGGACAGCGTCAGCCAGCGGCCGTGCCGGGACGCGAACGCCATCAGGCCCGCCTTGCCGACCCAGAGCCCGGCGACAAACCACAAGGCCGTGCCGAGCACGGAGCCGATCACTCCGCCGAGCACCAACATCGGCAGGGACGCGTCCCCACGCCCTGCCGCATAGCCCGCGAGCGGGAGGATGAGTTCCGACGGGATCGGCGGAAAGACGTTTTCGAGGAACATCAGGAACGCGACGCCAGCCGGTCCCCATTCCTCGACGAGGGTGCGGACGAAGTTGCTCACGAGCGGACCACCCCGGTGCGGAGATGGCTCATGACCCGACCGGCCGGGGAGCTCCCCCGGCGTGGCGCTGCCGCGGCGCAGCGACGACATCCTCGGCACCGGGCATCTTCGCGCTGTCGTCTTCGGGAAGCGGCAGCCGCGACAGTTCGAGCTCCCGGCTGATGCGGGCGAGCGGACGGAGCACGAAGAACAGGCTGCCGGCGACGAAGAGCCAGATGGCCCCCGTCTCGGTCGCTTTCCAGAAGAACAGCACCGAGCCGATCAGAAACGCCACCCCGGCGACGAGGTCGATCGACGTATAGGCGATCTCGTAGCGGCGATAGACGGCGCGGTGCGCGCGGGTGGCGTCGAACCGGGACGCATTGAAGAAGGTCGACGGATTGGCCATGCGGCGGGGCTCCCTGGCTGCGTGAGGTCCCGGTTCAGAAATGCCGAGCCCGGCGATCGGTTCCCCCAACCGGGAACACCTGGCGCCGCCCGGTCGGCCGCCCATCCCCAGCGCCCGCACGGAACAACCCGTTGGCGATCGCGTTGCCTGACCGTGACGGGGCGGCGATCCGGCGCGCCGGGGGCCACTCCTTTTCGCGCCCACATCAGCGATCCGAAACGGAAACGCGGCCGAGGGCTTCAAGATCGCCGGTTCACACGGGCCCCGCCCGGCGCATCCCGGAGATCGGCAGGACACCTGCTCTCGAACCCAAGAAGGACACGTGCGCCACGATGAGCGACGGTACATCCAGCCCGGACAGACAGCACGGCGATCCGGCCTCGGCCGAGCAGACGGACGCGCTCTACGACTGGCGCGGCCTCATCCACGCCACGGTCATCATCGCAGGCGTCCTGCTTGCCGTCCTGGCGGTCTGGAAACTGTCGTCGGTGCTGATCCTGATCC
Organism: Amorphus sp. MBR-141; assembly: GCF_053628695.1. NCBI lineage: Bacteria > Pseudomonadati > Pseudomonadota > Alphaproteobacteria > Hyphomicrobiales > Amorphaceae > Amorphus > Amorphus sp. MBR-141. The sequence goes on from NZ_JBRJGW010000003.1 coordinate 324,172, forward strand.
TCTGTGCGGTGATGGTGGCGATCGTCCTGGACGCCGCGGCCAACGCCATGACAAAGCCGCTGGGGCTGCCACGGTGGATCGGGCTGACCGTGGCCGTGGTCGTCACCGTCGGCGCGATCGTCGCGGCGGTGGTGTTCGTCGGCCCGACCCTGGCCGAGCAGGTCAGCGGACTGGCCGGGCAGGCAGAAGAGGGCCTGGGGCGGCTTCGCGACAATCTCACCGCATTCGGACTGTCCACCGAAGGAGAGAACGCGGACATAAAGCTGCAGGAGATCCTGCCTTCGCCGAGCGGCATCCTGAGCAGCGCCACCAAGGCGCTGTCGAGCATCGTCGGGATATTCGGAAGCGTCATCGTGGTGGCGGTCGTGGGCATCTACTTCGCGGTGTCGCCCGACGCCTACGCCTCCGGCCTCGTGCGCTTCGCGCCGAAGGGCAAGCGCCGGACGCTCCGCCGGCTGGTGTCGCGGACCGGAAGCGTGCTGCAGCGCTGGCTTATCGGCAAGGGCATCTCGATGCTGATCATCGGGCTGTTGACCTACGCGGGGCTGCTGATCCTGGGCGTGCCGCTGGCGCTGCTGCTGGCCGTGTTCGCCGGGCTGGCGGCGTTCGTGCCGTTTCTCGGGCCCGTCGCCGGCGGCCTGGCGATGGGGCTCGTCGCGCTGTCGGAAAGCTGGCAGCTGACGCTGTGGGTGCTCGGCCTCTATCTCGTCATCCAGACCGTGGAGAGCTACCTGCTGACGCCGATCGTCCAGCAGAAGACCGTGTATCTGCTGCCCGCCGTGGTGCTGAGCGCGCAGCTGGTGATGGGCACGCTGTTCGGGATCATGGGCGTCGCGCTGGCGACGCCGATCACGGCGATCCTGATGACGGTCCTGAACGAAACCTATTTCCGCACCGGGCCGGCAAGCGCCGAGGGGTGAGGCTCAGCCCTGGACGGCCTGGATCACCACGCCACCGGCGAAGACGGTGATCAGCGCCGCGCTCTCGAAGCCGATCCCGCCGACGCCGTGACGCTCCCGCCGGATGAGGCCGAGGAGCAGGATGCCGGTCATCAGGATCGCCCAGACCACGAGGAAGAGCGCGCGCTCGCCGACGGCGTGGAAGATCGAGCCGTCGCGGTACGCCACGTCCGACGCCACCAGGAACAGCACGTCGAAGGTGTTGCCGCCGATGATGCCGCCGACGGCCAGCTGCAGCGCGCCGCGGCGAACGGCGGCGATCGTCGTGACCAGTTCCGGCAGCGATGTGGTGATCGCCGTGAAGAAGGTGCCGACCACCGTCTCCGACATGTTGGCCCACATCGCGATCGTCACCGCGCTCCGCGCCAGCGCCCAGCCGCAGACGCCCATCACCACCAGCAGAAGCGCGAAGCGCAGGAAGAGGCCGCGGGTCGACGCGTCGTCCGCCTCCGGTTCCTCGGGCACGTCGTTATGCGTGTCGTCGGTCTGCATCGGTCGCCACATGGGCGCTTCCTGCGCGCTGCGCGAAAGCTGGAGGCCGAACAGATAGACCGCGAGCAGCAGCGGCGTGATCGGATGGACGGCGAAGATCGCGAAGGCGGGGGAGGCCATCGCCAGCGCCGGCAGGGCGAGCATTACGATCAGCAGGGCGCCCTGGATGAGGTTGGTCTCGGAGGCGGCGGCGTGTTCCAGGTTGCTTTTGCGGTAGACGACGTCGGCGATCGCAAGGAACACCGTCTGCGCCGCGATCCCGCCCACCGCGTTGGCGACCGCGAGCTCGGCATGGCCGTCGAGCGCCGCGGTGACCGAGGTCACGGTGCCCGACAGCGACGTGCTGGCGCCGAGCAGGACCCCGCCGACGAGCGCCTCGCCGAAGCCGGTCCGGTCGGCGATCTTGTCGGCCGTCGACGACATCCAGATGCCGGCGAGGGCGATCACCGACCCGGCGGCGACGAAGGCGATCAGGGCGACGAGCGGCTGGTCGAACATAGGCGATGGCGACTTTCGTGAAGAGGAGTGCGGCGCCCCGGCCAGCGATCGGGCGGGACGCGTGGCGGTCGGGCAGGCACCTGAAACCTCAATGGCAACAGATCATCTTGCCCGCCGATGGAGAGGCAGACCGGCGGCGTGCGCGGCCTGGCGCAAAAACGAAGAGATCGGGGCAACCGCCCCGATCTCGAAACACACGCCACCGGACACTTCGGAACGACAGACGGCGGTGACGCCGGTCTGCGCCGTTCCGCGTGCGCTACCTGAGGCTCGGCTTGGACGGCCCGAACAGGAGCCAGAGAATCAGGCCGATCACCGGCAGGAAGAGGATGACCAGGATCCAGATGACCTTCGCCCCGGTCGATGCGCCGGAGCCTACGATCTTGATGATCGCGTAGATGTCGAAGATCAGAATGATCAGACCGAGAATGCCGCCGAATTCGAGACCCATCCGCAGGTGCTCCTTTTTTTGAACTTATGAACTGCCGCACCGGATGGCCGGTGTGGCATCGCCTTTCAAGCGGGTTACATGGGCCGCACGAGCGACCGGTTCACAGTCCGGGGAGACGCGGCCGTGCCCGGCCCACGCATGTGGAGAGGCGCATGCGCACCTGATCAAACGCGAAACGCGGGAAACTGCTCGTCGGCCCCAACTGTGAGAGGCAAACGCCGCTGGAGGCGCCGCGGTTCCCTGCGAACGGCCGAAAACCGGCAGGCGTTCTCCTGGCCCGCCACAGCCTGGTTTACTGCCGGTCCGGTTCCGCCGCGCGCACAGGGAACGATGGCCGCCACGCCGGCGTTCAACCTTCGTCTGAATTGCGCCCGGGCATCCGCATGCCCATCCGTCCCCCGTCGATGGAGGAACGACGTTGCTGTATCCCGTGATCTACGGATCCGTCCGCACCGAACGCCAGGGCATCCGCGCGGCCCGCTACATCTGCCGGGAGATCGAGGCACGCGGCCACGAGGCCCGGCTCGTCGATCCGGTCGAAGTCGACCTTCCGCTCCTCGACCGGCGCCGCGGCGAGTATGCGCAAGGCGAGGCGCCGGAGAAGATGGAGGCGCTCGGCCAGCTCATCGAGCGGGCCGACGGCTTCGTGATGGTGACCGGCGAGTACAACCACGGCATCCCGCCGGCGCTGAAGAACCTGCTCGATCACTACCTGCCGGAATGGTATTTCCGGCCGGCCGCGATCATGAGCTATTCCGGCGGCCGCTACGGCGGCGTGCGCGCGGCGGTGCAGCTGCGGCCGGTGCTGGGCGAGCTCGGCATGGCCTCGATCTCGACGATCCTGGCGGTGCCGTCCGTTTCCGACGCGCTGGCGGAAGACGGCACGCCGAAGGCCGACTATCTTGCCAAGGCGTCCGGGCAGTTTCTCGACGAGCTGGACTGGTGGGCGAGCGCCGCGAAGTCGCAACGGGCGGCGGCGGGCACGCCGTTCTAGAGCATTCCCCTTCCGTTCAGATCGGCGCGATCTGAACGGAAGGGACCCGGCGAAACAACGGCTTGGCGGCCCTTGACCGTGAGGGCAGCACGCGCCTGACGGAAGTGGCGAGCATGGAAACCGGCCCGATCCCGTTTCTCGAACCGACCGCGATCCCGATCTGGGTGATCGCGGCGCGGCTCATCTGCGCGACCGTGGTCGGCGGCCTCATCGGCTTCGAGCGGGAGATCGAGCAGCATTCGGCGGGCCTCAGGACCCACATGCTCGTGGCGCTGGCCGCGGCGGTGTTCTCCATCCTCATGCTGGAGGTGCTGCACCTGCCGCTGCCCGATCCGGACAGGGTGCGCATCGATCCGATCCGCGTGCTGGAAGCGGTGACGGCCGGCGTCGCCTTCCTGGCCGCCGGCTCGATCATCCGGGCGGGCGGCACCGTGCGCGGACTGACCACCGGGGCGAGCCTCTGGCTCGCCGGCGCGCTCGGCAGCGCCTGCGGGCTGGGCTACGTCGTCATCGCGCTGATCGCCGGGGCGATCGGCCTGGTGGTGATCGTCCTGCTGCGCTACCTCGACGCGCTGGTGGCGAAGGCGCGGCGATAGCGCTCTCCTCGGCGCGCACCCCGCCCCGAAACGCCGAACGCCGGCCCGAGGGGGGCCGGCGTCCGCAGTCTCTGAAGTCATCGCGCGCGGGGCGCCGGGACGGCGCCGCGTGGCGCGTCGGTCAGATCTCGCCCCAGACTTCCTTGGCGATGTCGACGATGAACTCCAGCTTCTTCCACTGCTGCTCCTCGGTGAGGATGTTGCCTTCCTCGGTGGAGGCGAAGCCGCACTGCGGGCTGAGGCAGAACTGGTCGAGGGGGGCGAACTTCTGCGCCTCCTCGATGCGCGCCATCACGTCGTCGTGGCTCTCCAGATCGCCGGACTTGGAGGTGATCAGGCCGAGCACCACCCGCTTGTCGCCCTTCGGCAGGAAGCGGAGCGGCTCGAAGCCGCCGGCCCGGTCGGAGTCGTACTCGAGGAAGTAGCCGTCGTAGTTGATCTTGGCGAGCAGCGTCTCGGCCACCGGCTCGTAGCCGCCCTCGGAGATCCACGAGGAGCGGAAGTTGCCGCGGCAGACGTGGGTGGTGATCGTCATGTCGGCCGGCTTGGCGGCCAGCGCATGGTTGATCATGTCGGCGTAGATCTGCTGCAGGCCCTCCGGATCGTCGCCGCGATCGCGCGCCGCCTGCATTTCCTTCTCCGAGCACAGATAGGCCCAGACGGTGTCGTCGAACTGCAGGTAGCGGCAGCCGGCCTCGTAGAAGGCGCGCACGGCCTTCGCGTAGGCCTCGGCGGTGTCGGCGAAGAAGGCGTCGAGGTCCGGATAGACGTCCTTGGAGATCGACTTGCGGCCGCCGCGGAAGTGCAGCACCGACGGCGCCGGGATGGTCATCTTCGGGGTGACGGTGGCCACTTCCTTCAGGAAGCGGAAGTGGTCGAGCATGTAGTGGTTGCCGAAATCCACCTTGCCGTTGATGGCCAGGCTCTCCGAGCGGGTCTGGATGCCGGTGAACTGGATGGTCTTCTCGCCCTTGACGAGGTCGACGCCTTCGAGGCCGGCGAGGAAGTCGAAGTGCCACCAGGAGCGGCGGAACTCGCCGTCGGTGACGGCCTTCAGGCCGACGCGCTCCTGATGCGCGACGGCCTCGCGGATGCAGGTGTCCTCGACGGCCTTCAGGCCGGCGTCGTCGAGCGTGCCGGCCTCGTGGGCGGCGCGCGCGTCCTTCAGTTCCTTCGGGCGCAGCAGGCTGCCGACTTCGTCGGCGCGGAACGGGGCTTTGGTCATGAAAGTCCTCCCTGAATGGTCGGTTCGGTGAAACAGCGCGCGGACCGCGCGGGTCCGACCCATCGCTTCTGCGCGGCGCTCACGGACGCCACGTATGCCCGCGTTATCGACGTTGCGCTCGCGGAGGTCAACCTGTATACAATTCGGATACCAAGAACGAAGGCCTAAGGGAGGTCGCCATGTCAGATCATTCGTTTCCGCTCAACGCGTGGTACGCGGCGGCGTGGGACGTCGAGGTCAATCGCACGCTCGTCGCGCGCAAGATCTGCGGAAACCCGGTGGTTCTCTACCGCAAGCAGGACGGCTCGGCCTGTGCGCTCGCCGACGCCTGCTGGCACCGGCTGCTGCCGCTCTCCAGGGGCGAGCTGCACGGCGACCACGTGATCTGCGGCTATCACGGCCTCGAATTCGACGACACCGGGCGATGTGTATACATGCCGTCCCAGGAAACCATCAATCCGTCCGCCTGCGTGAAGCGCTATCCGATCGTCGAGCGCCATCGGTTCGTCTGGATCTGGCCCGGAGACCCGGCGCTCGCCGACCCGGCCCTGGTGCCCGACCTCCACTGGAACGACCATCCGGACTGGGCCGCCGACGGCAAGATGATCGAGGTCGCCTGCAACTACCGCCTGGTCCTCGACAACCTGATGGACCTGACCCACGAGACCTACGTACACGGATCGTCGATCGGCAACCGGGCCGTCGCCGAATCGCCGTTCGCCACCACCCATACCGACCGCACCGCGACGGTGACGCGCTGGATGCGCGACGTGGAGCCGCCGCCGTTCTGGCGCGGCCAGCTGGGCAAGCCCGGCAACGTCGACCGCTGGCAGATCATCACCTTCGAGGCACCGGCGACCATCGCCATCGACGTCGGCGTCGCCCCGACGGGGACGGGCGCTCCCGAGGGCGACCGCTCGCAGGGGGTGAACGGCTACGTGCTCAACACCATCACGCCGTCCACCGAGGACACCTGCCTGTATTTCTGGGCGTTCTCGCGCAACTACGACCTCAAGAACCAGGCCCGCACCCACCAGCTGCGCGAGGGCGTGGCGACGATCTTCCGCGAGGACGAACTCATTCTGGAGGCCCAGCAGAAGGCGATTGAGGCCAACCCCGACCACGTGTTCTACAATCTCAACATCGACGCCGGATCGATGTGGGCACGCAAGCTGATCGACCGGATGATCGCCGAGGAAACGACCCCGCACTACGGGGTGGCTGCGGAGTAGACAATGGCCCTCAAACCCGTCGCCGAGCGAAGCGCCTCCCAATCGGTCAAGGCGATCCTCGGGATCCGCGACCTGGTGTTTTCCGGCGAGGTGCTGCCGGGCGAGCGGCTGTCGGAGATCACCATCTCCGAGCAGCTCGGGCTGTCGCGCACGCCGGTGCGCGCCGCCCTTGCGCGCCTGGAGCAGGAAGGGATCCTGGAGATGATCCCGTCCGGAGGCTACGCGGTCCGCTCGTTCACCGAGGCCGACATCGCCGACGCGATCGAGCTGCGCGGCGTGCTGGAGGGCACCGCCGCCCGGCTGGCCGCCGAGCGCGGCGTCGCCCCGGCGCGGCTTGCCACCCTGAACGCGCTGATGGTGGAGCTCGACCTGATCGTGGGGGTGCGGCTGGAGGACTTCGACTTCCAGGCCTACATCGCCCGGAACCAGGAGTTCCACGAGGCGCTGAAGGGCCTGTGCGGCAGCGAGATGGTGCGCCGCGAGCTGGACCGGGTGATGAGCCTGCCGTTCGCCGGGCCGAGCGCGTTCATCGAGGCCCAGGCGGAGATCCCCCAGTGTCGCGCCTCGCTGGTGATCGGCCAGGCGCACCACCGGGCGATCCTGAACGCCATCGAGATGCGGGAAGGCGGCCGCGCCGAGGCGCTGGCCCGCGAGCACGCCCGGCTGGCGCGGCAGAACCTCGACTACGTCATCGAGAACCGCAAGCTGATGAACAAGGTGCCGGGCCTGTTCCTGGTGAAGGGCTGACGCAAACGGCTTGGACCGGTCGCGCGCACCAGCCGCACGACCCGGCTGCAGATCAAGACTTGAAGCGGCACCGAGCGCTCCGGAAGGGCGCAGCGAGGCGCACGCTCACGACCGGAGGACACGCCATGAAGGGCCGCAACGAGTGGCGGGACGCCCGCGTCGCCCGCGCCGAGACCATCGCAGCCGACGTTCGGCTGATCGAATTCACCATCGACGGCGGCGTGCCGGCGCTGCAACCGGGCTCCCACGTCACCGTCGCGGTGACGGTGGGCGCCGCGCGCGCCGAGCGCTGCTACAGCTGCCTGCCCTGCCCGGCCGGGCGGGTCCGCATCGCGGTGAAGCGCCACGCGGCGAGCCGGGGCGGCTCCAAGTTCATGTGGACCCTCGACGAGGGCGCGGCGGTGCGGCTGGCGCTGCCGGTCAACCGGTTCGAGCTGTCGTGGCGCGCCCCGGACTATCTGCTGGTTGCCGGCGGCATCGGCATCACCCCGATCCTCGGCATGGCTGCGGCGCTGGCGCCGCGCCCCGAGCCGGTGCGCCTGGTCTACGGGGTGCATCAGCGCGACCAGCTGGCATTCGAGGACGACATCCGCGACCTCCTGGGCGAGCGCGCCGACTTCTTCGTCGCCGAGGAAGGCCGACGCATCGATCTTGCCGCCGAAATCGACACGCTGTCGCCCGACGGCGAGCTCTACATCTGCGGTCCGCTGCCGATGCTGGCCGAGACCAAGCGGCTCTGGGAAGCCAGCGGCCGCAAGCCGACCCGGCTGCGCTACGAGGTGTTCGGCGATTCCGGCGCCGAGCCGGAGCTGCCGTTCCAGGTGGAGATCCTCAACCGCGGCCTGACCATCGACGTGAAGCCGGAACAGTCGCTGCTCGACGCCTTGACGGACGCCGGCGTCGATATGGTCTCGGACTGCAGGCGCGGCGAGTGCGGCCTGTGCGCCGTCGACATCGTCGACCTCGACGGGCGCATCGACCACCGGGACGTCTTCCTCTCCGACGAGGAAAAGCACGCCAACAAGACCATCTGCGCCTGCGTCTCGCGGCTGGTCGGCGGCCGGGCCGTCATCGACACCGGCTACCGGCTCGCCTGAGCCGCACCGCCCGGCCCGCCGCCGGTCCGGTCGCGTCTTCCGGCGATCAGGCGCGCTTCTGCGCGACGCCGAGATGGCCGGAGAGGGTCGCCTCGTCGGCGAGCAGATCGGCGCTGGTGCTTTCGTGGACGATGGTACCGCGGTCGAGCATGATCGCCCGATCGGTCTCCATGAGGATCTTGCGGGCCTTCTGTTCGACGATGATCGCCGACAGTCCCTCCTCGCGCACGACCTTGTGGAAGACGCCCATCAGTTCGTCGACGATGATCGGAGCAAGACCTTCCAGCGGCTCGTCGAGCAGGAGGAGCCGAGGGTTGAGCATCAGCGCCCGGGCGACCGCCAGCATCTGCTGCTCGCCGCCCGACAGCTGGGTGCCGAGGTTGGACTTGCGCTCCGCCAGGCGCGGGAACAGGCCGTAGACGCGCTCCAGCGTCCAAGTTCCCGGCCGTGCGGTGGCGGTCAGGTTCTCCTCGACGGTGAGCGAGCGGAAGATGTTGCGCTCCTGGGGCACCCAGCCGATGCCGAGCTCGGCGCGGCGTTCGACCGGCGTGCGCTGGATCTCCTTGCCGTCGAAGACGATCTTTCCGGACTTGTAGGTGGTCACCCCGACGAGGCTGTTGATCAGCGTGGTCTTGCCGGTGCCGTTGCGGCCGAGCAGCGCCAGCGACTCGCCTTCCTGAAGGCTCAGCGAAATGCCGGTCAGCACCACCGCCGGACCATAGCCGGCGACGAGGTTTTCGACCCGGAGAAGCTCAGGCATCGGCGTCCTCCCCGAGATAGGCGGTGCGCACGCGCGGATCGTCGCCCACCTCCTGGGTGGTGCCCTCCACCAGCAGCGCGCCGTTGACGAGCACCGAGATGCGCTCGGCGAACGAGAAGACCAGGTCCATGTCGTGTTCGATCAGCAGCACGGCGACGGACTTCGGCAGGCCGTTGACCATGTCGAGGATCTCGTGGCGCTCGCCCTCCGGCACGCCCGCCGCCGGCTCGTCGAGGAGCAGCACCCTGGGCCTGGCGGCGATCGCCACGGCGATCTCCAGCAGCCGCTGCTTGCCGTAGGGCATGTCCGACGTCTTCCAGCCCATCACGTCGGCCAGCCGGAAGCGCTCCAGGATATCGGCCGCCTCGTCGATCTCCTCGGCGTGGCCTGCCACGGAGCGGACGGCGTCCATGCCGCGCCCGCGCCGCTCGAGCACCGCGAAGGTCACGGTTTCCAGCGGCGTGAGATCGGGGAACAGCTGATTGATCTGGAAGGTGCGGGCCATGCCGCGGCCGACCCGCTTGTGGGCCGGTTCGCGGGTGATGTCGACGCCTTCCAGCAGGATGCGCCCAGACGTCGGCTTCAGGGCGCCCGTCAGCAGGTTGACGAAGGTCGTCTTGCCGGCTCCGTTCGGCCCGATCAGGGCGTGGCGGGCGCCTTCGTGCAGCGACATCGACACGTCGTTGGTGGCGACCAGACCGCCGAAGCGGCGCACCAGCGAAACGGTTTCGAGGATGACGGTCATCGGTCGTTCCTCCGCAGCAGGCGTGCGGCGCGGTCGCCGACCCATGTGACCGCGCGCCGTGGCCCGGCAAAGATCCGATCGCGGCCGACCATGACGATGATGACCAGCAGCAGCCCGAGCCAGAACAGCCAGTACTGCGGCGTGATGGTGGAGATCATGTCGTGCATGATCTTGAAGATCACCGCGCCGATGAGCCCGCCGTAGAGATAGCCGGTGCCGCCGATGACCAGCACCAGGAGCCCGTCGGCGGAGCGCTGGAAGGCGAGCACGTCGAGCGAGACGAACTGGGAGGTCTGGGCCAGCAGCGCGCCGGCGATGCCGGCATAGACGGCGGCGATGGTGTAGACGGCGACGAGCCGCCGGTTGCTGGGCACGCCCACCGAGGTGGCGCGGGTGAGATTGCCCTTCACCGCCGTAAGCGACAGGCCGAAGGGCGAACGCACCAGCCGCCGGGCGACCAGGAACAGGACGAACAGGGTCGTCAGCGAATAGACGTAGGCGGTCTTGCCCCACAGATCAAAGGGGAACAGGCCGAGCACCGGATCCATGACGACCCCGGACAGACCGTCGGCGCCGCCCGTGACCGAACGCGCCTGGTTCGCCGCTTCCATCAGCATCAGGGCGACCCCGAGGGTGATCATCAGACGGGTCAGGTCGGAGCCGCGCAGCACCAGGAAGCTCGACAGGAAGCCGAACAGCCCGGCCACCACCGCCGCGACCAGCAGGCCGGTGACCGGCTCGGCCGAGACGTGGATCGAGAACAGCCCGGCGGCATAGGCGCCGAGGCCGAAAAAGGCCGCATGGCCGAGCGACAGGATGCCGGCGTAGCCGAGCAGCAGGTCCAGCGACAGCGCGAACAGCGCCAGGATGGCGATGTCGTTGAGGAGCAGGTAGCTGTTGGGCAGCAGGAAGACCGTCGCGAGTGCGGCCAGCCAGAAGACGATCTCCAGCGGGTTCCAGGCATTCTTGCGGGTGATCAGCCGCACGGCCTCGCTGCGCCGCGTCCGCGCACCCGGAGCAGCGGCCGGAGGGGCGACGGTGTCGTCCTTTGCGCTCACCGGGCATTCTCCCGCGCCAGAAGACCGTAGGGCCGCCACAGCAGCAGCCCGACCGTCACCGCGTAAATGACGAACGAGCCGACCGCCGGGAAGTAGTACTTGCCGGCCACGTCGGCGACGCCAAGGATCAGCGAGGCGATGAACGGGCCGGTGATCGACGAAGTGCCGCCGACGGTGACGACGATCAGGAAGTAGATCATGAAGCGCAGCGGGAAGGTGGGGTCGAGGCCGAGAATGTCGGCGCCGAGCGCACCGCCGAGGCCGGCGAGGCCGGAGCCCACCGCAAAGGTGATGGCGAACACCGCGCCGACGTTGATGCCGAGGCCGCGCGCCACCCGGCCGTCGTCGACCGCGGCACGCAGGCGGCTTCCGAAGCGGGTGTAGGCCAGCACGTACTGCAGCCCGACCATGATCAGCGCGCACATGCCGATGATGAAAAGCCGCGACACGCCGATCGGCACGCCGAAGATCTCCACGCGCCCGCGCAGGATTTCCGGCAGCGTGACGATCTGCTGGCGCGCGCCCATGAAGAAATCGATGGCGGAAATGGCGATGAAGATCAGCCCGACGGAGAACAGCACCTGATCGAGGTGGCCGCGGTCGTAGAGATGGCGGTAGAGGGTGCGCTCGAGGATCGCGCCGAGCAGCGCCGCCACCAGGAAGGCCGCCGGCAGGCACAGGAAGAACGAGATCCCGTAGTCGTTCATCAGGATGACGGTGAGATAGCCGCCCGCCATGGCGAACGCGCCGTGGGCCAGGTTGACGAAATTCATCAGGCCGAGGGTGACGGCAAGGCCGCACGCCAGCACGAAGAGGAGCATTCCGTAGGCAACGCCGTCGAAGAGGATGGTGAGCATCGAAACGCCTTCGGGCGGGACATCCCCGGAGACGATCCTCTCGGGGGCGCGGGGTCGCAGGGCCGGCCGCAGGGGACGGAAAGCGCCGTCAGGACGGCGCCGGAGCCGCCGGGATCACCCGATCACCCCGACGCATCCGCCTCGCATGCCGGTCGGCGCGCCGCCGGGCGGGGAGCCCCTCCGGCGGCGCGCGTGACGCAGCAGAGACCGTTACTTGCCGGCCTTGCCGGGATCCTTGACGGCCTCGTCCTTGCCGAACTCGACGTTGTAGAGCTCGCCGTTCTTTTCCTCGACCTTGCGGTAGTAGACGTTCTGGATGATGTCGCGGGTCTCGGGATCGATGGAGATCGGCCCACGCGGGCTCTCCCACGCCATGCCCTTCATCGCCTCGACCAGATCCGTCCCGTCGGTGTCGCCGCCGGTCTTCTCCAGCGCCTGGTAGATCAGCGCCATGCCGTCCCAGCCGCCCACGGCCATGAAGTTCGGACGCCCGCCGCCGGCGGCCTTGAAGGCCTCCTTGAACGCCTCGTTCGCCTCGGACTGGTGGTCGGCGGAGTAGATGTGCGTGGTGATCACGCCCTTGGCCACATCGCCCATGTCGTTGAGGATGTCGTCGTCGGTGACGTCGCCGGTTCCGATCAGCTGGATGCCGGCCTCGGCGAGGCCCCGCTCCCGGAACTGCTTCATGAACGCGGAGCCGACGCCCGACGGCACGAACACGAACACCGCGTCCGGCTTGGCGTCGCGCACCCGCTGCAGGAACGGCGCGAAATCGGGGTTGGCGACCGGCACGCGGATGTTTTCCACGACCTTGCCGCCGTCCGCTTCGAACTGCTTGGTGAAGCTCGTCTCGCTGTCGATGCCCGGCGCGTAGTCGGCAACGACGGTGACGACGGTCTTGATGCCGTTCCCGGCCGCCCACTTGGCCAGCGGAACCGTGGACTGGGGCAGCGTGAACGAAGTGCGGACGATGTAGGGCGACTTCTCGGTGATCGACGACGTGCCGGCCGACATCACCACCATCGGCACCTTGGCCTGGCTGGCGATCGGCGCGGTGGCGAAGGCGAGCGGCGTCAGACCGAAGCCGGCCAGCACATTCACCCCGTCGTTGACGACGAGTTCCTGGGCGAGGCGCTTGGTCTGGTCCGGAACGCCGCCGTCGTCCTTGACGATCAGCTCGATCTGCTTGCCGGCGACCTCGTCGCCGTGGGTGGCCATGTAGGCCTTCGCCGCGGTCTCGACCTGGCGGCCGGTCGAGGCGAACGGCCCGGTCATCGGCAGGATCAGGCCGACCTTGACGGTGTCGGCGGCATAGACGCTGCCGGAGAGGAGAAGGGCGGCCGCCACCGTGCCGACCTTGCCGAGAAGTCCAAATCTGCTCATTCGTTTTCCTCCAGGATCACCCGACGGTTCGATCCGTCCTGTCGTGCGTGTGTTATAGCCCGACCCGCGCCGTCGAAAAAGGCGCCGGCCATCAAACCCGGCCGGCGCCGTGGCCGCGCCTGGTTTGGACGCAAACATCTTGCCCCCGACTGTCAGCTTTATCGGGACAGTGTCAAGCGCGGCAGCCCGGAAGGAACGCTGCGGCCTCAGTAGCGGCCGCTTGCCCGCATCAGCCGGTCGGCCCGGTCCTGGGCGTCGGCGAGCGCCGCCGCCACGGTCTTTTCGCGGCGGAGCATCAGGTGGATCTCCTCGCCGAGGATGCCGGTGATCTCGGCGAATTCCGGCACCGGCGGCCGCGGCCAGAGCTGCAGGCTGCCGTCGCGGGCGATGTCGTCGACCGCCCCGATGATCGGCGACAGGTCGCGCACGTCGGGATCGGCGGAGACGGAGTAGCGCGGGCACACCCGCGAGCCGTTGGTGATGTAGAGCTTGCACGCTTCGGCCGAGGTGAGCAGCCGCACGGCCTTCTCGGTCGCCTCCCGTCGGTCCGGCGCGATGTTGGCCGGAATGCCGAGGACGTAGCCGCCGACGGGCGCGACCCGCACCGCGCCGGGCCCGGCCGGATGCGGCAGGAAGCCGGTGCGGCCGTAGACGGGCGAGGTCGGATCAAGCTCGAAATAGGGCGCCAGCAGCGAGTAGCCGTAGGCCATCGCCACGCGCCCTTCCGAGTAGGCCTTCACGCGCTCGAACCACGACATGGTCAGCACCTCGGGCGCCGACACGTCGAGGAGCCGCATGAGAAAGTCGGCCGCGGCCCGCCCGCCCTCGCTGTCGATGCGCGGACGCAGCCGCTCGCCCTCCAGGTCGCCGGTGTCGAAGTGGGCGCCGCGGCGGCGGAGGTTGACCACCGGCTGGCCGAAATCGGCCATGGTGAACATGAAGGTGTGGCCGAGCGGGGTGCCCTTCGCGCCGTTCCAGGCGATGCCGCGCAGGTTGCGCTCGGGGCGGTGCAGCCGCCTGGCGGCGGCGAGCAGCGCCTCGGTGGTCTCCGGCGGCGCCAGTCCCGCCTCCTCCAGCAGATCGGTGCGGTAGAACAGCAGCTCCGGCGTCGTCTGGATCGGCACGCCGTACTGCCGCCCCCGATAGAAGCAGCCCTGCCAGCCGGCGGCGTGGAAATCGGAGGCGTCGACGTGGTCGCGGGCGACGAAGTCGTCGATGGGTGCCAGGACACCCTTTTCGCCGAACTCGCCGATCCACGGCAGGTCGGCGGCGATGATGTCGTAGGCCGAGGACGGACGCGAGGCGTTCTCCAGTGCCTCCAGCCGCAGCCGGTCGATGGACAGCGCGCGGTTGCGGATCGCCACCCCGAGCAGTTGCTCGAACTGCCGCTTCAGCGTGTCCATGGTCATGAAGGTGGGGTCGGCGTGGACGAGGATGCGCAGCGGCGCGGTGATGTTGAGCGGCGTCGTCCGCGCCGCCGGCATCGGGATGATGCGCGCCTTGAGGTAGGACCCGCCGAAATAGTAGTCGGCGCCGCGACCCTTGTCGGAGAGGCCGAGCGCCTTGCCGACCAGGAGCTTCACCCGGTGGGCGTAGTCGACCCACGCCTCGATGAGCGTGGCGCTCGGATGCAGCGAGAAGCTCTTGCCCGAGGCCGAGCGGGCGCGCTGGTCGATCAGCCCCCCGCCGATCATGTCCTGGATGCGCCGCATGGCGGTGGCGTAGGGGATGCCGGAGGCGATCGCCAGCGACGAGATCGTCGTCAGCTTGCCGTCGATGTGGTTTCGCATCAGGAACAGGGTCATGCGCAGATAGGGATCGGCGGTGAACAGGGGCAGCACGTGCTCGCCCTCGCTCTCGACCTCCTCCAGGAAATCGATGAAGCGCAGCATCTCCTCGGGCGTGAAGCGGATCGCCGCGGTCGGATCGCTGCCGGCCGCGCCCCGCTGCCGCACCTTCGGCGGGGCAGGCCCGAACCCTTCGCCCGAGCGCCGCGTCGGCGCGTTCATGGTCGCTGCCGCGCCGCCCACAGGAGGCCACGGCGCATGATTTCCGTCACCTGCGGTACCTCCAGGTCGGCCACCTCGTGGCCGATGGAACAGTAGAACACCCGGCCCTTGTCCCAGCGCCGGGTCCAGACCACCGGGATCGTCGCCCCCTCGATCCACCACAGATGCTCGCCGGAGAAGGTGGTGGTGGCGAGCACGTCGTTGGAGGGATCGACCAGCATATAATACTGCTCGGAGCACAGACGGAAACTGTCGATGCCCGCCATGATCGGGTGGTCGGGGCTGGTGACGGTGACGTCGTAGTCGACGTAGTCGTCGGACGGCACCGGATTGTCCGGCCAGCCGGGCGGGTGCGCCACGAACTGGCCGCCGATCAGGAAGTGGTAGGTGGGCCGGTCGCGGAAGGCATCGCCCATGTGGCCGTGCCAGCCGGCGAGACCGCAGCCGCCCGCGATCGCGGCCAGCAGGCCGTCCTCCTCGTCCTTGGTCATGGTGCCGAACTCGGGCCGGTGGGCCGAGCGCGCCGACGACCAGATCGGCACGATCAGATCAACGTCGCGCATGGCGTCGCGGTCGGCGAGCGGCGCCAGCGTGTCGTGGCTCTCGACCTCGAAGCCGTTGGCCGACAGGAGATCGTCCGCCCAGGCGCGGAACGCCTCGGGATCGTGGCCTTCCCAGCCGCCGCAGAAGAGTGCTGCCTTCATGTTTCGCCTCGAATACCTGATGAGGGGAGCCGGCGCCGCCGCCGGTCACATGCCGGAGATCGCCTGGACGAGGGCGTCCTCGGTGACGCTCGCGGCGTCGAACTCGGCGGCGAGGCGCCCGTGATAGAGCGCCAGGATCCGGTCGGAGACGCCGAGCACCTCGGGCATCTCCGAGGAAATGACCAGAACGGCGATGCCGCTTGCGGCGAGCCGCCGGATCAGCGCGTGGATCTCCGACTTGGAGCCGACGTCGATGCCGCGGGTGGGCTCGTCGACGATGAGGATGCGCGGCCTGGTGGAGAGCCACTTGCCGAGCACCACCTTCTGCTGGTTGCCGCCGGAGAGGTTGACGACGGGCGTGCGCCAGCTCGGAGACTTCAGCGCCAGCCGGTCGGCGTAGTCGTCGTAGATGGCCTGTTCGGCGCCCCGATCGAGCCAGCCGGTACGCGAGACCCCTTCCAGCTGGGCGAGGGACATGTTGTCCCGGCAGTTCATGTTGAGGACCAGCCCCTGCTCCTTGCGGCTTTCCGGCGCCAGCGCGATGCCGTGGCGGATGGCCTCCGGCGGCGAGGTGATCTCGACCACCTCGCCATCGATCCGGATCTCGCCCGCATCCGGCGTGCGCAGGCCGAAGATCGTTTCGGCGATCTCGGTGCGGCCGGCCCCGATGAGGCCGTACATGCCGACCACCTCGCCCCGGCGGAGCGAGAAGGAGATGTCGCGGAACAGATCGCCGCAGGAGAGGCCCTTCACCTCCAGCGCCACCTCGCCCACGGCACCGGCCGAGGCGCTCGGCCGACCTTCCAGCGAACGGCCGATCATCAACCGGGTGACCTCATCCTCGCTGGTCTCGGAGGTGACCAGCGTGCCGCGGACCTCGCCGTCGCGCAGCACCGTGATGCGGTCGGACAGCGTGAAGATCTCGTCCATGCGGTGGGAGATGTAGACGATGCCCACGCGCTCCTGCTTGAGCCGCTCGATAATGTCGAACAGCACCACCTTCTCGGCGTCGGTGAGCGAGGCGGTCGGCTCGTCGAACACGACGACCTTGGGCGTGAACACCAGCGCGCGGGCGATCTCGACCATCTGCCGGTTGGCGATGGACAGGTTGTCGACCTTGTCGGAGGCCGCAAAGCGGCAGCCGAGCTGGTCGAGGATGCGGCCCGCCCTGTCGAACAGCGTGCGCCAGTCGACCATCCCGAGCACCGTCGTCGGCAGCGACCCCAGGAAGATGTTCTCGGCGACCGTCATCTCCGGCACCAGCGAGAGCTCCTGGTGGATCAGCACGATGCCGCGCTTCTTCGCCTCCAGCGGATTGTCGACATGCACCACCTCGCCTTCGAGATGGACCTGGCCGCGGTCGGCCTGGTGGTTGCCGGCCAGCACCTTCATCAGGGTCGACTTGCCGGCACCGTTCTCGCCCAGCAGCGCGTGGACCTCGCCGTGGCGCACCTCGAACGACACGTCGTCGAGGGCCTTCACGCCGGGGAAGGTCTTGGTCACCCCGTCGAGCACGAGCAGCGGGGCCTTCGCTCGCAGGTCGGCGAGCTCGGCTTCGGTGTGGTGGGCGACCGGGGTCACAGCTTCAGCTCCTCCGCTTCGCGGCTGTTCACCCGCTGGTCGACGAACAGGACGGCGATCAGGATCACGCCCATGACGACGAGGACGTAGAAGGCTGGCACCTGCATGAGGTTCATGCCGTTGCGCAGCACGCCGATGGTCAGCACCCCGCCGAGGGTGCCGAGGATCGAGCCGGCGCCGCCGGCGAGCTTGGTGCCGCCGAGCACGACGGCGGTGATCGTCCAGAGCTCGTAGTTGATGCCGAGATTGGGGGTGGAGGCGCCCATCTGGGTGGACAGCGTGATGCCGGCCAGCGCGGCAAAGAAGCCGATCAGCATGAAATTGACGACCATGTGCCAGCCGACCCGGATGCCGGCGTTCTCGGCGGCCTCGCGGTTGCCGCCGACGGCGTAGGCGTTGCGGCCGTGGGTGGTCGAGGTCATCATCCAGTGCATGAGCGCGGTGAAGGCGAGGAACACGATCGCCAGCGTCGGCAGCCCGACGAACGACGACATGCCGAAATCGGCATAGGCGAAGTTCATCGAGAAGAACGACTGCTCCTTGGTGTAGAGGAACACCAGGCCGCGGACGCCGATCATCGCCCCCAGCGTCACGATGAAGGCGTCGACGCCGGTCTTCCAGACGATCATGCCGTTGACGAAGCCCAGCGCGATGCCGGCGCCGAGACCGACCATGACCGCCGGCAGGATGCCGAGCTGATCCTGCAGCCCCACCGACAGGCTGGCCGCCAGCGCCACCACGGCGCCGACCGAGAGGTCGATGTTGCCGTTGATCATCACCACCGTCATGCCGAGCGCGATCAGCCCGATGGTCGACGTCTGGATGAGGATGTTGGTGAAGTTGGTCAGCGCCAGGAAATTGTCCGCGGCGAGCGAGAAGAAGATCAGGCAGGCGCCGAGGATCAGCCAGATCGGCGGCACCACCATCACCCGGGCGAGACTGCTGCGCATGGACGACATGATCGCCTCCCTCAGCTCGTGGTCGTCAGAAGCCGGCCGCGCTTGGAGGCGACGTCCAGCCAAACGGCGAGGATGATGACCACCCAGGTGACCAGCCACTGGGCGTAATAGGGGTAGCCCATCAGCAGAAGTCCGTTCTGGATAAAGCCCAGGATCAGCACGCCGATGACCGTCTTCGGGATCGAGCCGGAACCGCCGAGCAGCGACGTTCCGCCGAGGATGACCCCGGCCAGCACCAGGAGTTCGTAGCCCTGGCCGACGTTGTTCTGGCTGCCCATGACGCGGCTGCCGAGGATCAGCGCCGCACAGCCGGTGGCGGCGGCCGAGATCAGGTAGGTGGAGAACACCACCCAGCCGCGACGCACGCCGGAGAACGCAGCCGCCGTCGGGTTGCCGCCCACCGCGAAGACGCGGCGCCCGAACGTCGTGCGGGTGAGGACGATGTGGCAGACGACGGCGAGCACCAGGAAGATCCACGTGGGCACCGCGATCCCGAGCAGGAAGTCGCGCCCGAAGAAGGCGAACCAGGTGCTCTCCTGATCGACGATGTCGACGTTCTGGCCGCCGGAATAGATCAGCGTCACCCCCTGGATCGCCGACAGCATGCCGAGCGTGACGATCAGCGAGTTGAGCCGCGCGAAGCCGACGAGGACCCCGTTCACCGCGCCGACGGCGAGGGCCGCCGCGAACATCACCAGGATCGCCGGGCCGGGTCCGATCTTGTCGTGCAGGTCGACGACGAGGACGGTGGTGAACGACAGCAGCGACCCCACGGAGAGGTCGAGATTGCCGCCGATCACGACGATGGTCACGCCCAGCGCCATGGTGCCGATGATCGACACCTGGCGGAACACGGTGGAGACGTTGTCGAGGCTCGCGAAGCGGTCGCTCGACAGCGAGAACGCGATCAGGAACAGGATGAAGGCGATCAGGATCCCCTGGGTCTGCAGGATCCGCCGCACGCTCTCCCCGGTCAGGACAGGTTGTCGCTCGGCCGGATTTCCGGCCCCGGCATCGACTTTCGCCATCATCGCTCCTCCCGCCCCGCCTGCCGGTCTGGTGCCGGTCTTCGGGGGCTGTGGCCGGCCCTTCCGGACCGCCTGCACGGCTCAACGCATGTCCGCGCCGGGCAAGCGCAAACCGGACCGACCGGCTCACCCAAGCCCTTGACTTCAAGTCTCTTTCCCGTCCGCCCAGCGCACGCGCCGGGCGGACTGCGCATCAGACGAGTATCATGCCCCCGTCGATCATCATGCACTGGCCGGTCATGTAATCGGAGTCGGTGCTGGCCAAGAAGGTGGCCGTCCCGACGATGTCGCCGGGCGTGGCCGGACGCCCCATGAGGATGCCGGAGGAAAACTCTTCCATCGCCTGGCCGGGCTTTTGCGACGCGCCGATCTCCATCAGATCCTGATCGAGCTGGCGCCAGAGCTCGGTGTTGACCACCCCCGGCGCGAAGCCGTTGACGGTGATCTTGTGCTTGGCGAGGTCGCGCGCCGCCGACTGGGTGAGCGACAGCACCGCGAACTTCGAGGCGCAGTAGGACGCAACGTTGTCGAAGCCCTGGCGGCTGGCGATCGAGCAGGTGTTGACGATCTTGCCACCGTGGCCCTGGGCGATCATCTGCCGGGCCGCCTCCTGGCTGCCGATCAGCACGCCCATGCCGTTGATGCGCATGATGAAGTCCCAGTTCTCCTCGGTGACGTCGAGGAAGTTCATGGGCTTGTTCACGCCGGCGTTGTTGAACTTGACGTCGAGGGAGCCGAACGTGCCGACGACCTCGTCGATCATCGCCTTGACCTGGTCGCGCTTCGTCACGTCGACCCTGACGCCGATCGCCTTGCCGGCACCGTTGCCGTCGACCCGATCGACCGCTGCTCCTGCAACGTCCGACACCTCCGGGCTCAGATCGCCGTAGCAGACGTTGGCGCCTTCCTTCAGCAGCGCATCGGCGATCGCCATGCCGATACCTCGGCCGGCGCCCGTGACGATGACGTTCCTGCCCTCCATGCGTCCCATGGGATCATTCCTCGCTGATGCCGCATCGCCCCGCCGGGCGCACGGCAGCGGACGCACGCCTCCGCTGCCGCTCGACGCGGTCCTGATGGTGGTTTGAGAAAGGGTCGGGGTCGACGGCCGGTCAGAAGACCGGCTTGTCGAACTCCTTCATGTTGTCCTGGGTGATCTTCGGCGTGTCGAAGTAGTTGAGCTTCGGCACGTTTTCACCGGCGACCACGGCCTTGGCGGTGGCCAGCGCGTTCTTGGCGTCGTCGACGGGCGACTGGTAGACCGAGCCGTAGTACTCGCCCCGGCCCATCGCCTCGTAGCCGACCGCGAAGTTGGTGGCCCCGATGAAGATCATGCCGTCGGCGCGGCCGGCGGCCTTGGCCGCATTGAGGGCACCGACGCCCATGTTGTCGTCGCCGGAATAGACGCCGTCGATCTTGTCGTACTTGGTGAGGAAGTTCTCCATCACCCGCTGCGACTTCTCGCGGTTCCAGTCGCCCGGCTGGGTCTCCATGATCGTCACGCCCGGGCAGCTCTTGGCGAGCTCGTCCTCGAAGCCCTTCTGGCGCTCGATGGCGGTGGTGTAGCCTGGCTGGCCGGAGATCTGGACGACCTGGCCCTTTCCGTCCAGCGCGTCGCACATCATCTGCGCCGAATACTGGCCCTGGACGATGTTGTTGGGTCCGGAGAAGGCGGCGATGAACTCCTGCCCGGCGTCGGCGATCTGGCTGTTGGTCACCACCACCGGGATGCCCTTCTGCTTGGCCTGGCGCACGATGGGCACCACCGCCTGGCCGTTCGTCGGCCAGATCACGATGACGTCGACCTGCTTCTGGATCAGGTCCTGCATCTGGCCGATCTGGCGGGCGACGTCGCCGCCGGCGTCGAGCACCACCGCATCGACGTCCGGATCGGCATCGGCGGCGGCGATGAAGGCCTTCTCGTAGGTCGTCTGGTAGCTGTCGACGCCGACGTTGTTCTGGGTGATGCCGACGGTGATCTTGTCGGCCAGCGCCGGACCGGCGAGCAGAACCGATGCGGCCACGGATGCAAGGAGCGCGCGCTTCATGGTGTTCCTCCCGTTCGGCGCGACTTCGACGGCCACGCCCTGTCTTTTGTCGGAGTGCGGCGGAGCGCCTCCGGTTACCTGTCGAAGGTGACACACGCGCACCCGCGGCGGTGGCGCGAATCTGTCCAAAATGGATATCGGAGAGAGGGCCGCTTTGCGACGGGGGCTGGCCGCGCGGCGCCGTCCCGGCCTCGACCGGGTGACGCCGCCGGCCGTACCGGCCCGTCCGATCCTGGCACGCGGCCGGGCCCGCAAGATTATAGGGCTTCCAATGTAGTATCGGCCACTGGATTAAAATTATTCTACTTAAGATCTATAACGGTTCGAAAAGATAACGGTTGAGATGGTCTGCTTTCCGATTTATTGCTCGGGACGAAATCGATCACAGTCTTGAACCGTTTCGTAATGACGCCGAACCTTGAGATCCAGGGTTCGGGTGATGTTCGTCGGAGGTTTCAGGCGGCATCCGCCACGGCGGCAGCCGGCGGCCTCCGGCACAGCGACCGTCAGGCGCGACGGGGGGAACACGATGCGCCAAGAGTCCTCCGCCTCCACCACCGGCTATCTTGAGCGGCGCCCCGAACGGCTCGTCGTCGAGGGCTATCGACGCTGGATGGCCGGCTATGAAACCGGTTCGATCGCGCCGTGGGAGCTCGCCTGGAGCTTCTACGTGAACGAGCTCGGCGACGCCGACGGCCGGCGCGCCGTATCCGACCTTTCGAGCTTCGTGCGGGCGCTGCGCGGCTGCGCCGGCTGTCCGTTGCGGATCTTTCCCTTCGGAGCGAAGGGACTGTGCCGCGAAGAGTGCCTTGCCGTCGGCCTCGTCGCCGCCTGCCAGCACAACGACGTGACGCTTCGTGGCTGCTGCATCTCCGGGCTCGGTGGCTGCGCCCGCAGCAACGAGATCGCCGATGCCGCCGGCCGCTACGCCGCGACGCTCATGGATCTTGGACAGGCGCTGCTGCCGATCCCCGCGGAGATGATGAAAGACATCGTCACCCGGCCGCCGGTCGGGCGGTTCCACTGAGCGTCAGCCGAATTCGATCTTCCAAGGAGACCAGTATGTTCCGAGACCTCTCTCTTGCCGTCGCCGCATCGGTGATGGCGTTCAGCGTACCCGCGGCGGCCCAGTCGCCCAAGGACGTGCTGACGACCTACGCCGACATCGCCCACGCCGGCTACGAGGACTCGCTGAAGACGGCGACCGCGCTCGACGCCGCCATCGACGCGCTGATCGCCAACCCGTCCGACGCCACGCTGCTGGCCGCCAAGGCCGCCTGGGTCGCCGCCCGCATGCCCTACCAGCAGACCGAAGCCTTCCGGTTCGGCAATCCGATCGTCGACGACTGGGAGGGACGGGTGAACGCCTGGCCGCTCGACGAAGGCCTGATCGACTATGTCGACGCCTCCTACGGCACCGACTCCGATTCCAACGCGCTCTACACCGTCAACGTGATCGCCAACCCGCAGATCACCATCAACGGCGAGAAGGTCGACGCTTCCGAGATCACTCCGGAGCTGCTGGCCGACAAGCTGCAGGAGGCCGAGGAGGTGGAGGCGAACGTCGCCATCGGCTACCACGCCATCGAATTCCTGCTGTGGGGCCAGGACCTGAACGGCACCGGCGCCGGCGCCGGCGTCCG
Organism: Amorphus sp. MBR-141; assembly: GCF_053628695.1. NCBI lineage: Bacteria > Pseudomonadati > Pseudomonadota > Alphaproteobacteria > Hyphomicrobiales > Amorphaceae > Amorphus > Amorphus sp. MBR-141. The sequence goes on from NZ_JBRJGW010000003.1 coordinate 347,238, forward strand.
CCCGGCAAGCGACTACGCCAGCGGCGACGCCTGCACCCACGGCAACTGCGACCGTCGCGCCCAGTATCTGAAGGCCGCCTCGACGCTGCTCGTTGCCGACCTCGAGGAGATGGTGGGGAACTGGACCGCGGACGGCGCCGCCCGCACCGCCCTGATGGACGACGAGCCTGCCGGCCTGTCCGCCATCCTGACCGGTATGGGGTCGCTTTCCTACGGCGAGCTGGCCGGCGAGCGCATGAAGCTCGGCCTGCTGCTGCACGATCCGGAGGAAGAGCACGACTGCTTCTCCGACAACACGTTCAACTCGCACTACTTCGACCAGCTCGGCATCCGCAACGTCTACACCGGCCACTATCGCCGCATCGACGGCAGCATCGTCGAGGGCCCGTCGATCAGCGACCTGGTCGCCGCAGCCGACCCGGCGGTGAACGACGAACTGCTGGCCAAGCTCGACGCGACCGTCGCAGCCATGGCGATCATGAAGGCGCGCGGCGAGACGATCGAGGCCTACGACCAGATGATCGGCGAGGGCAACGACGTCGGCAACGCGGTGGTTCAGGCGGCGATCGACGGACTGATCGACCAGACCCGGTCCATCGAGCGCGCGGTCGCCATCCTCGACCTGTCGGCCATCGAGTTCGAAGGCTCCGACAGCCTCGACAACCCGAACGCCGTGTTTCAGTGATTGACGGACGCTTCCGTCCGGCTGAATAGAGGGGCGGGCTCCGGCCCGCCTTTCGCCTTTTCGGGCACATAGCGGGCTCCGTCGGCCGACCGCCGCGCCCCCCGCCCGAACGACCCCTGCCGGGACCGGCGCGCAGACACGGGATGCCAGCCTCCCGGCCGCCGACCCCGCATCGAGTGCATGACCGCTTCCATGGTCCTTTCGGCGCATACCACCGGCCCGCGCGCACGGCACGTTCTGCCGCTCGCCACCGGTCTGCTGATCGCCGCTGCCGCGGCACTCTCGGCCTCGGCCGGACCGGACGGAAATTCCCCCGAAGCCGACACCATCCCGACCACCCGCACCGACCTGACGGCGAAGGATCGAGCCCGGGTCGACAAGGTGGTCGCGCCCACCCGGGACTTCTCCAAGCCCGAACGCTTCGAGGCGATGCCGGCCGGAGCGGCGACGTCGCGCGCCACCGTCGACATCAACTCCTTCTCCGATTTCTCCGCCAACCTGTCCTTCGAGGGCGAGCGCGACTTCAAGCTGGGCAACGGGCTCTTCAAGAAGCTCTGGGTGCCGGCCCCTTCGTCCACACAGGCGTCGGATGGCCTCGGGCCGCTGTACAATGCGCGGTCCTGCCAGCGCTGCCACCTGAAGGACGGCCGCGGCCATCCGCCGGCGGGGCCCGACGATGCGGCGACCTCGATGTTCCTGCGACTTTCCGTGCCGCCGAAGACCGACATCGACCGGGAGGCGCTGGACTCCAAGGTGCTGCTGTCGGTGCCGGAGCCGACCTATGGCGGCCAGCTGCAGGATTTCGCAGCACCCGGCATCCCGATCGAAGGCCGCATGCGCATCGACTACGAGGATCTGCCGGTATCGCTCGCCGGCGGCGAGACCGTAGTCCTGCTCGCGCCGACCTACTCGGTGACCGACCTCGGCTACGGCCCGATGGACCCGGACGTGCTGCTCTCACCGCGCGTCGCCCCGCCGATGATCGGGCTGGGCCTTCTGGAGGCCATTCACCCGGCCGACATCCTCGCCCATGCCGACCCCGAGGACGCGGACGGAGACGGCATTTCGGGCGAGCCGAACCTGGTGCTCGATCCGGAGACGTCCGAGCTGACCCTCGGGCGCTTCGGCTGGAAGGCCTCGATGCCGGACGTGCGCACCCAGTCGGCCAACGCGTTTTCCGGCGACATCGGCATTTCGACGCCGGAAGTGCCCGATCCGTACGGCGACTGCACCGACAATCAGCCGGCCTGCAAGACCCTGCCGACCGGGGTGCAGGAGCGGCTCGGGACGACCGAGGCGCCCGATCCGGTGATGGATCTCGTCGCCTTCTACTCGCGCAACCTCGCCGTTCCCGCCCGCCGGGACATTGACGCCCCCGAGGTGCTCGCCGGCAAGAAGCTGTTCTACGAGGCCGGCTGCGCCGCCTGCCACGTTCCGAAATACGTGACCCGGCGGGACGCGGAGCAGGAGGAGCTGCGCTTCCAGCTGATCTGGCCGTACACCGACATGCTGCTGCACGACATGGGCGACGGCCTCGCCGACGGCCGGCCGGTGGGCGATGCCAGCGGGCGCGAATGGCGCACGGCGCCGCTCTGGGGCATCGGCTTGACCGAGACCGTCAGCGGGCACAGCTTCTTCCTCCACGATGGCCGGGCGCGCAACCTCACCGAGGCCATCCTCTGGCACGGCGGCGAGGCGCAGGCGTCGCGAGACGTGTTCGCCGCCCTGTCGCCGGACGACCGGGCAGATCTTCTCACGTTCCTGAAATCGCTGTGATGGTGCGAACCATGTTGATCTCGACGCTCCGCGCACTGCCGATCACCCTGCTGCTGGCGGCCACGCTGGGCGCGGCCCCTGGAAGCGCCCAGGAGGCAGGCACGCCGGTCGCCTTCAAGCCGGCGGTCGAACGGATCATCTCCCGCGTGATCGTGCCGTCCTATGATCGGCTCGTCGACGCGGCCCGCGACGAACAGACCGCCATCGCCGACCTGTGCGCGGCGCCCGGTGACGACACCCTGCAGGTCGCGCGCGACCGCTTCGCCGATCTGGTGCTCGCGTTCTCGGCGGTGGAGCCCTACCGGTTCGGCCCGGCACGGGACGACAACCGCTTCGAACGGCTGTTCTTCTGGCCGGACCGGCGCAGCATCGGCCAGCGCCAGGTGCAGGCCCTGCTGGCCGAGGAAGACCCGTCGGCGCTCGAGGTGGACTCGCTGCGCGCCAAGAGCGTCGCCGTCCAGGGTCTCCTGGCGCTGGACTATGTGATCGCCGACGACGACGCGGCCGCGCTCGCCGAGGCGCCAGCCGGCTACCGCTGCCACTATGCCGAGGCGATTTCCGGCGCGATCCTGAAGACCGCCGAAGCCATCCGCGACGGCTGGACCGCCCCCGACGGCTACGGCGCCCTGCTGATCGCCGCCGGACCCGACAACCCGGTCTTTCGCAGCCACGGCGAAGTCGTCCAGGATTTTCTGCAGGCCGGCCGCGAGCAGCTGCAGGTCGACCGCGACATGAAGATCCTGGCGGTGATCGGCGAGACGCCTGACGACGCCAAGCCGAAGCTCGCGCCGTTCTGGCGGTCCGGGCTCGTGCTGCCGTCGCTCGAGGCAAACCTCCAGGCGATCGAGACGCTTCAGGAAGAGGGCGGTCTTGCCGACCTGCTGCCCGCCGACGCCGCCTTCAATGCCGGCTCGCTGCGCTTCCAGCTGTCGGAAGCCAGCAAGGTGTTCGAGACGCTTCGCGAAAGCGGCCGCCCGTGGACGGAGATCGCCGAAGATCCGGCCGCGCACGAGCGCCTGACCTATGCGACGATCCCCATCACCGGTGCGCTGGAGATCCTCGGCGCCCGCTACCCGGCCGCCTTGGGCCTGATCCTCGGCTTCAACTCCCTCGACGGCGACTAGATCCCGATCACCGCCCAGCCGTTCACATTGCCTGCAGTCTCGCACCGCGAGCCACAGTGACGACCCGAAAAGGGCCGCCGGACGCCAACCCACCGGACCCGGAGCCTCCCCCGATGGACTTCAACCGCCGCACCGTCCTCGCCGGCATCGCCGCCCTCGGCTTCACGCCGCTCTGCCGCTTCGCCCACGCCGACGGCATCCCCGCCTTCGTCGCCTGCCGCCGCGAGACCGACGGCCGCTACACCGCCTGCGTCTTCGATCCCGACGGACGCGTGCTGTTCTCCGAGCCGCTGGAGCGGCGCGGCCACGACGCGACCATCTCGCCGGACCGGTCCACCGCCGTCATCTTCGCCCGCCGGCCGGACCGGTTCGCGATGGTTCTCGATCTGGTCAACCGCAAGCGGGTGCTGGTGTTCACCCCGCCCGAAGACCGGCACTTCTACGGCCACGGGTTCTTTTCCGCCGACGGGCGTACGCTTTTTGCCACCGAGAACGACTTCGACGGCGAACGCGGGGTTCTCGGCCTCTACGACGCCACCGGCGGCTACCGGCGCATCGGCGAGTTCGACGCGGGCGGCATCGGCCCGCACCAGGCGATGCTGATGTCCGACAAGCGCACCATCGCCATCGCCAACGGCGGCCTTGCCACCCATCCGGACTTTCCCCGGATGAAGCTCAACCTCGCGACCATGGAGCCGTGCCTGGCCTATGTGGACGCGCAGACCGGGGACCTCATCGACCGGGCCGTGCTGCCGGCGAGCTACCACCAGATGTCGATCCGCCACCTGACCGAGGCCGGCGACGGCTCGATCTGGTTCGGCGGACAGTACGAGGGACCGCAGACCGACCGGGTGGAGCTGGTGGGCAGCCACGCCCGCGGCCGGGACGTGGCGCTGGTTGCCGCCGACGACGGCATCTACCGGTCCATGAACCATTACATCGGCGCCATGGCGACCAGCCTCGACGGGAAGCGGGTCGCCTCGACCAGCCCGCGCGGAGGCTCGATGACAGTGTTCGACATCGCCACCCGGAAGGTGCTGGACCAGCGCGTGGTGCCCGACACCTGCGGCCTCACCGCCTACGGCAGCGGCTTCGTCTACTCCGACGGCAGGGGCCACCTGTGGCGCGACGGCGCGCTGGTGCGCGAGGACCGGGGCATCGCCTGGGACAATCACATCACGACGGTGGAACTTTAGGGCTGGGCCTCCGGCCCGGCGATTTGCTTCTGCGCCCGCGCCGTTTGGACGATCGACCAGACGAAGGCCGCGCCGAACACGATGGCCAGCAGCAGCACGATGGTCGGGGCCGGGGCGCTGTCGATGAAGAAGCTCAGATAGACGCCCACGAACGACGAGCCGACAGCGAGCGCCACCGACAGTACCATCATCCGTCCGAAGCTGCGCGTCAGCAGGAAGGCGATGGCGCCCGGCGAGATCAGCAGGGCAATGGCCAGGATGATGCCGACGGCCTTCAGCGCGCCGACGATGGTGAGCGACAGGATCGCCAGCAGTCCGTAGTGCAGGACGCGCACCGGCAGCCCGACCGCGCTGGCCTGGGCCGGATCGAAGGCGTGCAGCAGCAGGTCGCGCCATTTCACGATGATCAGCCCGCCGCAGACCAGCGCGATGATCCCGGTCTCCAGGATGTCGCCCCAGCCGATGCCCAGCATGTCGCCGAACAGGATGTGGTCGAGATGCACGTCGGACTGGATCTTGGTGTAGAGCACGATCCCGAGCCCGAACATGCCGGAGAACACGACGCCCATCACCGTGTCCTGCTTGATGCGGCTGTTCTCCTTCAGGAACCCGGTGGCGAGCGCGCACACCATGCCGGCCGCAAACGCGCCGACCCCGAGCGGGATCTTGACCATGTAGGCGATCACCACGCCCGGCAGCACCGCATGGGAGACGGCATCTCCCATCAGCGACCAGCCCTTCAGGACCAGGAAGCACGACAGCAGCGCCGCCGGCACGGCCACCAGCACCGAGATGATCAGCGCGTTGCGCATGAACTCGAACTGGAAGGGCAGCAGCAGGCTCTCCATGCTCATGCGGTCTCCTTCAGCGCCTCGGCGGCACGCCGGCGCGCGGCCAGCATCCCGTGCTTCGGCGCGAACACGAAGGCGGTGAGGAACACCAGCGTCTGCAGGACGACGATGATGCCGCCGGTGGCGCCATCGACGAAATAGCTCACATAGGCGCCGACGAAGCTGGTCACCGCGCCGATGGCGACCGAGATGACCAGCAGACGCGGGAAGCGGTCGGTGAGGAGGTAGCCGGTGGCGCCGGGTGTGACGACCATGGCGATGACCAGGAACGCCCCGACCGTCTGCAGCGCGGCAACCGTCGAGGCCGACAGCAGGGTGAAGAACAGGAGCTTGAGGAAGGTCGGATTGAGGCCGATGGAGCGGGCGTGGTTCTCGTCGAAGAAGGTGACCATCAGGTCCTTCCACTTGAAGAGCAGGATCGCCAGCGAGACGAAGCCGATGAGCGCCAGCTGAAGCGTGTCGGCCGGCGTGATGGCGAGGATGTTGCCGAGCACGATGGTCTGGATGTTCACCGACGTCGGCGACAGCGAGACCATGAACAGGCCGAGGCCGAAGAAGGACGTGAAGATCAGCCCGATGATGGCGTCCTCCTTCAGCTTGGTGCGCTGGTTGAGGAACAGCATGGCACCGGCGGCCAGCCCGCCGGAGAAGAAGGCGCCGATGGAGAAGGGCAGGCCCAGCATGTAGGCCCCCGCCACGCCGGGCACGATCGAGTGGGAGAGCGCATCGCCGATCAGCGACCAGCCCTTGAGCATCAGGTAGGCGGAGAGGAAGGCGCAGACCCCGCCGACCAGCGCCGAGACCCACATGGCGTTGATCATGTAGCCGTAGCCGAAGGGCTGGAGCAGCAGGTCGATCACGGGCGCAGACCACCTTCAGGCGCGACGGGGTCGACCTCGTCGCCGTAGACGACGAAGGGGCGCTCGTCGTCGGTGATGACGCCGACGGCGCGCGGCTGGCCGACCTCGGTCTCGCCGAGCACGAAGTGGCGCAGCACGCCGCCGAACGCCTTCTCCAAATTGTCCTGGGTGAACACCTCCGGGGTCGGGCCGTAGGCGAGCACAGTGTTCTTCACCAGCACCGTGCGGTCGCAGAACTCCGGCACCGAACCGAGGTTGTGGGTGGAGACGAGCATCACCCGTCCCTCGTCACGCAGCGACGCCAGCAGGCGGATGATCGCCTCCTCGGTTTTCACGTCGACGCCGGTGAACGGCTCGTCGAGGAGGATCACGCGGCTGTCCTGGGCGAGCGCGCGGGCGAGGAAGACGCGCTTGCGCTGGCCGCCGGAGAGCTCGCCGATCTGCCGGTGGCGGAAATCCGACATGCTGACGCGCGCCAGTGCCGACGTCACCGCGGCGCGGTCGGCGGCGGAGGGAATCCGCAGCATGTTCATGCGGCCGTAGCGACCCATCATCACCACGTCCTCGACCAGGACCGGAAAGTTCCAGTCGACCTCCTCGGCCTGGGGGACATAGGCGATCAGGTTCTGCTTGAGCGCCTTCGATACGCTCTGGCCGAGGACGCTGATCTCACCCTTCGAGGCCCGCACGAACCCCATGATCGCCTTGAAGAGGGTGGATTTGCCGGAGCCGTTGACCCCGACGAGCGCGGTGATCGTTCCGGTCGGGATCGCGAAGCTCGCGTCGCGCAGCGCCGTGTGGCCGTTGCGGTAGGTCACCGTGACATGGGACACGGAGATGCCGGCGCCGGCGCGCTCCACGTCGGGTGTCGTCCTGTGCGGGCTCAGCGCGTCAAGCATGTGGCGATCGTGTCCGATGTCACCTTGAGGAGGTCCACGTAGGTCGGCACCGGTCCGTCGGCGTCGCTGAGGGAATCCACGTAGAGCACGCCGCCGTATTCGGCACCCGTCTCGCGGGCGACCTGCTCGGCCGGCTTGGCCGAGATGGTGCTCTCGGAGAAGACGCAGCCGATGTCGTTGGCGCGCACCGCGTCGATCACCTTGCGCACCTGCTGGGGGGTGCCCTGCTGGTCGGCGTTGATCGGCCAGAGGAACAGCTCCTTGAGGCCGAAGTCGCGGGCGAGATAGGAAAACGCGCCCTCGCTCGTCACCAGCCAGCGCCGGCTTTCGGGGATCGCCGCCAGTTCGTCGCGGATCGGCTCGATGGTCGCCCGGATCTGCTGCTTGTAGGCGTCCGCATTGGCCTCGTACGCGGCCGCGTTGGCGGGATCGTGGGCGACGAAGGCGTCGCGGATGTTGTCGACGTAGCGCAACGCGCCGCCGAGCGACATCCAGGCGTGGGGGTTGGGCTTTCCCCGGTAGGGTCCGTCGCCGATGCTCATCGGCTCGATGCCGTCCGAGACCGTCGCGCTCGGCACGTCGCGGAGATTGCGGAAGAACTTCTCGAACCAGAGCTCCAGGTTCAGCCCGTTCCACAGGATGAGGTCGGCATCCTGGGCCTTCATGATGTCGCCGGGCGTCGGCTGGTAGTTGTGGATCTCCGCGCCGGGCTTGGTGATCGACTCCACCACGGCGGCGTCGCCGGCGACGTTGCGGGCCATGTCGGCGATCACCGTGAAGGTCGTCACCACCTTCATCTGTTCGGCGGCCCGGGCCGGCGTGCCCTGCAGCGCCGCCGCCAACAGCGCGCCAAGCACCGCGATCCGACATCCAATGGCCGTCACGGCACCGCCGCGCCGACCGGCCGTGGCCGACCGGTGGTCCGTCCGCGGATTGCCCGTGGCGCTCTCGGGCGTTTCCCGTCCTGGCTGCATGTCGTCTCCGGAATTGAGGCCATGGACCCATGGTCTAGCGTCGACGCGACCATTTTGCAACTGCGAATTATTTGCAAACTAGATTGGATGTCCGATCGGCCGTCCGGAAGCTCGGCGCCCCAGGCGACCTGCTCGCCCTGCACGCGCCACCGGACGCCGGGAGCTCCAATGCGCATCGGCTTGCCAACCGAAACGGGGACGCCTAGGATCGCTGTATTCAATTGGATATAGCGATTCGAGCGATCGAGGGGGACACATGACGCGGCTTGGGGCGGGACTTCGACTGGCGGCGGCGATTGCCTTCGCAGCGGCTGGCGCCGGCGCGAGCCAGGCGGCCGACGTTCACGTCGCGGTGGCGGCGAACTTCACCGGGGCGGCCAAGGAGATCGCCGCGAAGTTCGAGGCTGCGACCGGCGACACCGCCGTCCTCTCCTTCGGCTCAACCGGCCAGCTGTTCACCCAGATCTCCCAGGGCGCGCCGTTCGACGTGTTCCTCGCCGCCGACCAGGCGCGCCCGGAAAAGGCCGTCGCCGACGGCCTCGCCGTCGCTGACAGCCGCTTCACCTACGCAACCGGCAAGATCGTGCTCTACTCCACCGATCCGTCGCTGGTGACCGGCGAAGAGACATTGAAGGACGGCTCCTTCGAGAAGCTCGCGATCGCCAACCCGGCGACGGCCCCTTATGGCGCCGCCGCCGTCCAGGCCATGAAGGGGCTCGGCGTCTACGACGATCTCGCGCCGAAGCTCGTCCAGGGCACCAACATCGCGCAGACCTACCAGTTCGTTGCCTCGGGGAGCGCCGAAGTCGGCTTTGTCGCCCTCTCCCAGCTTGCCGAGGTGACCGGCGGCTCGCGCTGGCCGGTGCCCCAGACCCTCTACGACACGATCTCCCAGGACGCCGTGCTGCTGACGTCGGCGGCGGACGACCCGACCGCAAAGCGCTTCGTCGCCTTCCTGAAAGGCCCCGAAGCCCGTGCGGTGATCGAGCATTACGGGTACGGTTTCATCGACTGACCCCGCCCCCGATCGATCAGGACCGTCATGCTCGACCCCGACATCTGGTCGCCGATCCGGCTCACCATCGAGCTGGCGGCGATCACCACCATCCTGGTCCTGATCGTCGGAACCCCGATCGCCTGGTGGCTCGCCCGATCGCGGGCCCGATGGAAGGAGGCGGTGGCCGCGGTCGTGGCCGTTCCGCTCGTCCTGCCGCCAACGGTCCTCGGCTTCTATCTGCTGCTGTTCCTCGGCCCGAACGGCCCCGGCGGAGCGGTGGGCGGGCTGTTCGGCCTGCGCTCGCTCGCCTTCACCTTCGAAGGCCTGGTGATCGGCTCGGTCGTCTACTCGCTTCCCTTCGTCGTGCAGCCGATCCGCAACGCCTTCGCCGCGGCCGGCGACCGGCCCCTGGAAGTTGCGGCCACCCTCCGGGCCGGTCCCTGGGATACCTTCTGGAGCGTCGCGCTCCCGCTGGCGCGCCCGGGACTTCTGACCGGCGCCGTCCTCGGTTTTGCCCACACGGTCGGCGAATTCGGCGTCATTCTCATGATCGGCGGCAACATCCCCGGCGAGACGAAGGTGCTGTCGGTCGCGATCTACGACTATGTCGAGACGCTCCAGTGGGCCGAGGCGCACGTTCTGTCCGCCGGCCTGGTGGTCTTCGCGTTTTTCGTCATCCTCTCGATGATGCTTCTTGAAAAGCGCCTCGGGCGCAGCATCGGCCAATGAGCGGAGAGGACCGTCTCGAGGTGGCGGTCTCCCAGCGTCTCGGCGCCTTCGTGCTCGACGCCGCTTTCTCCGTGCCGATGGAAGGGGTGACCGCCCTGTTCGGACCGTCGGGCTCCGGCAAGACGACGATCCTGCGCGCCATCGCCGGCCTCGTGCGGGTCGGCGGGCGCATCGCGGTCGGCGCGGAGTGCTGGCAGGACGACCGCCGCCGCCATTTCGTGAAGCCGCACAGGCGGGCGGTCGGCTACGTCTTCCAGGAGGCGAGCCTGTTTCCGCATCTGTCGGTGGACGGCAACCTGCGGTTTGCCGCGAAGCGGGCGGGACCGGGCCACGGCGGCGACTTCGACCCCATCGTGGACCTGCTTGGCCTCGGCCCGCTTCTCGGCCGCTCTCCTGTCGCCCTGTCGGGTGGCGAGCGCCAGCGCGTCGCCGTCGGCCGCGCGCTGCTCTCGGCTCCGCGCCTGCTGCTGATGGACGAACCGCTGTCCGCGCTGGACCGGGCCACCAAGCAGGACATCCTGCCCTATCTGGAACGGCTTTCGGCCGAGCGCGGCATTCCCATCGTCTACGTCACCCACGACGTTTCCGAAGTCGCGCGGATGGCCGATCGGATCGTCGTGCTGTCCAGTGGATCGGTCGCAGCGACCGGACCGGTCGAGGAGGTCTTCGAGAATTTCGACCTGCATCTGGAGCAGGAGCGGGCGGAGGCCGGGGTCGTGCTCGCGGCGCGCGTCGTCGCAACAGATGCCGTCTACAAGATGACCCGCCTCGACCTTGCCGGACAGACCCTCTCCATCCCGTTTTCCGGGCTTCCCGACGGTCGCGAGGTGCGCCTGCGCATCCGCGCCCGGGACGTGTCGGTTTCCCTGACCCGACCGGTTGGCATCAGCGTGCGCAACGTCCTGGACGCAACGATCCTGCGGATCGTCGAGGATCCCGAGACGGCGTTCGCGGAGGTGCAGCTCGCGGTGGGGCCGGCACGGCTGCGCGCCCAGCTGACGCGCGAGGCAATCGGCGACCTGCAACTACGGGATGGAATGGAGGTGTTCGCCCTGGTGAAGTCGGTCTCCTTCGATCAGCGAACGTTTGCGCATACCGGTTCGACCGATTAGCACTGGAGACATCGACAGCTCGCCCGGCGTGCCCGCCACGCCGGTCCGTCTCTCTCCAAAGAGCCCGCCAACCGTGATCCGAACCATCAATTCCGACCCCGCCTTCGAACCGTCGATCCGCACTGCAGCGCCGTCGGGAGAGACCTGCCAATGCCGCGCGTGACGAGCCCCGACCGGCTGATCGTCGGCATCAGCGGCGCATCGGGCGCCATCTACGGCGTGCGCATGCTGGAGGCGCTTCGCCAGTCAGGGATCGAGAGCCATCTGGTGATCTCGCGAGCGGCGGCGCTGACGATCGCCTACGAACTCGACATCTCGGTCCAGGAGGTGCGCGATCTCGCCGACGTGGTCTATCCGATCCAGGACGTTGGCGCGGCCATCTCGAGCGGGTCCTTCAAGACGCGGGGCATGGTGGTTGCCCCATGTTCTGCCCGAAGCCTTGCGGACATCGCCTATGGGTCGACCGACGCGCTGCTGACGCGTGCGGCGGATGTCGTGCTGAAGGAGCGCCGGCGGCTGGTGCTCCTGATGCGGGAAACGCCGCTCCATCTCGGCCACATCCGGGCAATGGCCCAGGCGACCGAGATGGGCGCCATCGTGATGCCGCCTGTGCCCGCCTTCTATTCGAAACCGACCTCCATCGCCGACATCGTCGACCACACGATCGGCCGCGTGCTCGATCTGTTCGACATCGACACCGATCTCGTCCGCCGCTGGCGGGACGGCGAGCAGAAGGCGATGCCATTGCAGGCGCCGGCAAACCGCTCCGACGGGCCCGGCAGCGACGACAGTCTCTGAGATCCGGGCCCGGGGTCGTGCCGGGCGCTACCTTGCGAACGCCATGGCCGGAGCCGAGGCCTGCGCCTTCGGCTTGAACAGACAGCGGTGCGTCCCTTCCAGCTCGAACGTGTCGGTCAGACCGATCACGCTCTCCGCACCGCCGAGCACCAGGAAGGAGTCCGTGTGCATCACCTTGGCAAGCCGCTGGAGGACGTCGACCTTCCGCTCATTGTCGAAGTAGATGAGGACATTGCGACAAAAGACGATGTCGAACGGTCCCATGCCGGCGAACGGATCGAGCAGGTTCATCTTCCGAAAGGTCACCGCGTTGCGGATCTTCTCGGACACCTGCCAGTCGTCGCCGACCTTGGAGAAATAGCGGACGAGATAGTGCACCGGCAGCCCGCGCTGGACCTCGAACTGGCTGTAGATGCCCTTGCGGGCCCGGTCGAGGATGTCGCTGGAAATGTCCGTCCCGATGATCTCGAAGCGGCGGCCGGCGACGAGGGCCGCGTTCTCCTGCAGGAGCATCGCAAGCGAATAGGGCTCCTGACCCGACGAGGCGGCCGCGCACCAGATCCGGATCGGCTGATGCATCGAGCGCTTCGACAGCAGATACGGCAGCATCCGGCCGGTGAACGCCTCGAACGGATGCTTGTCGCGAAAGAACAGCGACTCGTTGGTGGTCATGGCGTCGACCACCCTCTCGCCCGCCGCATCTTGGCCGGGGCGACGCAGCAGCTGCGCCAGTTCGCTGAGCGACCCGCAGCCGACGCTGCGCGCCACCGGCATCAGCCGGCTTTCGAGCAGGTAGTGCTTCTCGGCGGACAGGGAGAGACCGGACCTGGACTTCAGGAACCGCTGCAGGAATTCATAGTCGGCCGTGCTGATCATAGGCGTCCTCCGGAGAGCATGCGGGCGACCTTCCGGCCAACGTCGTCGAGCGGAAGCACATCGCACGCGGCACCTGCCGCGACCGTCGCACCGGGCATTCCCCAGACGACGCTGGAAGCTTCATCCTGGGCAATGATGCTGCCGCCAGCATCGGCGATCGCCACCGATCCCTTGGCACCATCCGCCCCCATGCCTGTCAGCACGACCCCGAGCAGACCCGCCCCGAACACTTCGGCCGCCGAAAAGAACAGGGTATCGACGGCCGGCCGGCAGAAATTGACCGGCGGATCGTCGGTGATCTTCGTTACCACCCGCCCGCCGGACCTGGCGACGATCATGTGGTGTCCACCGGGCGCCACATAGACGTGGCCAGGCTCCAGCGGTTCGCCGTGCTGCCCCTCCTTTGCCGGACGCCCGGACGCCCGGGCCATGTGCTCGGCGAGGATCGCCGTGAAGGTCGGCGGCATGTGCTGGGTGATCAGCACCGGCACCTTCGCCATCATCGGGCCGATCGCCGTCAACACCTTGTTGAGAGCTTGCGGGCCGCCCGTGGAGCTGCCGATGACGAGGGCGGGGATAGCCGAGCGGGAATAGCTGCGCAGCTTGGCCGCCGGTGCCGGCTTAGCGGCCGCCGGAACGGCGGTCGTGGCAGCCGTCGACGCGGCAGACGGCTCGGCCGCCCGGTGGCGGATCCGGCCCCGCGCGCCGAGCTGCTTCACCTTCGTGACGATGTCCTGCCGGAATTCCTCCGAACTCTTCATCCCGGCGAGGGCGTCGGGCTTGGCGATATAATCCGCCGCCCCGAGCGTCAGGGCCCGGAGGCTCACTTCCGCACCCCGGCGGGTGAGGGTGGAGGCCACCAGCACGATGGTCCCCGGCTTGCGTTCGAGGATCAGCGGCAACGCCGTGAGCCCGTCCATCTCCGGCATCTCGATGTCGAGAATGATCACGTCGGGCTGGGCGCGGACGACGTCATCGGCTGCCCGGCGGCCGTTGACATGGGTCGCGACCACGGAGAGCTCCGGCACTTCGGAGATCCATTTGCTGAGGACCGAGCGGATGACCGTCGAGTCATCGACGATCATCACGCGGATCGGAGTGGCCCCCGGCGCGGGCGGCTTGGACAGTGTAGGAGCTTCGATGGGCATCTTCGGATCCGTCGCGTGCGGAAGATGGGTTAAAGCGTCTCGATCAGACCGACTTCAAAAAGCTTTTCCTTGATGATGTCGGCATCGAACGGCTTCATGATGTATTCGTTCGCCCCGTGACCGAGCGCCTCCGCGATGTGGGAGAGATCACTTTCGGACGTACAGAAGATCACCTTCGGAACCTGGCCTTCCGGGCGCCCACGCAGCGCTTTCAGAAAGGACAGCCCGTCGGTCAGGGGCATGTTCCAGTCGAGCAGGATGGCATCCGGCATCGACTGGTCGCAGAGCTCGAGGCCCACTTTGCCGTTCTCCGCCTCCGACACGTCGAAGGAGAGGTCCTCGAGAATGCGCCGGAGGAGCCGGCGCACCGTCCGGGAATCGTCGACCACGAGACAGGTCTTGATCATCGCACCACCAGTGGTTTCGTTTCTTGTTCCGAAGAGACGGCTTACGCCGCCTCTTCCATGGAGATCCCGCCCAGGACGCGCCTGACGTCCAGGATCAGCAGCAGTTCGCCGGGAAGCCGGTGAACGCCGCTGACGATGTCCGCCCAGCGCCGGTCGAGGTTCGAGGGCGGCGGCTCGCTGGCCGCCGCGTCCAGGGTGAGGACTTCTCCGACCTCATCGATGATCAGGCCGAACGTCTCGTTCCGATCCTCCAGGCCGACCGCCATGCGATGCTCGCAGTCCGCCTCGTCGAGGCCGAGCATCCGGCGCAGATTGATCGTGGTGACGATCCGGCCGCGGAGATTGAGAACGCCCTCGATTTCCGGCGGCGACAGCGGCACCCGGGTGATCCCCTCGGGGGAGAACACCTCGTGCACCGCCTCGATCGACAGGCCGAAGAGCTTGCCGGCGACGCGGGCGGTAACGAACTGCCGCTCGGACGTCAGGACGTCTTCAACGACTTTGATCTTGCTCATGCTGCTTCTCCACGGACGTGCTGGTCGAATTCCGTCAGAGCGGCGATCAGGCCAGCCCGATCGAATTTGGCGACGTAGTCGGTGAACCCGGCGACGCGGGCACGATGGATCTTCTGGGGGGTACATGGCCCCCCGGAGACGGCGATGATCGGCAGATCCCCGAAGGGCGGATCGGCCCGAAGCGTTTCCGCAAACTGGAAACCGTCCATTTCCGGCATGTCGAGGTCGGAGAGGATGACGTCGACCGAACCGCCCGACCGCAGGTGCTCGAGTGCCTGCTGCGGACCGGAGAAGGCGATCACCCGGTAGCCGATCTCCGAAAGCACCGGCTCGATGAGGTTGCGGAAGAACTCGCTGTCATCGACGAGGACGAGCGTCCCGCGCGGAGCCGTTCCGTCCTCAAGGGACCGATCGAACCAGTCCTTGAAGGCGACCGACAGGAAGTACGCGACATCGAGCACGGCCGTCGCCTGGCCGTGGATGATGGCGGCTCCCCGCGCCCCCGGCGTGTCCGACGGCAGCTGGATGTCCAGCCGGTCCTCGACGATGTCGACGATCTCGTCGACGACGAGACCCACCGACCGGTCGTCCTCGGAAAAGATGAGGACCGGGAGCGTGCCCGTCGTCTTCGCAGACGTCGCCTCGTGGGCATACACCAGCGGGATGAGGGTGCCGCGATACTGCACCATCGGCTGGCCGTTGGTGTGCTCGATCCGCGCGACCTCGATCTCCTCGAGGCGCGTGATCAGCGACAGCGGCACCGCCTTCGGCTCCGGGGTTCCGGCACGCAGCAGAAGCAGCGACACCTTTTCCTCCACGTCGTCGTTGGCCGCTTCGGCCGCATGGGCGGCCTTGGCCTGGCTGACGTCGATGGTCGTCGCCGCGGACTGGGCGATGCCGTTCGGGTCGATGATCATGATGACGCGGCCGTCGCCGAGGATCGTGCTGCCGGAGAACATGTTGATGTGCCGCAGGCGCGACGTCATCGGCTTCACCACGATCTCCTCGGTGTGGAACACCGCATCGACCACGATGCCGAAGGTCTGGCTGCCGACCTGGATGACGGCGATGAAGGAGTCTTCCAGGTTGGCGGTCCCGGCCGTGCCGACCTGAAGCAGGTCGGAAAGCGGGAAGATCGGCAGCAGCTTGTCACGCAGCCGGAGGACGTTGGCCCCCTTCAGCCGCTCGATCGTGTGCTCCGAGTTTGCCTGGATCCGCACGAGCTCGACCACCGACAATTGCGGGATCGCGAAGCGTTCGCCGGCGGCGGCGACGATGAGCGCCGGCACGATGGCCAGCGTCAGCGGGATCTTGATCAGGAAGGTCGACCCTTCCCCGGTCTTCGAGCGGACTTCGACGCTGCCGCCGATCACCTCGATGTTCGACCGCACCACGTCCATGCCGACGCCGCGTCCGGAGACGCTCGTCACCTTGGCCGCCGTCGAGAACCCCGCCTGGAAGATGAAGCGGAAGATCTGCGCATCGGTCATCTTGGCGATTTCGGCCTCGGTCGCCAGCCGGTTCTCGATCGCCTTCGCCTTGATCCGCTCGATATCGAGCCCGCGGCCGTCGTCGGCGATCTCGATGACGATGTGACCGCCCTCGTGATAGGCCGAGAGCTTGATCGTCCCCTTGTCCGACTTGCCGGCGGCGCGCCGGTCGGCCGGCATCTCCAGGCCGTGGTCCGCGGAGTTGCGGATCATGTGGGTGAGCGGATCCTTGATCATGTCGAGGACCTGGCGGTCGAGCTCCGTGTCCGCGCCGGTCATCTCGAGATCGATGTGCTTGCCCAGTTCGCGGGCAAGATCACGGACGATGCGGGGGAGCTTCTGCCACGCATTGCCGATCGGCTGCATGCGGGTCCGCATGACGGCCTCCTGCAGCTCGCCGGTCACGGTCGACAGGCGCTGCAGCGACACCTTGTAGTCGCTGTCTTCGGAGCGCCGGGCGATCTCGGTCAGCTGGTTGCGGGTGAGCACCAGCTCGGAGACGATCGTCATCAGGTGCTCGAGCGTATCCACGTTGACGCGGATGGACTGCGACGAGACGTTCGACGCCTGCGCCGGAGCGTGCTCCTCGGCCGGGGCCCCGGGTGCGGCCTCCTTGGCCGGCTCGACAGATGCCTTCGGTGCCGGCTCGACAGCCTTCTTCGGAGCAGGGTCGGCTTTCGCCTTCGCCTTGGTCTCGGCCTTCGGCTCCACCTTCTCCACCGGCGCCGGGGTCGACGCCGACGGCTTCGGCGACTTCGGCGGCTTTGGCGGCTCCACCGCGGTCTCCCGGAAGATACGCTCCAGCTCGTCGATTTCCTCCTCGACGGCCTCAGGCTCGGCCTCGACGACCGGCGCCATCTCCTGCTCAAGGCTCTTGCCGGCGGCCAGCGCCTCGAGACGGTCGATCAGGTCCTGGTCGGAACCGTCCGGCTCCTTGCCTTCACGTTCCTCGATCGCGGCCAGGATCTCCTTGACCCGGTCGACCGTGGTGAGGACGAGGCTGACCGCCTCCGGCGTCACCGCCATGCCCTCGCGGAACCGGTCCATCAAGGTCTCGGCAGCGTGGGTCAGGGTGGCCAGACGCGGCAGCCCGATGAAACCGCACGTTCCCTTGATCGTGTGCACGAGGCGGAAGATGTTGTTGAGAATATCGGCGTTGTTGGGGTCCTGCTCGAACTTCACGAGCTCGGTGTCGGCGACATCGAGATTCTCGTTGGTCTCGGTCAGAAACTCGCGCAGCAGGTCATCCATGGCTCAGTTCCAGCGAATTGTTGCGGGGGATGTGAAGGGGCCGGCGGCGAGCGTCGCCGCCGGCATGGGGTTTCGGGTCAGGCGGCGCGGACGCGGCTGACGAACGAGTCGACCTGGGTCCTGAGGCTGGTGGCCTGGTCGGAGAGGTTGGCGGCGGCGTG